>JANXRM010000504.1 GCA_025353015.1 Hyphomicrobiales bacterium
TGCTGCATCACCCGCGTCTTGCCCTTGAATGACGCCGAGATCACGTGCGCTGCATAGTGGTCGCCGTCACCCGCGAGATCCTTGATCTCCACCTTGGCGTCCGGCAGCTTGGCCCGGATCAGGATCTCGATCTCGTTGGCATTCATCGGCATGGCGCCTGCTCCTGTAATGGGTCGCCGATCACAACCGGCACGGCAGCCGCAGGGCGGCCCCGATGTTCAATCTGACTTTTCGATTTGGGTAGAATACACGAACCGGATGTCGCGGCACAGAAATCCACCGGACCGGCGAATGCCAGCGGTGTCGCTACTGTGTCGCCGCCTCAAGCCGAGGGATCAGGCTGACGACTTTCCAGTCAAAACCGGTGAAGCGCATTTCGGCCGTGACATCCGGCTCCGTCGCCTCGGGTTTGCGGGCCACGCCGACCGAAAAGCTGACGGGGCTGTTGATCGAAACCCGCTTGATGTTGGAAAGGCCGAAGCTGCGTTTGGCCGGCGTCGCGCCGGCTTGTCCCGATGATGGTGCCGGCTTGGTTTCGGCCTCGGGCGCCTTACCCGGCTCACCACCGCCCGTCGGGCGCTTGCCGAATTTCTCTAGAACACCGCCCAAGCCACCGAGCCCGCCCGCTGGCTTCTGACCCTCGCTACCGCCGCTGCGGCCGCCACCCAAGACCCCGCCCAATCCCCCACCGAGGCCGCCCAACTGCTCCTTGACCACCTTCTCGACGGACTCCTTCAAGTTCTTGCCGTCGTGCGCAATTTTGATGACGTTGGCTGGCGTGACGATGCTGTTCATCACGCTATCGACCATGCGGCCGACCATATCGCCCTTGAGTTGCCCGCCGATCAATCCACCGAGGGGACCGGCATCCTTCAACGCTTGGGCGATCGTGCGTTCCAACTCGGCCGTGACCAAGGGTTTGAGCGCGCCGCGAACTGCCGGGAACTCGATCTTGGATTCGAGTAAAGGCTCGTTTTCGGTCTCGATCGCGGTCTTTATCCGGTAGCCCGACCAGGCAGGCCAGGCGGCGTAGAATCCGATAAGTGCGAGTAAAACGACGACAGCGATCCGCTTCATGATGCTTTCCCCGGAGGTACGACGTTGCGGTTGTTTTAGCCGCACGCCGTGTCGCTGGGCCAACAAAATCGTTAGCGCCGGAGCAGCGCCCTTGTTGCAGGCAGCGAGGGAGAACCTATTTTTTGGCACAGGCTGCTAGCTCTCGTTCCCGCTTCTTGGCCTGCTCTTTCCAGGCATCCGGCGGGACGCTCTCGCACCAAACGGCATGGGCCTTGAAGTCGGTGCTCCAGGCGTCGCCCTTGAAACCGCATTTCAGGAGTTCGTTATCCTGCTGCTGCTTCAGGGCCGTTTTGGCGTACCACTCGCAGTTCGCCTGGGCGTTTGCGGGCGCGAATGGTAACGGTCCCACGAGCGACAGGACTAGGCTTGCGCCAAAGAGTGCGGCAAACTTCAAGGCCCCAAGCCGGCAACGCGTGGTCATTCTTGTCCCCATAGTGGCCGCCATTTATGCCCCCGACCGAATTGTATGATACCCGGTCGCCGCGCATTTTAACCGCGCGGCAAATCGCCGTCCGGGGATCGGCACTGTCGCGCCGATCCTACACTGAGCCAGTGGCCCTGAACGGCAACTGAACGCAATCCCCGCCATAACGGGGGCCGGCATCGATAGGGATGGCCAAGTCCGGGTCGAATCATCTTAGGTTGCACCATCATCAACAGCCGGTGCAATCTGATGTCCGCCCGCCGTGCCGCCACCAGACGTGCCGCCCCTTTAGACGAGCCCTCTTTAAACGCGAGGGCGCCTGAGGCTTTCGCCTCCGGCATCCCAGTTCCGCAGACCCGTGTGCCCGACATGGACGATGCCCACCGCGTTCTGGAAACCGTGTTCGGCTACAAGAGCTTCCGGCTGCATCAGGCGCAAATCATCGAAACCGTCATCAAGGGCGGCGACGCGCTGGCGCTGATGCCGACCGGCGGCGGCAAGTCGCTCTGCTACCAGATTCCGTCCCTGGTCCGGCCCGGCACGGGCATCATCGTGTCGCCGCTGATCGCGCTGATGCAGGACCAGGTCGATGCTCTGCGCGAACTCGGCGTCAATGCGGCGTTCCTGAATTCGACGCTGGACGCCAAGGCCGCGCGGGCGGTGGAGGCGTCGCTGCTCGATGGCAGCCTGGATATGCTTTACGTCGCGCCGGAACGGCTGGTCCAGGACCGCATGCTGGCGATGCTCGACCAAGCAAAAATCGCGTTGTTTGCCATCGACGAGGCCCATTGCGTCTCGCAATGGGGGCATGATTTCCGGCCGGAATACCGCCAGTTGCGTGTGCTCGCCGAGCGGTTCCCCGATGTCCCGCGCATCGCGCTGACCGCGACAGCCGACCCCAAAACGCGCGAAGAGATTGCAAGCGAGTTACGCCTCGGCGGCGCCAACCGGTTCGTCTCGAGCTTTGACAGGCCGAACATCCGCTACACCATCGCCGAGATGGGCTCGGTCGGCGCCCGCGAACGGCTCTGGCAGTTCATCGATGGCGAGCATTCGGGCGACGCTGGCATCGTTTATTGCCTGTCGCGCAAGAACGTCGAAGAAACAGCCGAATGGCTGACCCGCAAGGGCCGCACCGCGCTCGCCTATCACGCAGGCATGCCTTCAGACGAGCGGCGCACCGTGCAGCAGCGTTTTCTCAAGGAAGATGGCCTCATCATCGCCGCGACGATTGCCTTCGGCATGGGGATAGACAAGCCGGACGTGCGTTTCGTAGCCCACCTCAATCTGCCGAAATCGATCGAGGCCTACTACCAGGAAACGGGCCGCGCTGGCCGCGACGGCGAGGCCGCCAGCGCCTGGATGGCCTATGGCTTGCAGGATATCGTGCAGCAGCGCCAATGGCTGGCGCAATCGGAGGCTGGCGAGGCACACAAGGCCGTGCAGCGCGGCAAGCTCGACTCGCTGATCGGCTTGGCCGAGATGGTCGCGTGCCGGCGGCAGGCGCTGCTTGGCTATTTCGGCGAGGAAAATACGCCGCCCTGCGGCAACTGCGACAACTGCCTGACGCCGCCCGCCACCATCGACGGCACCACGATGGCGCAGAAAGCGCTGTCGGCGGTCTATCGCACGGGGCAGCGCTTTGGCGTCGGCTATGTCGTCGACGTGCTGACCGCCAAGACCGACGACCGGATTTCGCGCAACGGCCACGACCGCCTCTCGGTGCATGGCATCGGCCGGGACGTGCCGGCGGCCGACTGGCGCGGGTTATTCCGGCAACTCGTGGCGGCGGGACATCTGCAGGCCGATGACGAAGGCCACGGCACGCTGGCGCTGACTGAAACGGCGCGCCCGATCCTGCGCGGCGAGGATCGTTTTGCCATGCGCAAGCCGCCTGCCGCCGAAGCGGGCAAACGCGGCAGCAGTAAGCAGGCGCGCAAGGAAACGCGCAAGGCGCTGGGCTCGGAGGACGAGGCGGTGTTCCAGGCGTTGAAGGCACTGCGCCTCAAGCTGGCGGCGGAAGCCAATGTGTCGCCGTTCGTTATTTTCCACGATCGCACAATCGTCGAGTTGGCCCAGAAGCGGCCCATGACGACAGCCGAACTCGCCGGCATCACAGGCCTCGGCGATCGCAAGATTGCGCGTTATGGCGTGGCCCTGATCGAGGCCATCAGCCGGTTCAAGAAGCATCCGTTGTTGGCGAACCGGCTGTCGGCGACGGTCAACCAGACACTGGCGCTGCACCTCGAAGGTCGCGACTACGAGGCCATCGCCAAAGAACGCGGCTTCGAGGCGTCGACCATATTGGGGCATTTCGCTGAAGCGATCGAAGCTGGTCTTCTGGAAGCGCGGCAGGTCTTGCAACTCGATGAAGCGGCGATCGACGAGATTTTAGAGGTTTTTGAGCGCCTGGGCACCGTCGACTCGGGCAAGCTGGGTCCGGCGCACGCGGCTCTGGATGGTCGTTTTGATTACGGCACGCTGAAATGTCTCCTGGCCGAGATCGCCTGAGCAATCACTTTGTGCCTGACAATGCCCTGATGCGGCATTCCGGCTTGACGCGCTGGGTTGAACCCCAGGGAGGCCCGTGCTAAGTGGTCGCCATCTTTCAGGAGTGTCGTTGCCGGAAGCGGCGTGCGGCGCTCCTTTATGTTGAACCTCCCTCCACTTGGGTGCCCTCCAGGGCTTCCAGCCAGGGACCGGCCGGATCCTGAGGCAGGGATGGCTGGTTTCCCAGCAAAACGGGGCATTTGGCGAGAGCGGGCAGACGTGGCGAACGACGATCCAATCATGGCGAGCGTGGCGGGGCGCTATGCCTCCGCGCTGTTCGACCTGGCCAATGACGAGCGCAAGCTCGCCGAGGTCGAAGACGAGATGGGCCGCGTCCAGAGGATGCTGGAAACCAGCCCCGATTTGGTCCGCATGGTTCGCAGCCCGGTGTTCTCGGCCGAAGAACAAGGCAAGGCCATTACTGCGATCGCAGCCAAAGCCAGCCTCGCGCCTCTAACGTCGAACTTTCTGAAGCTGCTTGCCCGCAACCGGCGCCTGTTTGCGCTGGGCGACATCATCGCCGCGTTCCGCGGGATCGTTGCGCGCCATCGGGGCGAGGTTACCGCCGATGTCACGTCGGCGCATCCGCTCACAGAAGCGCAGATGATCGCGCTCACCGACACTCTGACCGGGACGGCCGGCGGCAAGAGGGTTCAAATCAACACCAAGGTCGATCCCGCGTTGCTCGGCGGCCTGATCGTCAAGATGGGCAGCCGCATGATCGATAGCTCGCTCAAAACCAAGCTCAACAGTCTTAAGATGCGCATGAAAGAGGTCCGCTGATGGATATTAAGGCCGCCGAGATCTCCTCGATCCTCAAAGAGCAGATCAAAAATTTCGGCAAGGAAGCAGAAGTCTCGGAAATTGGTCAGGTGCTGTCCGTTGGTGACGGCATCGCGCGCGTTTACGGCCTCGACAAGGTCCAGGCCGGCGAGATGGTCGAATTCCCCGGCGGCGTTCGCGGCATGGCGCTGAACCTCGAGGCCGACAACGTCGGCGTCGTGTTGTTCGGCGACGACCGCGGCATCAAGGAAGGCGACACCGTCAAGCGCACGGGCGCCATCGTCGACGTGCCGATTGGCAAGGGCCTGCTCGGCCGCGTCGTCGACGCGCTCGGCAACCCCATCGACGGCAAGGGGCCGATCAAGGCAGAAGGCCGCGCCCGCGTCGACGTCAAGGCGCCCGGCATCATTCCGCGCAAGTCCGTGCATGAACCAATGTCAACGGGCCTCAAGGCTATCGACGCGCTGATCCCGATCGGTCGCGGCCAACGCGAACTGATCATCGGTGACCGCCAGACCGGCAAAACCGCCGTGGCGCTCGATACGATCCTCAACCAGAAAGCCGTCAACCAGGGCACCGACGAAAGCCAGAAGCTCTATTGCGTCTACGTCGCCGTCGGCCAGAAGCGCTCGACCGTGGCGCAGTTCGTGAAGGCACTCGAGGAAAACGGCGCGCTGGAATATTCGATCATCGTCGCCGCGACCGCATCTGATCCGGCGCCGATGCAGTTCCTGGCGCCGTTCGCCGGTTGTGCCATGGGCGAATACTTCCGCGATAACGGTATGCACGCGGTCATCATCTATGACGATCTCTCCAAGCAGGCCGTCGCCTATCGTCAGATGTCGCTGCTGCTGCGCCGCCCGCCCGGCCGCGAAGCCTACCCCGGCGACGTGTTCTATCTCCATTCGCGTCTGCTCGAGCGCGCCGCCAAGATGGGCGACGCAGCCGGCAAGGGGTCGCTGACGGCGCTGCCCATCATCGAAACCCAGGCCAACGACGTTTCGGCCTATATCCCGACCAATGTGATTTCGATCACCGACGGCCAGATCTTCCTCGAGACCGATCTTTTCTACCAGGGCATCCGTCCGGCCGTGAACGTCGGCCTCTCGGTCTCACGCGTCGGATCGTCGGCGCAAACAAAGGCCATGAAAAAGGTCGCCGGCAAGATCAAGGGCGAGCTGGCGCAGTACCGCGAAATGGCGGCATTCGCCCAGTTCGGTTCGGATCTCGATGCGACGACGCAGCGGTTGCTCAACCGCGGTTCGCGGCTGACGGAGCTGCTCAAGCAGTCCCAGTTCTCGCCGCTCAAGATGGAAGAGCAGGTCTGCGTGATTTATGCGGGCGTCAACGGCCATCTCGACCCGCTGCCCTTGAACAAGGTCAAGCCGTTCGAGGACGCCCTGCTCTCGAGCCTGCGCGGAACGAATGCCGCGATCCTCACGGATATCCGCGACAGTAAGGATTTGTCGGACGCGACAGCGGCCAAGCTCAAGGGCGTGGTCGAGACAGTGGCGAAGCAGTTCGCTTGACGTAACTCTTGTAGGTCGGGTCGAGGAACGAGATCCGACACTTACTTGAGCGAGACGTTGTTGGGTCTCGCGATAGGGCTCGACCCAACCTACGGAAGATCGACATGGCCTCACTCAAAGACATGCGCAACCGTATCGCCTCCGTCAAGGCGACGCGTAAAATCACCAAGGCCATGCAGATGGTCGCGGCCGCGAAGCTGCGCCGCGCGCAGGAAGCAGCCCAAGCGGCGCGTCCCTATGCCGAACGCATGGACCGCGTGCTTGCCAACCTTGCTTCGCGGGCCACGAAGGAAGGCGCCTCGCCCCTGCTCGTCGGCACGGGCAAGGATCAGGTGCATCTGCTCGTCGTGATGACCGCGGAGCGCGGCCTTTGCGGCGGTTTCAACTCGAATATCTCGCGTCTCGCTCGTGGCGACATTCAGCGCCTGACGCGTGCGGGTAAGACGGTCAAGATCCTCTGCGTCGGCCGCAAGGGCGCCGACAACCTGCGCCGTGATTTCGCCAAACTGATCATCGACCGGGTCGATCTCAAGGGCTTCAAACAACTTGGCTTCGTCAACGCCGAGGGTATCGGCACAAAGATCATGAGCCTGTTCGAGGCCGGCGAGTTCGATGTCTGCACGATCTATTTCTCGCAATTCCAGAGCGTCATCGCCCAGAAGCCGACCGCTTTGCAACTGATCCCGGCACGCATCCCCGAAGCCAAGGGCGATACGGGCAAGGCGCAGTCCGCAGTCGAATACGAGCCGTCAGAGGAAGCCGTTCTCGGCGAGCTCCTGACGCGCAACATCACGACCCAAGTTTTCCGCGGTCTTCTCGAGAACTCCGCCTCCGAGCAGGGCGCGCGCATGTCGGCCATGGACAACGCCACGCGCAACGCCGGCGACATGATCAACAAGCTGACGATCAAGTATAACCGCCAGCGTCAGGCCAACATCACGAAAGAGCTGATCGAAATCATCTCGGGCGCGGAGGCGCTTTGACAACCGGCTGAATTTCGTATTTGTTTTGTTCCAGCATGCGGGGAGTATGTGGACAACCGAAAAAAGCGGAGGCGGAAGTGGCAAATCCAGGATTCCAGGAAGCACAAGCAGCCTATGGTTTCGCCGAAGCCGGCGCCTTTGTCGGCGATGTTCGCCGCTTTGGTCCCGGTGGTCCGGCATATGAGGTTGTCGATATCTTGAGCAGCGGCGACGTCATGATCGAGGTGATCGAATCGGGCGAGCGGCTCGATTACGCACTTGCCGAGTACCTTGCCGATCCGCGGGCCGATACGATCCCGTGAGGACTATATGTTCGCCATCGCCTTCGACATGGTCGTCGCAGATATACGCAAGCATCATCCGAAAGGTATATCGAGCGCCTACTCGGAAATTGGACGCACCCTCGCGCCGCATGGCTTCGAGCGCATTCAAGGCAGCGTCTACCTGGGAAAAGGCGCAAATTTGGCAAACCTGTTCGATGCCGTCGATGCATTGAAAACGATGAAATGGTTCAAGCTTTGCGCCCGCGATGTCAGGGGGCTCAAGGTCGAGGACTGGTCGGATTTTACGGCATCAGTGAAACGCTGACGCTGAAGGCTATGCGGCAGCCTGACGGCACCGCGATTGAATGACGGGAACGAGGAACGAGAGACATGGCATCGAATAAAGTCGGCAAAATTCGCCAGGTTATGGGCGCTGTCGTTGACGTCCAGTTCGACGGTGGGCATCTCCCCGAGATTCTCAACGCCCTGGAGACGATGAACAACGGCAACCGCCTTGTGCTCGAGGTGGCCCAGCATCTCGGCGAGAACGCCGTGCGCACCATTGCGATGGATAGCTCCGAAGGTCTCACTCGCGGCCAGGAAGTCACGGATACCGGTTCGCCGATCTCCGTGCCGGTCGGCGACGAAACGCTCGGCCGCATCATGAACGTCATCGGTGAGCCGGTTGACGAAGCTGGCCCCGTCAAGACCGCGTCGCGCCGCGCCATCCATCAGCCCGCACCCACATTTGCCGATCAGTCGACCGAGGCGTCGATGCTCGTCACCGGCATCAAGGTCGTGGACCTGCTCGCGCCCTACGCGAAAGGCGGCAAGATCGGCCTGTTCGGCGGCGCCGGCGTCGGCAAGACCGTGCTGATCATGGAGCTGATCAACAACATCGCCAAGGTGCACGGCGGCTACTCAGTGTTTGCTGGCGTCGGTGAGCGGACCCGCGAAGGCAACGACCTTTATCACGAGATGATCGAGTCCAAGGTCAACGTCGACCCGAAGAAGAACGGTGGCTCGACCAAGGGCTCCAAGTGCGCGCTGGTATACGGTCAGATGAACGAGCCGCCCGGCGCGCGCGCCCGTGTTGCTCTGTCGGGCCTGACGGTCGCTGAGCACTTCCGCGACCTCGGCCAGGACGTGCTGTTCTTCGTCGACAACATCTTCCGCTTCACGCAGGCCGGTTCCGAAGTGTCGGCACTACTCGGCCGTATCCCCTCCGCCGTAGGTTATCAGCCGACGCTGGCGACCGACATGGGCGCCCTGCAGGAGCGCATCACGACCACGCAAAAGGGCTCGATCACTTCGGTGCAGGCCATCTACGTGCCCGCCGACGACTTGACCGACCCCGCACCTGCCGCCTCGTTCGCCCACTTGGACGCAACCACCGTGCTGTCGCGCTCGATCGCTGAAAAGGGCATCTACCCGGCCGTGGATCCGCTTGACTCGACCTCGCGCATTCTCGAACCGCGCGTCGTCGGCGAGGAGCACTATCGGGTCGCCCGTGAAGTGCAGCAGATCCTGCAGAAGTACAAGTCGCTGCAGGACATCATCGCCATTCTCGGCATGGACGAGCTTTCGGAAGACGACAAGACGACGGTGGCCCGCGCCCGCAAGATCGAGCGCTTCCTGTCGCAGCCGTTCAGCGTCGCCGAAATTTTCACCGGCTCCCCGGGCAAGCAGGTGCCGATCGCCGACACGATCAAGGGCTTCAAAGGCCTGGTCAACGGCGACTACGATCACCTGCCGGAGCAGGCGTTCTACATGGTGGGTACGATCGAGGAAGCGATGGCCAAGGCTGAAAAGCTCGCCGAGGCAGCATAATCGCCACGACGTCGAGCGATCTCTGGAAGGCGGCGCCGAGCCGCAGAAAGCGAGGCCGTCATGGCTGCCGACGACAAGAAGTTCGGTTCCTGCTGCGAACTGCTCAAGGACGCGATGAGCGACCAGGATTTCGATCCGCTCATCACGGTCGGCGAGGATGACGGCATTCTCTACCTTTCGGTCGGCCTCATCGACGTCGAGGAGGACCAGCCTGGCTCGGTCGAATATCCGATGCTGCATTGCCCGTTCTGCGGCACCGCGCTGCAGACGCAGGACGAGATCGACGCCAAGAGTGCTGGCAAGACGAATTGATGGGCGCGCGCGTCACGCAGAACGCGCGTCACGCAGAAAAAGAGAATGGGACGACATGGCAGGCACGTTCAAATTCGAGCTGGTGACGCCGGAGCGCATGATCATTCCGGCGCATCGCGACGATACAAAAACACAGGCCTCGGTCGAGGCCGAGCAGGTGGTGGTCCCAGGCGCCGATGGACAATTCACGGTCATGGCCGGCCACGCGCCGGTGCTCACGGCCCTGCGTCCCGGTGTGCTCGACATTAAGTTGACGACGGGCCTGCGCCGCGTCTTCGTGCAAGGC
>JANXRM010000519.1 GCA_025353015.1 Hyphomicrobiales bacterium
GGCACGGCGAACGACCCGATGGCCGTCGTCGACGACCAGTTGCGTGTGCGCGGCATCGAAGGCTTGCGGGTCGCCGACGCCTCGATCATGCCGACGCTGACCTCGGGCAACACCAATGCGCCTTCGATCATGATCGGCGAGAAGTGCTCGGCGATGGTGCTGGCGGCGGCGGAGCGGCAGGCTGTGGCGGCGTGAGCGGCAAGATCGGCAACGGGCGCAAATCACGCGCGCCCGTTGCGCTATTCTGCGGCTGTCTTGTCGGCGCCTGCGGGGAGGGGTGCCGCCGTTGGCTCGGGCTCGTTCGCCGCTGTCGCAAGGCCGTTCGATTTCCCGGCGAGTTTAGCCAGCCGCGCTGCAATGCCCGGCGGCAAGGCATCGAGATTGGCACGGCGGAGCGGCCGGCGCATGGGCGGCGCTGCCCGCTCGGGGTAAACCGGATCTACTGGCGCGGCAGGCGGTGTCATGGACGGCTCCGGCGCAGGGTCCACCGGCCCGAGAGCGCGTGTGTTGAGCATCCGGTCGATCGCTGTGTCCTGCCCTGCGGGCGCAACAGGCGGCGCGCCTGCATGTGTGGCTGGCACACCGCCGCTCATCGCGACCGCTGCTTGCGGACCCAGCATCCGATCGATGGTACCGAGGGCACTTGAAGGTGCGCCTCCGAACCGTCCCACAGGCGGCATCGCGGGGCGGTGGGCTGGCATTGGCGCATTCAGTTGCGCGTCCGTTTGCGCGGGTGCTGGCGCGCGTGCTGCTATTTGGTGCGGCAGTGGTGTTGGCCGCGGCTGTGGCGGCGATCCAGTGGTTGGCCCATGGACCTGCACGCCGCGCGCCGCCGCGGCAACCGGCACTGGTTGGACTTGAGGTCTGCCCCTGATCGGTTGCTGCTGTGGCGGCCGTTGGGGCGTTGTCCCTGCTGGATGCGATTCCGGTCTGGTCATAGGCGGGCGTTGCCCGTTCGCCGATTGTCCATCGGCCACCGCACCCGCGGCCGTTGGCGCCACGGCGGCAGGTGTGGATTTGCTGGGCGCGGCATTGGCGGCAACGGCTGCTTCACCCTGACGCTTCTTTTCCGCGCCATGCACGAGACCTTTGCGGCGCATGCGCCTGTCGGCCTTGCGGATCAGTTTCAGCAGGCGGCTGACATCGCCTTCCGACATCGGCACGCCGTAGTGGAAACCCTGTGCGTGCTGGCAACCAAGTGAGCGCAGAAACGCCGCATCCTCGGGCGTCTCGATGCCCTCGGCGACGATCTTTTTGCCGAGTTCATGCGCCAGCGCCACGATCGAGCGCACGATGATGCCACCGTTGTCCCC
The DNA here is from genome assembly GCA_025353015.1 of Hyphomicrobiales bacterium. Taxonomy (GTDB): domain Bacteria; phylum Pseudomonadota; class Alphaproteobacteria; order Rhizobiales; family Hyphomicrobiaceae. The sequence goes on from JANXRM010000519.1 coordinate 1,314, forward strand.
GTCGCTGCTTGATTGCACCAGCGCCTTGTCGATCTTGATCGTATCGAACGGAAACCGGTTGAGATAAGCGAGCGACGAATAGCCGGTCCCGAAATCGTCCAAGGACAGGTGCACGCCGGCATCCTTGAGCAGGTCGAGGATGTGGCTGGCCTGCTCGGGGTTCGCCATGACAAGCGACTCCGTGATCTCGAGGCGCAGCGTGTCGCTCTGCAGTGCCGCACCGCCCAGGAGGTGCCGGATCTCCTGCACGAGATCGGGCTTGATCAGCTGCCGGCTCGAGACATTGACGCTGACGAAGAGTGGCTGGCCCGGCCGTGGTAACTCTTTCTGCCAACGCGCGATATCCTTGACCGCCCGGTTGAGAACGAAAGACCCCAGCTGGACGATGAGGTCGGTCTCCTCCGCGATCGGCACGAACTCCGCTGGCGACAGCAACCCGAGTTTCGGATGTTGCCAGCGAACGAGCGCCTCGAAGCCAACCAGTTCCTCGTTCGAGAGCGCGACGATCGGCTGATAAAGGATGGTGAGCTCACCCGCATCGATGGCGCGCCGCAAATCGCTTTCGACAGCAACCCGGGCGTCTTTTTCCCCGCGCATTTCCGGCCGGAAGATCTCGATCCGGTCGGAGCCCGCCCGTTTGGCCCGGAACATCGCGGTCTCGGCCTCGCGCAAGAGATCGCGGCCGTCGGTTTGCGTGCCGTCAGCCAAGGCAACGCCGATGGAGCAGGTCAGGATGATTTCTTGGCCCGCGATCCGGATGGGCGAGCGCAGTGCCAGCCGCAGCCGTTCGGCCTGCGTGGCGAGCGCATTGACGTCCTGCTGCCCGATCGTGAGTAGGGCGAACTGGTCGCCACTGATGCGCGCCAGCGTATCCTGTTGACCGAGATTGCGCCCCAGGCGCCGGGCGATGGTCAGCAGAATGCTGTCGCCGACGATGAGACCGAACGAGCTGTTGACGCTGCGGAACTTGTCGATGTCAAAGAAAAAAACCGTCGGCCGGCTCTTCGAATCAGCGGTCACGCGGGTGATCAGCGTATTCAGACGATCGAAAAAGATGCCCCGGTTGGGCAGTCCGGTCAGGCTGTCGTGCACCGCGTCGTGGATCAGCCGTTCTTGCGCGCGCTTCTCGTCGGTAATGTCGCGAACTAGCCCGACGCAACGCAGTTGCCGGTGATCCGTGGTGGGCACGGCCCCGCCTTCCATGTCGAACCAGCGATAGGAGCTGTCGGCGTGCCGCAGTCTGAGTTCTTGCCGGATCGCGCCACCGGCCCGCTCTTTTATGCCGGCAAGCCCAAGCATGAACCGCTCTTTGTCGGCGGGGTGCAGATAGGCTGCGAAATCATCGACCTTGGTCGGCAGTTCGCCGCCGCTGAGCCCCAACGTCAGTTCCACCTCGGTATCCAGGCGGATCTCGTCGCGCCGCGCATTCCATTCCCAGACGGCGACACCGGCACGGTCGATGGCCGCTAGCCTGAGCTGCTGCTGGCTGGAACTGGAACCGTAGGTGGGCTCGGTGGATCGGAAGGCGAATTGGGTCACCGTGAAGCCGATCAGGACGACGATCAAAACGAGGCCGGCCACGAGACCCGATGTGACGAAATCGCCAGCAAGCCGCCCGGTGAGCGCGGTGCCAGCTCCGAGCATCCAGACCAGGAACATGATCCAGGTCGGGATCAAGGCCAGCGCCCGGTCGAGCCCGCGCAGCGCGAGGTAGAGCATGGTGGCCGTCCCGAGTAGGCCGATCAGGGGCAGCGACAGCCGGGCAATCGTCGCCGCCAGTTTGGGATCAAGGACTGAAAGGGCGACGACCGCGATCTGGGCCGCCATCCAGACGAGGAACAACATCCGCGCCAGGCCGTGCCACAGGTTTACGCGCAGGAACGTGAACATGAAGATCACGAGGCTGGCGGCGAGCGCGGCTTCGGTAGCTGCTCGATATTGCGCGTTGTCCTCGGGCCGCATCTGGAACAGCTTATGCCAGAAGCCGAAGTCGACACAGAGCAGCGCCAGCGCGCACCACGTGACGAGCGCGGCGCTCGGG
>JANXRM010000528.1 GCA_025353015.1 Hyphomicrobiales bacterium
CGTAGCACTCCGGTCGCGGGGGGCGCGGCTGGCGCTGTTCGATCTCGATGCGGGCGCCGTCGAAGCTCAGGCGGTTGATCTCGGCGGCGAAGCGGTCGCGCGCGGCTGGCCGGTCGATGTCCGTTCGTTGGCAGCGCTCGACGCCGCGATGGCCGAGGCGGCCGCGCATTTCGGCAAGCTTGACGTCGTCGTCGCCAATGCGGGTATCGAGGCGTTGCAGCCTCTGGCGGATATCGATCCCGCGACGCACGAGCGCATCATCGACGTCAATCTCAATGGTGTTTGGCGGACATTTCGCGCCGGGCTCCCGCACGTGGCGCGGCAGCAGGGTTATCTGCTCGCGATTTCCTCGATGGCGGCGTTCGTGCATTCGCCTCTGCAGTCGTCCTATGTCGCCAGCAAAGCCGGTGTCTGGGCGTTGTGCGACAGCCTGCGGTTGGAAGTGCGCGATGTGGGCGTTGACGTCGGTAGTATTCACCCGACCTTTTTCAAAACGCCAATGACCGACGCCATGGCAGCCGACCCCGCAGGCGACGCACTATGGGGTGGACACGCGCCGGGACGCTTGAGAATGGGCCTCTGGCGGATGGTGCCGCTGGACAGCGTCGTTGCGGCGGTCGTGCGCGGCATCGAGCACCGTTCGCCGTTCATCGTCGTGCCGCGGCTGCTCTACTTCGTTGCCTGGGCGCCGAGCCATTTCCGCTGGTTTGTCGAGTGGTGGGGATTTCGCGGCGACCGCATCGCCAGGGCAATGGCGCTCTCGAACGCCAAGCGTCCACCGCCCGGAGCTGGCTGATCTCCAGGCTGGTGTGCTGCTGCTTCTAAATCAGTGGAGGTTCAACAACCGCCCGCCGCCTGGAACCTTGTTTTTGATGCCGGCGAGACGCAGCGAATGCCAGAGCGTCGCTTGCGTGGACGTGACCACGGGCACACCGAGCTTTTCCTCCAGGGCCTCGATCACCGTATGCGATGGCGTGTTGAGGCACGTGATGACCAGCGCCTCGGCCTTGGGATCAAATCCATCCATGCCGAGCTTGAAGAGGATTTCGGGGGTCGGCTCGGCCAGCTTGAAGTTGTCCGTGATGCCGAGATGGGCGCCGCCCAGGACATCGAATCCGGCGGCTGCAAAATAGCGATGTTCGGCTGCGTCGATGACAGCTGTATAGGGAGAGACCGCCGAGATGCGGCGCGCGCCGAACGTCTTCAAGGCCGTGATGATGGCATGTGCGGCGGTGGTTGCCGGGCCACCCGACAACGTCTCGATCTCATGGCGCAAGTGCGCGTCGTAATCGAGCCCCTGGATGATGCTCGACGCCGTGCAGCCGTAGGCGATCACGTCAGGCCGGCAGCTGGCGATCTGGCGGACGGCGCGCATGCCGTCCGTGCGGTCCATTTCGCAGATGCCCTCGGGCGTCAAGCCATCCGGCATGAACATGCGCGCCGTGTGCAGGCTGGCACCGTCAGGCATGACGCGCGCGGCCCAGGCTTCCATGACGATGTTGATGCTCGGCACGATCAGCCCGAGCCGCACGGACGATCGTTGTTTGACCTTTGCCACTTCCGTCATAGAGGTCTCTTGCTCCGGTCGCCGGTTCAAATCGCGAGCGTTTCGCCACCGTCCATATCGATGACGGTGCTGTGGATGAAATCGGCTTTTGGCGAGCACAAGTAAGCGACGAGACGGCCGATTTCCTCGGGCTGGCCGAAGCGGTTGATGCCGAGCTCGGCGATCATGCTTTTGATGGCATCTTCGCGTGTGCCGTTGGTCTTGGTCATGGCCGCTTCGACGCGCTTTTCCAGGCGGCTCGTTTGGATATGCCCGGGATTGATGGCGTTGACGCGCACGCCGTCCGTGCGCCCGATATCGCCTGTCGCCTTGGTGAAGTTGACCAACGCGCTATTGACCGAGCCGCCGATGGTGAACTCGGCTGAAGCCGTGCGCGAGCCGATACCGATGATATTGACGATGGCGCCCTTGTTTACGCGGATATGCGGCCAGGCGCTGCGCGTCATTCGCATGGCGCCCAAGAATTTCAGACCGTAGCCGGAGGCCCAGTCGTCATCGGTCAGCTCGAAGAAATTGCCGCGCTTCGTGGCGCCGGCATTGTTGACGAGAAAGTCGATCCGCCCGAACGCCTGCATGGCGGCAGCGACGGCTGCGGCGGGTGCCTTCGGATCCATCAGGTCGGCGACATGGGTGGCGGCACGGCGGCCGGTCTTGGAGCGCACGTTGGCAGCAACGCGCTCGAGGTCGGCCGAACTGCGCGCCACAAGGAAAACATCGCAACCTTCCTCGGCGAGCATCATGGCGCTGCCTTCGCCAATGCCTCGGCTGGCACCGGTCACGATGGCAACCTTGTTCTTGAGTTCCAGATCCACTGTACAGTCCCTCTCCGTCCGCATGTCTCATTGGGGCGCATCTCTCATTCCGGCAACGCCTATAGCATGGGCCCGCTAGGCACGATACGCTGCCGCCACATCAGTCAATCGACCGGTCAACTGTAAAGGATTGCCATGGCATCGACCCAAGACAGCACGGCTACAACTTCAGCCACCGGCCAGATCGTCGACTATGTGCTTTCCGCGAAGGCATCGGATCTCCCCGCCAATGTGCGCGCAGAGGGTTTACGCTCGTTCTTCAATATTTTCGGCTGCACGATCGGCGGTGCCCGCCATCCGGCCGTGGAGACCACGTGGGCAGCCATTAAACCCTTCGCGGGATCGGCCCAGGTCACCTTGATCGGTCGCGGTGAACGCACGGACGCGTTGAGCGGTGCGCTGATCAACACCCTGGCGTCCAGCATCGCGACCAATGACGACACCCATGCCGAGGCCATCGTGCATCCAAGCGGCCCGGTCATGGCCGCCGTCCTCGCGGTGGCCGAACGGCAAACGGTGACCGGCGCCGAATTGCTCACCGCTTTCACGCTCGGTGTCGAAGTCGTCTGCCGCTTGAGCAAGGCGGTTTCGGTGGCGCCGGCCAAGGGCAATATTTCCTGGTCGCAGACCGGCATCAGCTGCGGCATCGGCGCGGCGGTGGCCGCGTCCCGGTTGCTCGGCCTTGATGGCAATGCCACACGGCAGGCGGTCGGCCATGCGGCGTCGCAGGCTTCCGGGTTGCGCGCAGCGCACGGCACAATGTGCACGGCCATGATGCCGGCGATGGCCGGCCAAAGCGGGCTTCGCGCGGCTTATTTCGCGAAAGCCGGCGTCACCAGCACGGCCGTCGCGCTCGAGCACCGCTATGGCTTCATCAACTGCTTCGCCGAGACCGGCAACATCGACGCACTGACGGGGCGCCTTGGTTCGCACTTCGAGATCCTCGGCAATACCTATAAGCCGTTCCCGTGCGGGATCGTGATCAACCCGCTGATCGATGCCACGTTGCAGGTCCGCGCCGAGCACAAGATTGATCCAGCACAGGTGGAACGGATCTCCATGCAGGCCAATCCTGGCGCGCTGGCGCTCTGTGATCGCCGCCACCCGAAGGACGAGTTCGAGGGGCAGGTCAGCCTCTATCAGTGGGTCGCCGCAGCCATGCTGCGCGGCAAGGCCGGGATATCAGAGGGTTCGGACGCCGCCATCAAGGATGCAGCCATTTCGGCCTATCGCGAGCGCATCTTTGCTGTGCCCAACGCTGCGGTCCCGATCGACGGCGTCGACATGACGATCTCACTCAAGGGCGGCCGCACCATCGAGACGCGCCTGCGCGATTGCATCGGCAGCAAGGGGCGGCCCATGACCAATCAGCAGCTCGAAGCCAAATTTTCGTCGCTGTGCGAGGCCACATTGGCGAAAGACCGGGTGCAAAAGCTCATTGCCGACTGCTGGCAGCTTGAAAAGCTCCCGGACGCCGCGGTGCTTATCAAAGCTGCCGTCTGAGGCACTGGAAGGTTTGCCAGTCGCGCCATAGACTGCCGGTCACGATACGTACGTGTCACTGAAAACGAGGCGCGGGGAACGCGTCCGTCGGGAGGGAATGATGACCAAAACCTTTGCTCGCTGCGCGTTCGGCGTGCTGTTTGGCGCGACGCTTGCCATCGGGCTTGCAGGGGGAGCCGCGGCTCAGACGGCCGCGACACCCGCGCCGGCAGCAGCGTCCACGAGCGTTTGGCCGATCCCCGGAAAGCCGTTCAAAATCATCGTCGCATTCGGCGCCGGTGGCGGCTCGGATATTGCGACGCGGCATCTGCAGCCGATCCTCGCCGAGCAGATTGGCGTACCTGTCATCGTCGAAAACAAGGGCGGTAGCGGCGGCATGGTCGGGACCGAGGCATTGGTCCGCTCAACCGCCGACGGGCATACGATCGGCATGGTCGTATCCTCGCACGCGTCCAATCCGGCACTGCACAAGTCGATGCCCTATGATGCCGTGAAGGACTGGAAGCCGATCACAATTTTGTTCCGTGCCGCAAACGTCTGGGGCGCGCATCCCTCGGCACCCTACAATTCGATCGCGGACGTTTTGGCAGCGGCGAAGGCTCAGCCCGGCAAAGTCCTGGTTGCGACATCAGGCAATGGAACCGCGCAGCATCTGGGGCTCGAGCAATTGAAGCTCGCGACCGGTGTTGACATGGTGCATGTGCCCTATCGCAGCGCCGGCGCGGCCCTGCAAGACCTGGCGGCCGGTCAGATCCAGGTGGGCATCCTGAACGCCTCCAGCATGCTCGCCTTCATCAAGGACGGCCGGCTGAAGCAAATCGGCGTCACGTCGCGGGAACGCAGCGTTTATGCGCCGGACATTCCGGCCATCTCGGAAACGGTGGCGGGCTTCGACAGCGTCGAATGGTTCGCCTATGGCGCGCCGGGTGGCACGCCTGACGACGTCGTCGCAAAGATTCATGCAGCCATCGTCAAGGCGGCGCGGACGCCGGCCTATGCGGAACGGGCCAAGGATATGGGCGTCGATCTGGTGCTCAACACACCGGCCGAATTCGCCACGATCATCGCGAACGACCTCGTGAAGTTCAAGGATCTGGTCGAGAAGGCGAAGATTACCGCGGAATAGTCGCAAGCCAATAAGCCTCGGGCAAGGTGATTGCTGCCTGCTGCCGGGGATCATCCGGTACAGGGCGCTTTGGGCGCATGTGCCGATCGCCGGATCTATGCCGGAAACGTGGAGATCGAAATGACAGTGAGCAATAACGGCGCTTGGTTCAGACGTGAAACGAGCGCGATCTGGCGTGCCATTGGAACCGCCGGTTTCGCCTGTACGCTTTTTCTCAACCCGACGGGACCGGCATCCGCGCAGGCGCCCTGGCCAGCAAAACCGCTCAAGATCATCGTCAATTTTGCGGCCGGCGGTGGCGCCGACATCGCCGCACGGCATCTGCAGCAACCACTTGCCGAGATTCTCGGGCAACCCGTCATCATCGAGAACAGGGGCGGTGGCGGCGGCATCGTTGGGACGGAGGCGACCTTGCGCTCGGCGCCGGATGGCTACACGATCGGCATGATCGTATCGTCGCATGCCTCCAATCCGGCGCTCTACAAGACGATGCCCTACGACGCGGTCAAGGACATCAAACCCATCACAATCCTGTTCCGCTCCACCAACGTCTGGGTGGCGCATCCGAACGCGCCCTTCAAAACGGTCGGTGAGTTCGTGGCGGCGGCCAAGGAAAAGCCCGGCCAGTTGCATGTCGTGACATCGGGGACAGGCACGGCGCAGCATCTGGGTCTGGAGCAGTTGAAGATCCAGACGGGGATCGATGTGGCCCATGTTGCCTACCGTGGTGCGGGGCCGGCGTTGAGCGATCTGCTGATCGGCCAGGTGCAGGTGGGCATCTTGAACATTTCGAGCCTGCTGCCGCACATCAAGGAAGGCCGGCTGCGCGCGCTCGCGGTCACATCGGGAACGCGCAGCGTCTACGCGCCCGACATCGCCTCGATTGCCGAGACAGTGCCAGGCTTCGATAGCGTCGAATGGTTCGGGTTTGCTGCGCCGTCAGGCGTCCCGGATGCCCTCATAGAGACGTTGCACGCTGCAATCGTGAAGGCAGCGCGCACGCCCGTTTTCGGCGAGAAGTCGAAGGACATGGGTGTCGATCTGGTGCTCAACACGCCGGCAGAATTTCGGACGCTGATTGCGGCCGAATTGCTCAAGTTCAAATCTCTCGTCGAAAAAGCTAAAATCACGCTGGAATGAAGTCGGGCATCGCTTGACGACAAAGGGCGCGGCAATACTGCCGCGCCCTTTGCATATCGTGTGCATCGAAACAGGCGGCGGATCAGCTTTGCGCCGGAACCGCCTGCGTGCCCGATGCAGTGATGAGCGCACCGCTGGCACCGACGACCTGTGCCTGCGGTTTCGCAACGATGCCGAGCCGCTCTTCGGCTGCCATCAGGATCTGGTGCAACATCTCGCCGTAGCGCATGCCCTGGAAGCCGGCCATGATGGAGAGCTTACCGTCCCAGCACCAGCCGGGGTTGGGATTGACCTCGAGCAGCTTGATCTCGCCCTTGGCGTCCGCCCGGAAATCAAACCGCGCGTAATCCCGGCAGCCAAGCCGTTCGAAGAGGCGAGCGGAGTGCTCTATGAGCTGCTGCTGGATATTATCCGGCAGCGTCGCCTCGTGGTATTTGATCTGGGTCCAGTAGG
>JANXRM010000529.1 GCA_025353015.1 Hyphomicrobiales bacterium
GACCTCGTCGTGCTCGATCACGCGCTCTCGGCTGGCCGCCGTTTCGTGCATCAGTTCGCGCCCGATCTGATCGAACTCGGCAAGAGGAAGCCGGACGGCGGCCATCGCTTGGTTCTGGCCTACCTGTCGATCGGGGAGGCCGAACGCTACCGGTTCTACTGGGATCAGGCTTGGTATGACGCCGCGCGGAAACCCGCCTGGCTCGGCGCCCTCAATCTGCAGTGGGAGGGCAACTATCTCGTCCGCTTCTGGCATCCGGAGTGGCAACGCATCATTCTGGACGGGCCGGACAGCTACCTCGGTCGCATCAAGGCGGCCGGCTTCGATGGCATTTACATAGACCGCGCCGATGTGCACGCCGAATGGGCCAAGGAAAAGCCCGACGCCGAGGCCGCCATGGCTACGTTCATCCAGCGGCTCGCCACGGAGGCCCGCCGCGACAATCCGAACTTCCTGGTGATCATGCAGAATGCCGAAGAATTGGCGGGCCGGAAGATCGTGCTCGAGGCTATCGACGGGATCGCGAAAGAGGATCTCTACTATGGCATCGATCATCAGGCGAACCGTAACGTTCAAGGCGATGTCGAGTCGTCGCTCGGGTATCTGCGCCAGGCCAAGCGCGCAGGACGCCGGATTTTTGTCGTGGAGTATCTCGACGATCCGATAAAAATCCGGGATGTGCGCCGCCGCGCCGCGGCAGAAGGCTTCGTCACCCATTTTACCGGCCGTGATCTTGGCGATCTGATGCCGGCGCTCCCGGAAAGTGCTGTGCCCCGGACGGAGGCGCCTGGAATTCCCCGATGAGAATTTCCGGATGAGACCGTCCGGATGATTTCCAGGAGGCTGCGGCTGAAGCCGTTCAGGCCGCCTGTGTATCGACTTATCCCCACTGCGTCGCCATGTGCCACTCTTCATGGCCCCTGAACTTTTGCGAGTGCCCAAATGATCGAAGCCTTGCCGTGGATCGTCTTTCTTGCCGTGGTTGCCGCTGCCGCCGGCTATGTCGCAGGCCGGCGGAGCCTCAAGTCGTCGCCGCCCGACGCCAAGGGTTTTGCCGCTAGTGGTTCGATTGTCGGATCATCGGCCCGGGCTGGGGCTACGACCCCGTTGCCGTCTCCGGCACTCCTGCCCAAAGTTGCACCGAAAGCCGCATCGGCTGCGGTCGCGCCATCGTCGAGCGGCGCTCCGGCTGCACGCCCCTCCGCCGCGATGTCATCAGGAGCTTCCGCGATGACCAATCCAGCCAGCCGCCTCGCGCATGCCACGTCCTGGGGCTATCAACTCCAGAACCTCAATCTGAAACGGGCGGAGGCGTCGCCGTTCGATGTTCTCGTCATCGATTACGCCAAGGACGGCTCGGACGAGAGCGCATTGAAGCCAGCCGAAATCGAGCGTCTCAAAGTAAAACCGGACGGCGGGCGGCGTATCGTTCTCGCCTATTGCTCCATCGGCGAGGCCGAAAGCTACCGGTCGTACTGGCAGAAGAGCTGGAAGCGCGACAAGCCGACGTGGCTCCTCGGCGAAAACCCGGAGTGGGACGAGAATTATTCGGTCAGTTTCTGGGACTCAGGGTGGCAGGGCATCGTCTGCGGCAACCCACAAGCGCTGATTGATCGCATTGTCGCCCAGGGTTTCGACGGCGTTTATCTCGACAAATGTGACGTCTACGAGGATCTGCGCGAGCACTTCAAGTCAGTGGCCCGTTCGCGGCCTGATCTCGAAGGCGATATGATTGCCTTCGTGCGCCGGATTTCGTCCGAGGCGAAGGCGCAGCGTCCGGGTTTTCTGGTCGTCATGCAGAACGCGGAACCACTGCTTGAGCGCGCCGAGTTACGCCAGGCCATCGATGCCGTCGCCAAGGAGGAGTTGTTGTTTGGGCTCGACCGGCCGGAAAAGCCGAACGCGCGCGATGAAGTGGACGAGAGCCGCCAACGGCTCGATCTCATGAAGAAGGATGGCAAACCCGTCTTCATGGTCGAGTATCTCAATGCGCCCGCACGCATCGACGAGGCGGCGGCTGCGGCGCAGAAGCTCGGCTACATCCTTTACGTCGCGCCCAAGGATCGCGAACTCAATCGCCTGAACGGTCCCGTCGGCGGCGTTGCCGGCGTGTAAGGCAACTGCAACGGCAGGCTCAACTCTGAGCCGGCCGTTGCATGGCGCCGAGGACGAGGGCGCGCCAGAATCGCTCGCCGAGCGTCGCGGGCGTACTCAGCGAAAGCCGGTCGAGGCCGGCTTTCTGAGTGGGACTGACGGCTCGCGTTCGCGCTCCGGCCCAAGCCATCGCCAGAATGCCGGTCGTCTCAGCCCCTCTCAGAATCTGCAGTGGACCGATCAGCGCCTGCTCGACATCGGTCATGTCGCTGTCGAGCGGGAACAGCGGCAAAAGCCCGTCGCGGCGTGCGGCCGCAAGTGCCGCATCGATCGTGGCGGCCGTGTTGTCGCGCGCGGCAGGCGGCAGTTGAAACGCCGGCTCGAGCTTGCCGGCTGCGATCGCTTTGTCCTGCAACTCGGCTTGGAAGGCGCTGTCGGCGATGCCGAGAATGGCCGAGATGGTGTCGCGGTCCGAGCAGCCCTTGATGTCCGCG
>JANXRM010000051.1 GCA_025353015.1 Hyphomicrobiales bacterium
CGCTGCGTGCGCAGATGCGCGACAGCTTCGGCGGCATCGTCATGGCTATGATGGCGCTGCCGCGCTATCGCGACCAGTCGCTCGGCGACCTGCGCCACCTCGTGCTCGAGCCGCTGGTGCGCGATCGTCTGGTGACGGCGCCTTGATGCCGTCTTCACCGCGCCGGCCATCGCCGCGGCGATCCCCACGCACGATCATCCCCTAGCCATCCCCGGTCCGACGAACCTTGTTGCCGTCTCAGGGCAAGGCGGGCTATACCTCGGCCAAATCCCCACATCGGTGGAACGTTATTGGGCCTGCTGGATCGCCCGGCGGGCCGGGAGAACAACATATGAGCGACCGTAAACCCTTGATGCCGAAGGCGACCGCCGTCTGGCTGGTCGAAAACACGTCCCTCGCGTTCGAGCAGATCGCCGAGTTCTGCGGCCTGCACAATCTCGAGATCAAAGGCATCGCTGACGGCGACGTGGCGCAGGGTATCAAAGGCATGGACCCGATTTCCTCGGGCCAGCTGACCCGCGAGCAGATCGCGCGTGCCGAAGTCGACCCGAAGTTCCGGCTGAAGGTCATCGACCCCAAGGTCGAGATGCCGGTCGTCAAGTCCAAGCGCGGTCCGCGCTACACGCCGGTGTCGCGCCGCCAGGACCGGCCGAACGCCGTGCTGTGGCTGCTGCGCAGCCATCCCGAGCTCAAGGACAGCCAGATCATGCGGCTGGTCGGCACGACCAAGCCGACGATTGCGGCGATCCGCGACCGTTCGCATTGGAATTCGACGAACCTGACGCCGCAAGACCCGGTCACGCTCGGGCTGTGCTCGCAGGTGGACCTCGACACGGAAGTACAGAAATCGGCCAAACGGGTCGTTCCGGTGGCCGAAACCGCCGTCGAGATGCACGACCGGGCCGGGACGCTGCTGCCGGCGTCGGAGACGGTGGCGGGGCTTGGACCGCAGCCCGACATCGGCCCTTCAGACGCCGCGGCTGAGCCTGAGGTCAGCGACGCTGACGAAGCCCAGCGCGTGTTCGCCAAGCTCAAGGAGTTATCGCGTCCCGCTGAGCCGAACGAGTGACGTGCGGCCGGCGCCCCGCCGGCCCCGAAACCAGCGCCTCCCCGCCGCGATCCCAGGATGTGACCGATGCGCTGCCCCTATTGCTCGGGCGACAATACGCAGGTGAAGGACAGCCGCCCGACCGAGGAGAACGCAGCCATCCGCCGGCGGCGCGTCTGTCCGGATTGCGGCGGCCGCTTCACGACGTTCGAGCGCGTGCAACTGCGCGAGTTGAGCATCATCAAGCGCTCGGGCCGGCGCATGCCGTTCGACCGCGACAAACTGGAGCGCTCCGTTGAAATCGCGCTCAGGAAGCGCCCCGTCGAGCCCGACCGGGTGGAGCGCATGGTGTCGGGCATCGTGCGGCAACTTGAAAGTATCGGCGAGAGCGAGATCCCGTCGTCGGCGATTGGCGGCCTGGTCATGGAGGCGTTGAAGGGCCTCGATCCCGTGGCCTACGTGCGGTTTGCCTCGGTCTACCGCGATTTCCGCGAGGCTGCCGACTTCCACGAGGTCCTTGGCGAGATCGCGCGGGCGCCGCAACCCCTCGCGGAGACCATCGCGCCAGAAGACGACGATTTCCGCACCAACCTGCCCGCAAAACATTGAGCGTTCAGCCGCCGACTAGCCCTCCGAAACGCAAACGCCCATAATCGCCGCCGCATGATCACCGAACGCTCCAGTTTCGATCGACAGATGATGGGTATCGCCATTCGCATGGCGAAACGCGGCATCGGTACGACCGCGCCCAATCCGGCTGTCGGCGCCGTGATCGCCGACGAAGCCACCGGCGAGGTGATCGCGCGCGGCTGGACACAGCCCGGGGGCCGTCCGCACGCCGAGAAGGAGGCGCTGGCGCGGGCCGGAGGCCGGGCCCGTGGCCGGACCATGTATGTGACGCTGGAACCCTGCGCGCACACGGGGCGCATTCCGACCTGTGCCGATGCCATGCTGAACGCAGGGCTCCGCCGCGTCGTCTGCGCCATTCCGGACCCGAACCCTGTCGTCTCAGGCCGCGGTTTTGCACAGCTGCGTGCCCAGGGCGTCGACGTCGACGTGGGCTTGCGCGCCGACGAAGCCCGCTGGGTGACGCTCGGCCATATCCTGCGCCAGACGGCCCATCGGCCTTTCGTCCAGCTCAAGATGGCGCTCGACGCCGACGGCAATATCGCCGCTGGTGACGGCGCCCCGGTTTGGGTCACCGGGCCCGGCGCGCGCGCCTACGCCCACCTGCTGCGCGCGGAGGCCGACGCTATCCTCGTTGGATCCGGTACCGTCCTCGCCGACGACCCGGAGCTGACCTGCCGGCTGCCCGGCCTTGGCTTTCGCTCGCCGGATCGCATCGTGCTCGATACGCGATTGCGGACGCCGGCCTCGGCCAAGGTCTTTCGACAGAATACGACGAAGGAACGCGTCTGGGTGGCGGCGGCCGTGGGCGGGGCGAAACGGCTCGCCATGACGCCCGGGCATGGCGGTGCGCTGGTCATCGATGTCGGCCTCAGTGACGGGGGCGCGCTCGATCTGGCTGGTCTGCTCGAAACGCTGGCCACCAGCGGCATCACCCGGCTGATGGTCGAAGGCGGCCCGACCGTCTGGCAAGCTTTTCTCGACGCAGGTCTCGCCGACGAGGTGTGTGTCGTGATGTCCAACACACGCGCTGCTGGCCCGTCCATGACCGTCATTCCAGGCGATCCTGGCGCCTATTTTGCCCGCTACAAACTGCACCGCACGCAATCCCGCAACCTCGGTGATGATCGGCTCACCGTCTATCGTCGCGAGTCGCCTTGATGTCCAAGCAACCGCTGGCATCCGAGCCGAACCCGTTCCGGTACTACCTGCGGGTCCGCTACCAGGACTGCGACAGCCAGCATGTGGTCTTCAATGCGCGCTACGGCGATTATCTGGATCTTGCCATCTCCGAATTCCTGGCGGCGTCGATGCCTGGCCGCGATCCGTTCAACAACACTTTCGAAATCCAGCTAAAGACGCAGACGATCGAATGGTTCAAGCCGGCGCGCTACCAGGATGTGCTGGAGATTTCGACCTTCGCGACCCGGTTCGGCCGCACGTCGTTCCATATCCACTTCGACCTGCGCATCGCCGGGCGACCAGACTCGCGACCAGACTGGCGACCAGACTCCGGTGCTATTCCCAAACCGATCGTCACAGCCGAAACCGTCTACGTGCATGTCTCGGGGGCGAACGGCATCTGGAAAAGCACGACGATTCCAGATGACGCACGCGCCTTGCTTGCCGAGGGCGGGCGGGGCAAGATCATCGATCATGCGGGATTTTTCCCCATCGCCGTCCCGCCAGGTTGAGGGCCGCGGCGCCGCGAGTTCCGACACAACAGCAGGACAGGCATGTTCACCGGCATCATTTCAGATCTTGGCACCGTGCTTGAACGGCGCGGTGGCGTCTTCCGCATCCAGTCATCCTACGCGGCTGATGGCATCGCACTCGGCGCCTCGATCTGCCACGATGGCTGCTGCTTGACCGTGACCAACGTCGTCGCCGATGGCGCCGGCAGTAGCTACACGCTGGATGTCTCCAACGAAACCCTGTCGAAAACGACGCTCGGGACCTGGCAGCCCGGCCGCCGCGTCAATCTCGAGCGGGCGCTCAAGGCTGGCGACGAACTCGGCGGCCATATTGTTTCCGGTCATGTCGATGGGACAGCTGTGATCGCGTCAGTCCAGACGGACGGGGACTCGCGCCGCTTTACATTCGATGCCCCGCCGGCTCTGGCCCGCTACATCGCATCGAAAGGCTCAGTGGCGCTGGACGGCACGTCGTTGACGGTAAACGAGGTCGACGGCGCCCGCTTTGGCGTCAACCTCATCCCGCACACCTTGACGGTGACCACCTGGGGGCGCAAGAACACAGGTGATGTGGTCAATCTGGAAATCGACCCGCTCGCGCGCTATGTGGCGCGGCTGATGGAGATGCGAACGTGAGTGACACAGGCACGGCTCATCTGAAGCGCGTCGAATATGCCGACGGCAAAGGTTTCATTTCGCCCATCGAGGAAATCCTGGAGGATTTCCGTAACGGCCGGATGATCATCCTGACCGACGCCGAGGATCGCGAAAACGAAGGCGATCTCGTCATACCGGCGCAAATGGCCACGCCCGAAGCCATCAACTTCATGGCCAAGCATGGTCGCGGCCTGATCTGCCTGTCACTGCCCGAGGAGCGCGCCAATGCGCTCAATCTCGAGTTCATGACGCGCAAGAACGAGGCGCGCAACCGGACCGCGTTCACGGTATCAATCGAGGCGCGGGAAGGCATCGCGACCGGCATTTCCGCGCACGACCGCGCGCATACGATCCGGACGGCGATCGACCTGTCCAAGGGCGCCCACGACATCGTTTCACCGGGGCACGTGTTCCCGCTGGTCGCCCGCGAGGGCGGGGTTCTCGTCCGAGCCGGACACACCGAAGCCTCGGTCGACCTTGCTCGGCTTGCCGGATTATATCCGTCGGGCGTCATCTGCGAGATTATGAACGATGACGGCACGATGGCCCGCATGCCGGATCTCGTGGCCTTTGCCCAACGCCATGGCCTCAAGATCGGCACTATCGAGGACATGATCGCCTACCGGCTCAAGAACGACCGGATCGTCAAGCAAACCTCGACGGCCAAGGTCGACAGCACATTCGGCGGCGTTTTCGACCTGAACACCTACGTCACAATGGTCGAAGACGTCGAGCATCTGGCCCTGGTCAAGGGTGACTTGACGACGCCGGGTCCGGTGCTTGTGCGCGTGCATGCCGTCAGCGTTCATGCCGAACTACATGAAGCACCTGTCGAACTGGGGCTATACCACGATCACCCTGCCGCCACTTGGTCGATCGATTGTGTCTTCGTTCCCATGTACGACACCACTGTCGCTCATGATCGGCGCAATGAGAGTCTATCCGAAAATCCATCAATCCATTCAGGTACGGAAAGCGTGGACGGCGCGCAGACAATATTTCGTCTAGGATCCGGAAATTATCAATCGCATGCGAATGGCATTCGAGTTCTGCTGGCACGATGACAAGACTCTGTACTGCTTTCCACTGGAGAACACGGATGCGTACATGGTGCCCGAGCTCAAAT
>JANXRM010000060.1 GCA_025353015.1 Hyphomicrobiales bacterium
CGATGCTGATCGCCATGCGCGCTGGCTATACCAATCCCGTGATCGCGGCCAAATCCTTCGCGACGCTGGATCAGATTTCGGGCGGGCGCGTTGCCATCAATCTTATCGCCGGCATCGACGATCGCGAGGCTGCCTCAGAAAGCGCTCCAGCCTCAAAAGCCATCCGTTACGAAATGATGGATGAAGAAGTGCAAGTGATGAAGCTGCTCTGGAGTTCCCATGAGCCGGTCGCGTTCGAAGGCAAGCACTTCCAGATCCAGCAGGTGATCGAGCCAAAGCCCTTTCAGCAACCGCATCCCCCCTTCCTCCTTGGAGGTGGATCGGAGCAAGGCGCCAGAATCTCCGCTCGTCATAGCGATGTGCACCTCTTCTGGGGCGACAGACCCGATGTGATCGCAACACGGATTTCCGAGATACGGCAGCTGGCCGCGGCGTACGGCCGGAAAGATCAGATCAGGTTTGGCATGCGAATGCAGGTCATTCTCGGCGACACCGAGGAGGAAGCCTGGAAAAACGCGTGGAACCTGATCGCGGGCGCGCCCGCGCTCGTCATGCAGGATATCAGGGGCGGTTCCGATGTGGTCGCAAGCATCAAGGCAACGTCTGTCGCCAACCGGCGTGTTTGGGAGCTGCTCGACACATCAGGTTTCGATCACAAAATTCATCCCCACATCTGGACCGGCGTTGCGAAGGTCCGCATCGGGGCCGGTGTGTCGATCGTCGGGACGCCTGCGCAAGTCGCATCCACGATTGAAGAGTTCATCGCTGCGGGCTGTACATCTTTCTGTCTTTCTGGCTATCCACATGCGCACATGGCGCAAGAGTTTGCCCAACGTGTCCTGCACCCCTACTTCGGACAGCGGTTGCGAATTGCAGCGGGCGGACGCCGCGGCTGTTGAAGCGAGAAGATGATGCACTGGCGCCTCGATCCCTCCAAGCTACCGCCCGGCCTGTTTGTGCCGGATACGATGACGGGCAACCTGCGGGTGCAGGTTCCGGCCTTTGCCAATATAGCCGACGACACGGTCGGCAGACGCGCGCGCGGCGCTGGCGGTAGTGACGTTGCGCTCATCCATGAGCGCCATGATGGCAGCCTCGCGATGTCAACCTATATCGAGCTCGACAATCTGAAGGTTTCTGCGAGGGCGCCTGCCGCGCGGGTTCGGATGGCGCACTATCGGTGCGCGGCCTCGTAGAAACCGGATTGTCGCGCCGCAGGAAACGAAATAACGCGCGGCACCGTAAGCTTGATCACCTTGCAGGAGCCGCCGGCCATTCGAGCCTGATCTCGTCCTTCCCCTGGCAGATCACGACGTTTGGTGCCGGTCTCAGTCGCAGCTTTCGCCCGTCGCAGCTTTTGCCGGTTGCGAGATCGAACCGATAGCCGTGCCAGGGACATGCGACCTCGAGCCCTTGCAACGGCTCTGTATCCAAAGGTCCCTGCATGTGGGGGCAGAGAACGGAATGCGCGAGGAGCCGTCCTTCCACCTCCAGGACGCGAAATGTCTCGCCGCCGATCTCGACGCTCAGCGGTAGCGACGCCAAGACCTCGGCGATCGTCCCGAGCGACACGGGTTGCCGTTTGCGCTTCTTGCGCGGCGCAGACAGGACAGCCTGGCGCTGCACCATCATCGCCTCGTCCTCGTCCCAGAGCTTGTCGTAGAGTTCCGCATATCTGCGGCCAACGGCCCGCGCCTTGTCCACATCGGCGATCGGCAGATTGAACGCCACATGCACGGTCGTCTCGCGCGCCGCCGGCGGCGGACAATGGCGTACTCCTCGTGGATCGGGCGACGCCGACACCATGCCCGAGCCCGGTCAGCCGGGCAAGTGAGTTCCGTCGGGGGATGATCAGAAGGCGGTTGACGAAGGGAGGTGAGGATGCAAGCTTGGCCACGGGAATAAGATGAGACGTTCGCCGGATCGTAGACGCCGGGTTGGGAAAATCAAGGGGCGACTTTGCCGGAGACATGTTGAGTGAGGGCCGATGCGGCGTGCTCTGCGTTCCTGTATCTCCTATCGATCGCGATTGCTTGCGTGGTTGCCAGCTTCGGCGCGCAGCCTAAGACACGTCTTGTGCTGTTCGGTTGCTGCACTGCGCGGGCTGACCGCCCTGTTGGGGAACGCATGTGAAGAAATCCACAATCATACTTGCCGTGATAGCGACGCTCGTCGTGGCTGTTCTTGCGTTCCCGATCCCGCTCATTGGCTCGCTCGGCCACTTTCTTTTTGTCGCGATGCTGCAACCTCGACCCGACCCGGCGCGTCCGGTGTACTCCGACCTCGGCTACTACCGCATCATCGCCGAAACCCGGGTCGGCGACGAGCCGCTGGAGCTGAACGTCGTTGTCCGCTGCGTGCTCCAGAAACTGCCCGGCCGCACCCGCGAGCTACGCATTCCCTACTTGTATGGCTTGCGCACGAAGGGCGGTAGCGCCGTGATCATGTATTTGCCCGAACTCTGCAGCAGTATCGAAAAAGTAGGGTTGCCTCCCAAGCACTTCGAACATTTTCCCACGGAGTTTCTGCCACTGATGCTGTGGGCAGAGAACGCCGACGACCTCGAGGAGTTCACGGCCTACACGGCCGAGGTTGCCTACACCCACAAGAACGCGCGCATGACCCGGCCGAAGGTGCGTTCCGCAACAGCCAGCGCCGCGGACCATGCAGCCTGGCAAAAGACTCACGCGCGGAAGAATGTGCTGCTTGCCGTGCCGCCCGAGCCGTTCGGCAGCGACCATGAAAAATATCCGACGTTGTGGCCGGCGGGTGTTCCAAAAACCTTGTCCAATTTGTCACCAGTCGATTGCACGGGGATGATCAGGCTGCCGCTGGCGCCCGAAAGACACGCAAGCGCTTGCCCGACGGCTGAAGCCTAAGCAACGGTTCGAGGCACTGCGCGGGGGACCGGACAACCCGATTGTCCTGAACACGCGCGGGTGGGTCAATTTGTGGTCATCGCCTCAAGGCGATGTCCCTCACGGTTTTCCCGTTGCCAATGCCCGTCCCACACCCATCAACCCCAGCGGTACTGGCGTTTTTTTTAACCCGCGCCAGGAAAAAGGATTATTCGAGCCAGTTCCGATCGTCACCAGCCATGGCGTCGCCGACGTTAGGCGAAACGATGTCATCGCCGACAAGAAAACGATCTCGTTCACGACAGGACCCGACGCCTGGTGGGGCACCATGTCGTGCCAGCGCAACGCACAAATCGAAGCCCGAGAGATTTTTTCAAGCAACATTCCAACCGACGTCGTCATCGACGGCGCGATTGCCGTTTCTCTTGAGCGTAAGAGTGACGTGACAGGAATACTTGACCGTGCCGGCTACGTATGGGCGTCAGTACGAATCCAGCCAAATGCATCAAAAGGGCGCCTACAATGACGCAAGTCTGGGAATACGCGGCGATCGCTGATTATGTTTATGACAGGTCCGCAAATGGGTTCGCGGACATTGCGTTCAAGATTGGAGCTGGCCAACCTGGTCAAGCTGGTCAAGCTGGTCAAGCTGGTCAAGCCGGTCTTCCATCGAATTTTTCGCGAGTCAACCTCTCACCACCTGGTCAGAACATCGTTGGCGGCATCCTCGACGACGTCCCGTCGGGATTTTACGGCGAAATCCTGCAAAACAGCAACGAGATCATCGTCACCTTCCGCGGCACGGATTTCGGCGCGTCGATCAACACGGCCGGAAGCCTAACCCGAATCCTGCAT
>JANXRM010000065.1 GCA_025353015.1 Hyphomicrobiales bacterium
GGCGATGCCGTCGTTGCGAAATCCGGAACGTTTCTGCGTGACGGCGATGCCGTGCGCACGATGCCGGGCGATCAGCGACGCACCAGCGACGCCGGCTCGGCCGGCTGAACGCGCGCGGACTTGCTGACTGGGGCTCAGGAGTACTTCGGATGAATTGGAACATTTCGGCCTGGTCGATCCGGCATCCCGTACCGTCGCTCGTGTTGTTCATGGTGCTGATGGTGCTGGGCACCGTGAGCTTCAAGCAGCTGCCGGTGACGCGGTTCCCGAATATCGATGTGCCGATCGTCCAGGTGCGCGTTTCTCAGTCCGGCGCGGCTCCGTCCGAGCTCGAAACGCAGGTCGCCAAGAAGGTCGAGGACGCAATCGCCGGCACCACGGGCGTCAAGCACATCACATCGACGGTGACCGAGGGACTGTCGACGACGGTCATCGAATTCCGGCTCGAGACCAATCAGGACCGCGCGCTTAATGACGTAAAGGATGCCATCGCCCGCGTGCGCGTCGACCTGCCGCGAACCATCGACGAGCCGATCGTGCAACGATTGGAAATCGAGGGACTGCCGATCCTGACCTACGGCGCCAAAGCGCCGGCCATGACGCTGGAGGAGCTGTCGTGGTTCGTCGACGATGTAATCGTTCGTGCCGTGCAGGGCGTCAAAGGCGTCAGTCAGATCCAGCGCATCGGTGGCGTCGAGCGGGAAATCCGCATCGCCCTCGATCCCGACCGCTTGCAGGCCTATGGCGTCACGGCCGGCGACGTGAACCGGCAGTTGCGCGCGACCAACGTCGATCTCGCGGGCGGCCGCGGCGAGATTGCCGGCCGCGAGCAGGCTATTCGGACGCTGGCCGGCAAACAGACACTGGCTGATCTCGCTGCCACGACGATCGTGCTGCCGAAGGGCCGCAAGGTGCGGCTCGATCAGGTCGGCTCGGTCACCGACAGTTTCGCCGAGCGGCGCACGTTCGCTGCGTTGAACAAGGAGCCGGTCGTCGCCTTCGCCATTTCGCGCGGCAAAGGTGCGAGCGATACCGTCGTTGCAGCCGATGTGGAAAAAGCGCTGATCAAGTTGCGGCAGACGCACCCCGCCGTCGAGCTTTCGATCATCGATACAACGACGGGCTACACGCAGGGAGCCTACGACTCCACGATGAAGACGATGATCGAAGGCGCCATTTTGGCGATCATTGTCATCATCCTCTTCCTGCGCGACTGGCGTGCCACCGTCATCGCCGCAATTGCCTTGCCGCTTTCGATCCTGCCTGCCTTTTGGGCCATGGACCTGATGGGCTTTTCGCTCAATCTCGTCAGCCTGCTCGCCATCACGATCGTCACGGGCATTCTCGTCGACGACGCGATCGTCGAGATCGAGAATATCGTGCGCCATACGCATATGGGCAAATCGGCCTATCGAGCGGCACTCGAAGCAGCCGACGAAATCGGGCTCGCCGTGATCGCGATTACGTTCACGATCATCGCCGTGTTTACGCCGGTCAGTTTCATGGGCGGCATTGCCGGCCAGTATTTCAAACAGTTCGGCCTCGTGGTGGCCGCAGCTGTCTTCTTCTCGCTGCTGGTTGCGCGTTTGATTACGCCGATGCTGGCGGCCTACTTCATGCGCGATACGCACCATGAGGAAAAGGCCGGACGCTTGGTCGCCGCTTATTCGCGGATGCTGTTCTGGACCGTGCGCAACCGCTACAAGTCGGTGATGCTCGGGCTCGCGATCTTCGCGATGTCGATCGGCTCGTTCTACCTGTTGCCGTCGGGCTTTATCCCGGCTGAAGATTCCGGACGCATGCTGCTCGGCGTCGAGTTGCCACCGGGCTCGCGCGTGGCGGACACGCAAGCGGTGACAGAAAAAGTAACCGATGTCATCCGGCAGCGGCCCGAGGTCACCTCGGTCTTCGTCAATGGCGGCACGCTGCTCGGCTCCGGCGCGGAAGTGCGCAAGGCGACACTTGTCATCAATATGGTTGCGAAGACGCAGCGGACGCTGTCGCAGTCCGACATCAAGGAAGGGATCAGCCGCGATCTTGCGAACCTGCCCGACTTGCGCTTCTGGTTCTTGCAGGACAATGGCCAACGGCAATTCTCGCTCGTCGTGGCCGGGCGTGACGGCGTTGCCGTCAACAAGATCGCGGCGGATCTAACGAGCCAGGCACGCCGTGTCACCTCGGCCAAGGGGCGGATGCTTCTCAACAACGTAGTCTCGACGGCCGAACTCGACCGGCCGGAATTGATCGTTTCGCCGCGCACGGATGTTGCAGCTGAACTCGGCGTTTCGACGGATGCCATCTCGGAAGCAGTGCGCATCGCGACGATCGGCGATATCGGCGCAAATCTTGCCAAGTTCGATATCGGCGACCGGCAGGTTCCGATTCGCGTGCAACTCGACGAGAAGGCGCGCGGCGATCGCAGCGTGCTTGAGCAACTGAAGGTGGCGACGGGTGCCAATGGGCTGGGCGCGGCGGTGCCGCTGGCCACGGTCGCCACGTTCCAACTGAACCAGGGGCCGACCTCCATCGACCGCTACGACCGGCAGCGGCGTGTGCTGATCGGCGCAGATCTCATCGGTGAGACGCCGCTCGGCGACGCGGTCAAGGAAGTGCTGAAGCTGTCCGCCGCCAAGTCCCTGACGCCGGGCGTCGAGATCCGGCAGTTCGGCGATGCCGAGATTATGGTCGAGGTATTCGAAGGCTTCGCCAAGGCCATGGGCGCCGGCTTGATGATGGTGTTCGCCGTGCTGGTGCTGCTGTTCGGATCATTCCTGCAGCCGGTCACAATTTTGTTTTCGTTACCGTTGTCGATCGGCGGCGCTATCGTGGCATTGGCGATCACCGGCAAGGCGATCAGTTTGCCCGTGGTCATCGGCATTCTCATGCTGATGGGCATCGTGACCAAGAACGCGATCATGCTCGTCGATTTTGCGGTGGAGGAAATCCGCGCCGGCGTGCCGCGGCTGGACGCCATCGTCGATGCCGGCCGCAAGCGCGCGCGCCCGATCGTGATGACCACGATTGCCATGGTCGGCGGCATGTTGCCGTCGGCCATCGGAGCGGGATCGGGCGGCGAGTTCCGCGCGCCGATGGCCGTCGCCGTCATCGGCGGTTTGATCTCGTCGACGGTGCTGTCGCTGGTGTTCGTGCCAGCGGTGTTCGTGGTGATGGACGATATCGGCGGCTTCATCTGGCGGATCTTCGGCCGGTTTGTCGGTCGCGTCGATGAGCCGGACGCCGCCGCCAGCAAGGCGCAGCCATCGCCGGCAGAGTGAGCGCAGGGAGCGATGGCCGGACGAATGGCGGGCGTGCTATAGGCCGATATCGATTTTCGGAGGACGGGTCATGGCGGAGCATCGGTTGCGCAAAAGCATGCTCGCCCGTAAAGGGCTATCGGCCGCCATCGCGCTCGCCGCCTGCCTGAGCTTTGCCACCGCCACGCCGGCTAACGCGCAGGCCTGCCGGGATCAGACCGTGATCATGCTCGGCGCCTCCTGGTGCGGCTTTTGCCGGCAAGCCCGCAAGTTCTTCGATGCGCACGATGTCCGGTTCACCGAGATCGACGTCGAAAAAACCGATCACGTGGACATCCAACGTCTTTATCGCCAGAACGGCGTGCCGGTGATCTTCATTGGCACCGAGCAGGTCAAAGGTTTCGACGAGCCGCAGTTGCGCGAACTTCTCTGCATCGAGGACTGAACCGGCCGGCCGAGAACGCGAGGGCATTCGACCAGGGCGCTGCAATGCTCGCAGCAGGCTTAGACCGTAGGTCGGGTCGAGGCACGAGACCCGGCACCGCGAGCGCAGGTTCCAGCCCCGTCGGGTCTCGCGTGGTGCGTCCATGCGGAGCATGGCTCCACCATGACGTTCTACCCGACCTACGCCTGGAGAATGGAATGATCCTGAGCCTGCGTTGGGGATGACCATCCCGGCGTAAGCTGCTATCAGTTCGCCCAACCAACGATAGTTCAAAAAATCAGGGAGGATATCGCATGTTCAATTGGGGACGCTGGCTCGGTGCGGCCGTCGCGCTGTTTGCAACCACCACCACACCGCGCGCCGAAGTCGCCGAGGTCGTTCTTGGCCAGCAGTTCGGCGCGGTTTACCTGCCCGCCATGGTGATGGAGAGCCAGAAACTAGTCGAAAACCAGCTGGCTGCGGCCGGCATGCCCGACGTGAAGGTCAACTGGGCGAAACTCGGCGGCCCGGCCGCCCTCAATGACGCGACGATTGCGGGATCGCTGCACTTTTCCTGCCAGGGCACGCCCTCCACGGCTGTCATCTGGGACCGGACGCGGACGGGCATCCAGGTGAAGGCACTCGGCGCCATGGCCGCCAACAACATCTGGCTCAACACGCGCAACCCCGACATCAAGAGCATCAAGGATTTCACTGAAAAGGACCGTATTGCCGTGCCCTCGCTCAAGGTGGCGACGCAGGCGCTGGTGCTGCATTATCTCGCCGAGCAGACCTGGGGGCCCGGCAACCACACCAAGCTCGACAACATCACCGTGCAACTGCCGCATCCGGATGCGATGCTCGCGGTGACGAATTCGCTGTCCGAGGTGAACACGCACTTCGCCACGTCCCCGTTCCATGAGGTCGAAATCAAGGCGGGCTTGCGCACGGTTGCGACGGCATTCGAAGTCCTGGGCGGACCGACGACCGGCGTCAATTTCATTTCGAGTGAAAAGTTCCGTAGCGAAAATCCCAAGGTTTTTGCAGCCGTCGCCAAGGCCTACGAGGAATCGTTCGAGTGGATACTCTCGGACAAGTCGCGGGCGGCCAAGCTCTACATCGACTTGACGCGAGAAAAGAAGCTGACCGAGGCCGATCTCGTCGCCAGTTTCTTTGGCCCCGACATGATCTATTCGCGGACGCCGCTGCAGGTCGGAAAGATCCTCGATTTCATGCATCGCATAGGTTCGATCAAGACCAAGGCCGCGTCATGGAAAGACATGTACTTCCCGGAAGTGCATGGTCTGCCGGGAAGCTGAGTCGTCCGCTGCAATCCGACGCCAATCTGGACGCCGAGGCCGCCGCAACGCCAATCAGGCACGACGCCAAAAGGACCGACAATGAAACGAACTGAAGAGAAACATGTTGGAGATTATTCAACTCGTATTCGTATCTATTACCCCAACGATAATCGAATACTTCCAGCGCTCATTTACATTCACGGAGGCGACTGGACAATCTTTAGTCTCGACACACACGATCGACTCATGAGAGAATATGCAGCTCGAGCTCAAGTTGCTGTTATTGGTGTGGATTACAGTCTATCGCCAGAAGCAAAATATCCAAGAGCCATCGATGAAGTCGTTTCAG
>JANXRM010000075.1 GCA_025353015.1 Hyphomicrobiales bacterium
GCAAAACCCCCATGCCGACCAGATTCGAGCGGTGGATGCGCTCGAACGACTGGGTGATGACTGCGCGGACGCCAAGCAGACGCGTGCCCTTGGCCGCCCAGTCGCGGCTGGAGCCGGTGCCATATTCCTTGCCGGCGAAGATGACCAGCGGCGTACCGTCGGCCTTATATTGCATGGCGGCATCATAGATCGACATCTGCTTGCCCGAGGGTACGTGGAACGTGTCGCCGCCTTCCTTGCCACCGAGCATGAAGTTCTTGATGCGGATGTTGGCGAAGGTGCCGCGCATCATGATCTCGTGGTTGCCGCGACGGGCGCCGAACGAGTTGAAGTCGTTCGGGCGCACCTGTCGCTCAACCAGGTAGTTGCCGGCGGGGCCGTCCTTCTTGATGTTGCCTGCGGGGGAGATGTGGTCGGTGGTGATGCTGTCGCCGAACATGCCGAGGACGCGGGCGTTGACGATGTCCTCGACCGGGGCCGGCTCCATTGTGATGCCGTCGAAGTAGGGCGGGTTGGCGACGTAGGTCGAGACTGAATTCCAGCCGTAGGTGAGGCTGGCGCGGGCCTTGCCCATGTTCTGCCACTGGGCATCGCCCTTGAAGACGTCGCTGTAGCGCTTGGCGAAGGTATCCGGTGTGACGCAGGCGCGAACCGTATCGGCAATTTCCTGTGTTGTCGGCCAGATGTCCTTCAAGAACACATCCTTGCCGTCGGAACCCTTGCCGAGTGGTTCGGTCGTCAGGTCGAGGTTCATGGTGCCGGCGATGGCGTAAGCAACGACCAAGGGCGGTGATGCCAGGTAGTTGGCCTTTACTTCGGCGTGGACGCGGCCTTCGAAGTTGCGGTTACCGGAGAGGACGGCGGCGGCGACCAGATCGCCGTCATAGATGGCCTTGGAGACATGCTCCGGCAGTGGGCCGGAATTGCCGATGCAGACGGTGCAGCCATAGCCGGTGAGATTGAAGCCCATGGCGTCCAGCTCGGTCTGCAGACCGGCGTTGTTCATGTAGTCGGTGACGACCTGTGAACCCGGCGCGAACGATGTCTTTACCCACGGCTTGACCTTCAGGCCCAGTCGCCGAGCGTTGCGGGCGACGATGCCGGCCGCCAACATGACCGACGGGTTCGAGGTGTTGGTGCACGAGGTGATGGCGGCGATGACGATGTCACCGTGGCCAAGCTCATAGGATTGGCCGTCGACCTTGATCTTCTTGCCGACCGAGGCGCCCTTGACGATTTCCGGTACGGACTTGGCGAATCCGGTCTTGGCGTCCTTCAGGGGCACGCGGTCTTGGGGCCGCTTCGGGCCGGCCATCGACGGCTCGACGGTCGACAGGTCGAGTTCTAGTATGTCGGTGTAGACGGGGTCGACGGTCTGGTCGCGCCACATGCCCTGGGCTTTGGCGTAGGCTTCTACGAGGGCAATGCGGTCGGCTTTGCGGCCGGTAGCCTTCAGGTACTTGATGGTATCGGCATCGACGGGAAAGAAGCCGCAGGTGGCGCCGTATTCAGGAGCCATGTTGGCGATTGTGGCGCGATCCTCCAGCGAGAGGAAGTCGAGACCGTCGCCGAAGAACTCGACGAACTTCTCGACGACGCCGCGCTTCCGGAGCATCTGCGTGCAGGTAAGCACGAGGTCGGTGGCGGTGAGGCCTTCCTTCAGCTTGCCTTTCAAGCGAAAGCCGATCACTTCCGGGATCACCATCGCGACGGGCTGGCCGAGCATGGCGGCTTCGGCTTCGATGCCGCCGACGCCCCAACCGAGGACGGCGAGGCCGTTGACCATAGTCGTGTGGCTGTCGGTGCCGATGCAGGTGTCGGGGAAAGCTTGCTCGACCTTGCCCATTTGCTTCGTCCAGACGGTCTGGGCCAGGTACTCGAGGTTGACCTGATGGCAGATGCCGGTGCCCGGGGGCACGACCTGGAAGTTGTTGAAGGCGCTGCCGCCCCAGCGCAGGAACTCATAGCGTTCCTTGTTGCGCTCGTATTCGAGATCGACGTTTTTCTTGAACGAATCGGCTTGCCCGAAGAAATCGACCTGAACCGAGTGGTCGATGACGAGATCGACGGGCACCAGCGGGTTGATCTTGGAGGGGTCGCCACCCATGGTCTTCATGGCGTCGCGCATGGCGGCCAGATCGACGACGCAGGGAACGCCCGTGAAATCCTGGAGCAGCACACGGGCCGGGCGATAGGCGATCTCGGCGCGCGAGGTCTTGGTTTTGAGCCATTCGGCGCAGGCGCGAATGTCGGCCGCCTTGACCGAGCGCCCATCCTCGTTGCGGAGCAGGTTTTCCAGCAAAACTTTGAGCGAATAGGGTAGCTTGGAGATGCCGGTGAGACCGTTTTTCTCGGCGTCAGGCAACGAGAAGTACTCATACGATTTGCCGTCGACCGTCAGGGTCTTGCGGCATTTGAAGCTGTCGAGCGATACGGGTGTGAGGGTCATGACGTGCGTCTCCTTGAACCGGGCTTGGCTGCGAGCGAAGGCGGATAACGGTTGTCGGGACCCGGACACGTGAGTGCACGGCGATGGCGCGCCCAATTTCCGTTACGTCGCATTGCCTGACGAGCAATCGCGCGGGAATTGGCTGGCCTCCGGGCGGTCCCGCGTCTTATAAGGCCGCGCGAGCGGTTCCGCCAAGGGGGAGAAAACGCGCGCTCCCTATGCATGCACGTCCTATGCATGTACCGCGGACGCCAGCGTCCGCATCCTCCGTTTGTCCAGTCCGGGCCGTTGATCATGCACCTTGTTGCCGAAAACCTGACGGTGCAGCGCGGGGGCCGGGCCGTGCTGGACGGGGTGAGCTTGCGGGTCGCAGGCGGTGAGGCGCTGCTGCTTTTGGGTGCCAATGGGGCGGGAAAAACCACGCTTTTGCGGACACTGGCCGGGTTGATCCGGCCGCTTTCCGGTCGCGTGCGGATCGATGGCGCGGTGGCGGAGCAGTCAGTTGGTGAACAGTGCCATTTCGTCGGGCACACGAATGCCATCAAGCCAAGCCTGACCACTGCGGAGAACATCGAATTCTGGGGTGCGTATCTCGGTTCTGTCGAGCCGGAGCGAGCGCCGGACGCTAAACCCGATCCAGCGCTAGATTGGGCGCTGGAGCGGTTGGGCCTTGGCGACTTGCGCGATGTGCCGGCGGGCTATCTGTCGGCAGGTCAGAAGCGGCGACTTGGACTGGCGCGATTGCTGGTGGCGCGGCGGCCCATCTGGCTGCTGGATGAGCCGACGGTGTCGCTGGATGCGGCGTCGGTTGCGCTGTTCGCCGGGATCGTGGCCGAGCATCTGGCGGGTGGCGGGATTGTGGTGGCGGCGACGCATGTGCCGCTAGGCCTCACAGGGGCCCACGAATTGCGGCTGGGCGCGCGGACGGTGACGGTATGAGGCCGTTTGTGGCACTGTTGGTGCGCGATCTCAGGCTTGCGGTTCGCGACGGCGGCGCGCTGGGTACGGCGCTCGGCTTCAATCTGATCGTAGTGGCGCTGCTGCCCATGGGGCTCGGGCCAGATCTCGGGTTGCTTTCGCGGATCGCGCCGGGCGTGCTGTGGATCGGGCTGCTGTTGTCGGCGTTACTATCGCTGCCGCGGCTCTTCGAGGCCGATTTCGAGGATGGGAGCCTGGAGGTGCTGGCAACGGGGCCGCTGCCGCTGGAACTGATGGTGGTAGCAAAAAGCCTTGTCCATTGGATCACGACCGGCCTGCCGCTGGTGCTTTTGGTGCCTGTGGTGGGGCTGTTGCTCAACCTCGATTTCGCGGCATTGCCGATCCTGATGACGACGCTACTGCTCGGGACGCCAGCGGTCAGTTTTCTCGGCAGCATTGGTGCAGCGCTGACGCTCGGCAGCCGGCGCGGCGGGTTGCTGATTGCTCTGCTGGTGCTGCCGCTCTACGTGCCGACGCTGATCTTCGGTGTGTCGACCATCAGTGCCGTGGTGCTGGCGACAGGAGGCGTGATCGCGCCGTTGATGGTGCTGGCGGCGATTTCGCTGGTGGCGATTGTGATCGGGCCGGTCGCGGCGGCGGCGGCCCTCAGGGCGCAGATGGGATGAGCTGGGCGGCGGATCTATTTATGTCGATTGGCAGTGCGTTGCCTCACCCCATTGTGCTTAGCACCACCCCATCCCCGCGCCTTCCCCCGTCGAGGGGAGAAGAGAGAAGTAGCAGGGGGGTGTTCAATAGGCCAACGCCTGGGAGCGATTAATCTTCAGAGCTTTTCCGGATTGCCGGCTGCAAACTTGACAATCTTGCCGCGCGCCTTGCCGTCGGCCGTATTGATAAGTGTGATGACGTCACCCTCCTTATCGTACTTGGTGCAGGGGTTCGGCGGCCGGCCATCAAAGGTGATACAGGACGTATTGTCCTTGATCACCCAGACCCCCTTGAGGGCATTGCCGTTGGGGAACTTGGTGGCGATTTTTCCGTCGGTCGCGTAGTAAATGAAACCAAGGCCGGCGCCGGTATTGCCGGTGGTGCCGTCGAATTGGATGTAAGCCGTGTTGCCGGTGACCAGCTTGGTGATGTCGGCGCCGGACATATCCGCCGCCTGTGCCGCAAACGGCACCGCGAGCAGAGCGAGACCGGCGAAATAAGACAAATGGCGTTGCTTAAATAGCATATGGCGCACTCCGATAATAATGACCGTCCGATCTCGTGCGGACGTCACCTATCGTAGCCAGGAACGTGTGGCCCAGCAAGCGACCCTGCGGGCCGACTTCGAGATCGGTTATGGTGTAACTTCGCCATCCGAATCGCTGCTTGATCCTATCGGCGCGTTTCATTTCCGGCCCAATCGGACCAGCGTTTCCGCTGCAAGTTTCTGGGTCAGTTCTCCGGCGCCGATTTTGCGGCCAAGCGTCATGGCCTGGCCCGACCAGAGCGGCGTGAAATCGCCCGAGCCTTTGGCTTCGGCAGCGGCGCGCAGTGGACCCATGGCACTGGCCGCCAGGGGAAACTGCGGTGCGTCGGGACTGATCGGGCCCACCTCGCGCACGGCGCGATTAATGAGGCCGCGGGCGGGGCGGCCGGTGAAGACGTTGGTCAGCGAGGTCTGGTCGTCGTGGCCGGCCTCCAGCGCGGCGCGGTGCAGGTTCGAAACCTTGGCCTCGGGCGTGAAGAGATAAGCCGTGCCGAGTTGTGCGCCTGATGCGCCCAGCGCCAATGCGGCCACGATGCCGCGCGCATCACCAATGCCGCCAGCGGCGATGACGGGCACTTTCACCGCGTCCACGACTTGCGGGACAAGCGCCATGGTCCCAACCTGGGCCGCGAGGTTCTCGGTCAGGAACATGCCGCGATGGCCGCCGGCCTCGAAGCCCTGAGCGATGATGGCGTCGGCACCGTGGGCTTCGAGCCAGCGTGCTTCCGCGACGGTCGTGGCGGAACTGAGGACGATGCAACCTGCCTGCCGGACGCGGGCGAGCAGCGCGGCATTCGGCAAGCCGAAATGAAAACTGACGACGCGCGGACGATGCTCGACGATCAAATCGCAGGCGGCGGCGTCGAACGGCGTGCGGTTGGCCGAGGGGACGGGCGCGTTCGCATCCAGGCCCAATTCTCCGGCATAGGGTGCCAGCCGCGCGCGCCAGCGCGCTTCGGCTGCGGCGTCGGGTGCAGGCGGGTGGTGGCAGAAGAAGTTGACGTTGTAGGCCTTGTTGGTGGTGGCGCGAACGCGGGCGAGGTTTGCCCGCATCTGCTCCGGGGTCGACATGGCGAAGGCGAGCGAACCTAGGCCGCCTGCGTTGGATACGGCCGCCGCCAATTCTGGCGTCGATGGTCCAGCCATCGGCGCCTGGACGATCGGATGCTCGATACCCAGCAGGTCTATGAGACTGCAATCAGGCCACATGGGGTGTACTCCGGTTTCGGCGGGCTTGTCGGCTCGGGTTGCGACTCATTCATTCGCGGCTGCACCTACCGTCATGCCGGTTATTTCGGAGACGCGCTTTCAGCACGACGGCCGGCAGCCACGACAGGCTTGCGTTTCCCCTGATGCACGTCGTGGGTCCCAGCCGTCGATGCGGAGCATCGCTCCGCGATGACGCGGGGACGATGAAAAACGGGGTTCTGCTATGCCAGCGTGAACCCTTCGTAGCCCTTCGCAGCAACCTCGTCGCATTTTCTCTTGTAGGCTGGGACGCCGCCGACATAAGGCATGAACACGCGCGTCTTGCCGGGTATGTTGGCGCCCATGTACCAGGAATGCGCCAGCGGATAGAGCGTTTTGTGGGCCACCTCGTTGACGTGGTCGACCCATTCCGTCTCTGCCTTTTCTTCGGCTTCGATGCGGTGGTAGCCTTTGGTTTTCAGGTGCTTCAAGCAGTCGGCGATCCAGTCCATATGCTGCTCGATGGAGAGGATCATCTGGGTTTTCACGCCTGGACTGCCCGGGCCGGTGATCACGAACATATTCGGGAATCCGGCGACCATCAGGCCAAGGTAGGTCAACGGCCCGCCTTCCCACTTGTCACGGAGCCGGGTGCCGTCCGAGGTGCGGATGTCGATCTCGTTCAGGGCGCCGGTCATGGCGTCGAAGCCGGTGGCGAAAACGATGGCGTCGAGGTCGTACTGTTTTGCCGTGGTGCGCAGACCGTTCGCTGTGATTTCCTCGACCGGCGCGCTGCGGGCGTCTTCCAGCAATACGTTGGCGCGGTTGTAGGTCTCGTAATAGTTGGTGTCGAGGCAGAGCCGCTTGGTACCGATCGGATGGTCCTTGGGGGCCAGTAATTCGGCCGTGCGCTTGTCCTTGACGATGCCGCGGATCTTGTTGCGCACGAACTCCGAGGCGGTGTCGTTGGAGGCCTTGTTGGTCAGCAAGTCGGTGTATCCGTAGAGGAAGCTGATGCTGCCGCCTTCCTTCCACTTCTCCTCGTAGGCGCGGTTGCGTTCGGCTTCCGGGACGTCCAGCGCCGATTGAGTCGGTGGCGGATGGCCGGCGATGCCGAACGGCGTGTCGTAGGCGGCCTTGCGGCGTTCGGGATAGTTGGCTTTGTGAGTGCTTTCGCGCGCGGGTTCCATCGGGCCGTTGCGGGCAGGCAGGCTGAAGTTGGCGGTGCGCTGGAATACCGTCAGGTGCTTGGCTTGTGCCGCGATGTGCGGGATCATCTGGACGCCCGACGAGCCGGTGCCGATGACGCCGACGCGGAGGCCGGAAAAATCCACGCCTTCCTTGGGCCAGAGGCCGGTATGGTACCACTTGCCTTTAAAGTTTTGCAGGCCCTTGAAGTCAGGCACGCGTGGCGTCGAGAGGTTGCCAGTTGCCATGATGCAGTAGGGTGCCTCGACCACGTCGCCCTTGTCCGTGGTGACGGTCCAGAGGTTGGTTTTGCGGTCGAAAATGGCCGTGGTGACGCGGGTGTTCAGCGTGACCTGCGCGCGCAAATCAAACCTGTCGGCGACGTGGTTGATGTATTTCAGAATTTCGCCTTGAGTGCCGTAGCGCTCGGGCCACTTCCATTCCTGCTGCAACTCGTTGGAAAACGAGTAGGAATATTCGAGGCTTTCCACATCGCAGCGGGCGCCAGGATAGCGGTTCCAGAACCAGGTGCCGCCGATACCGTCGCCAGCCTCGAAGGCGCGCGCCTTGAGGCCCAGTCCTCGCAAACGATGGAGTGCGTAGAGGCCGCCGAGACCGGCGCCGACGACGATGGCGTCGAGTTGGATTTTAGGGCGGGTTACCGTAGATTTTGGTGCCATTTGGGGCGTCTCCCAGGACGTTCGCGATTTGCCGGCTTGCTCATATATCACACGAGAGCGCGGCGGCGCGGAAGCCCTGTTTGTGCAGGGCTTGTGTGCTGGTTACGACGCGAGGCCGGCAAGGAACGTCAGTGTTGCAGAGATAGAGAGTAGGGCCCGCTCCAGGGGCGAGAGATCGGGAGAATCGAGTGCCAGCGGGACTTCGACGCCGACTTTGAGGCCTTGTGGCATGTCTGACATCAAGGTTTGCAAATCAAGTGCGCCGTGTCCTGGCAGCAGGCGGCGTTGACGCGCCTCGAAAGTCAAACCCTCGATGGTTGTGGGTGCTAGGGCCGGGGCGTCGCAGATCTGGAACGTACCGATCACTTTGGGGTCGAGGGCGCGGAGCTGGGCGAGGCTGCTGTTCGAGCGGTAGAAATGTAGCGCGTCGAGCAGGATGAAGCCGTTGGCGGGATTGGCGGCCATTTGTTGGACACGAACGGCGTCGTCGAGCGAGCGGACCGGTTTGAAAGGCATGAATTCGAGGTCGACGGCGAGGTTGAGTGGCTTGGCAAGGGCGCAGAGCTCAGCAAACCGTTCGCTGACAACGGTAAAATCGTCGTCGTCGCCGACAGCGAGGACGCGGCTGGCGCCGAGTCTGGCGCCGCGTTCGAGCACGGCCTGGAAATCGCGCACGGGCAAGTCGCGGCGGAGGCGCGCCACTTCGATGTAGAGGATTTCGAGACCCGTTGTGGCCAATCGGCGGCGGGTTTGGGCGTGTTCCTGGGGGTCGCTCAGGGGGTATTCGACGCCGTCAGGGGATGCGGGGAGCATGCGGAGGCTGGTGGAGGAAAAGCCTGCGTCTGCCAGCATGTCGATCAGCGCGGGTGGTGCCAGATCCAGGGCGCCCAAATGCGCGAACGAGAGGGGGATATCAGCGGAATAGCTGCACATTTGGGCAGGCCTCGTCAGGGGGTTCGGCTGGGCGTTCGGGTACTTTAGTCAATCCAGCCGTTCTGGCGAGCGTGTTGGAAAAATTGTAATTTGCCGGATCTTGCGATCACGTGGAGGTGCGTGACCTTTGTTCATTGGCGCGGTCTAGCGAGGGCGTGCGCATCATCAGACTGTTGATCACTGGAGTCTGCCCAATTGTGGCCGTCGGGGTTATGGTATGGTTGCAGATCATGCCGAATCGAAAACATTCAGCGAACACCGCGCCGGCTGCCAAGCCCTCCGAGAGCCTCGATCTCTTCGGGGACGATGTGCCATTCGACCTGCCGGAGGCGCCGCCGGTCGGGATGGCTGCGGCGGCAGACAAGCCGTCCGCCGTGAAGGTGGGGAGGACTGCTAAATCGGTCTCACGCGCGGAGCCTGCGACAACGCCCGACGACGGCGAGATTGGCAATGATGGGCCACCCTCGCCGCCAGCCTTCGAGCCGCTGCCGGCCTCATTCGAGCGGGATGACCCGCTGACGTGGGAGCCTGCTCCCCCACCGCCGCTGTCGCGGTCCATTTCCGCGCGAGCGATGGGCGTGGCGGCAGCGCCTGCCTACCTCGAAGGGCTCAACCCGGAGCAGCGGCGCGCGGTCGAGACGCTGGATGGTGCGGTTCTGGTCCTGGCGGGTGCCGGTACCGGTAAGACGCGGGTCCTCACGACGCGGATCGCGCACATCCTGGCGACGGGGCGAGCTTATCCTTCGCAGGTGCTGTCGGTGACGTTCACCAACAAGGCCGCGCGCGAGATGAAGCATCGCATCGGCGCGTTGATCGGCGGTGCTGTGGAAGGGATGCCCTGGCTTGGTACGTTCCACTCCATCGGCGTCAAGATTTTGCGGCGGCATCACGAGTTGGTGGGCCTGAAATCGGGCTTCACGATCCTCGATACCGACGACCAGATCCGGTTGTTGAAGCAGGTGATCGAGGCCGAAGGCCTGGACAAGGACCGCTGGCCGGCGCGGCAACTGGCGTCGCTGATCGATAGCTGGAAGAACCGTGGGTTGACGCCGGAGAAGGTGCCGGCCGCTGAAAGCGCGGCCTTCGCGGGTGGCAAGGGCGTCAAGCTCTACACGGCGTACCAGACCCGCCTGAAGGAGCTCAACGCCACTGATTTCGGTGATTTGCTGCTGGAATGCATCCGGTTGTTCCAAACGCACCCGGATGTGCTGGCCGACTATCACCGGCGCTTCCGGTTCATTCTGGTGGACGAGTATCAAGACACCAACGTCGCGCAATATCTCTGGCTGCGGTTGCTGGCACAGGCGCCATCGTCGCCCGCAGCGATCGCGGATGGCGCAGCAACGTCCTCGCCTGCCCTTACGCCGCCGAAGAACATCTGTTGCGTCGGCGATGACGACCAATCGATCTACG
>JANXRM010000085.1 GCA_025353015.1 Hyphomicrobiales bacterium
TAGCACGAGCAAAGCGTGCAAACGACGACGTGATGCAGCTTCGCCGTATTCTCCAGGACGACGAGCTTCAGGCCCGGAACTTCGAGGCCGAAATCGGCAACGGCCTTGTTGCCATCGGCGAGCAGCCGCTTTTTGAAGGCCGGCTCCGACCATGCCCGAGCGACGATCTCAGCGCCGGTCGCCGGAGACTTGCCGTCCCACTCTTCGATTTTGTCCTGGATCTCGCGGGCTGAGATAACGCCCTTTTCGACCAGCAGTTCGCGCAGCGCGATCTCCAGCAACTCCCACTCCTCGGACGGCTCCTTGATGTCGGGCTGAAACGTACGTTCGTCGTGGCTGTGACCATGGCCGTCACCGTGGTCATGTGTGTGGTCGTGGCCGCTGTGATCATGGGCGCCGTGGTCGTGGTCGCTGTGATCATGGGCGCCGTGGTCATGGTCGCCGTGATCATGGGCGTGACGGCCCGCAGCAGGTTTCTTGCCTGAACTCATGGGCGGTTCTTTCCAGAGGCGTTTGTGTCCGGTTCAAGCCAGTGCTCGTAGATTTCAGCGGCAATGGTATCGACTGCCCCATAGGCGCCATGGCCATTCCAGACGTCGTCCATCCTGAATTGCACCCAATAATTGACGCGGAGGGGCAAACCGTCCCGGCCAATGGCGAGAT
Organism: Hyphomicrobiales bacterium; assembly: GCA_025353015.1. Classification (GTDB taxonomy): domain Bacteria; phylum Pseudomonadota; class Alphaproteobacteria; order Rhizobiales; family Hyphomicrobiaceae. Next base: position 664 of record JANXRM010000085.1, read on the forward strand.
CTTCCGGGTTCTTCCAACTGCCGTAGTCCTTGAGCACGACCCCGCGCTTGCCGCGCAAATACATGGGTGTGCGGATGTGCCCCGGCCGGTGCTCGTTCTTGACTACGACGGGATCGCCGGCCTTGAAGCGCGCGCTCATGGCATCTTGCTCCGCTTGCCCGCGGTTTTGGTGGCCAGTTTGGATTTTGATTTGGCAGCCGTCTCGGCGGTTTTAGGTGTTTTTTTGGGTACGATTTTCTTCGCAGTGGCCTTTGGTGTCGCAGCCATTCCGAACCGCGCCTTGACGTCGTTCAGGCGCTTGGTGATGTCGGCCTCGGTCAGCACGCCTTTTTCCACCAGCAGGCCGCGCATGGCCAGCGTCCAGCGCGCATAATAGCTGCTGCCCTCGTAGATTTCAGGCGTGAGACTTTCGATCGTCCGGCGGTTTTCGTCCGTGGTCCAGAAGCCGCGGGGCTTCAAGCGCAATAGCTGCATCATGGCGTCGATACGCCGTTCGGTCAGCGTCGGCGAATGCTCATGCCGGTCAATCGGACCCGCCGGCTCGCCTCCCATATCGTGGACACCTCGTTTGGCCATCGGAGTAGAGCCCTGTTCAACCAGCCCAAGTTTATTTGCTCACCAACCTGATGACGACATCGATGTGGCTGATGATCGTGCCTTCAGGCGGCGTAGGTACGCCGGCGACACGGATCGTATCGCCAGCAATATCGATCAGCTGGTTCTCTTTTTCGAGATAGAAATGATTGTGGTTCGAGGTGTTGGTATCGAAATAGGCCTTGGACCCCTCGATCGCGAGTTCCCTCAGCAACCCAGCCGCGCAAAACTGGTGCAACGTATTGTAGACCGTCGCCAGGGAGACGCGTTCGCCCGAGGATACCGCTTCCTCATGCAGCATTTCCGCAGTCACATGGCGGTCGCCTTTGCGGAAGAGCAATTCACCAAGGTGTAACCGCTGCCGCGTTGGACGCAAACCCGCAGCCTTGAGCCGGCCGCCCATATCACCGGGTTCCGTCGTTTGAGCGCCCGTCATCAGAGTGTTCGTAACGGTCACGTGCCAACCCATCCCATCGCCGGTTTCTTCTAGGAATGTAATATATTACGTTGGCTTCTTGCGCACTGCAATGGGCGCCTTGCCGCGTCCTTTGCCAACCCATGTCCACTTGTCGCTACTTGTCGCGATGCCAAGCGAAAGCCCAGGCCAATTGGCCGACACTGGGCCGACACTGGGCCGCCACGATGCCAGCATTTGCATTGGGGGCTTGGCATAACGATGCCCGCGTCCACCCGTGGATATGCTGGGGGCGACAATCGGCCATTTTGACGGCCGACCAGCTGTGCTAGGAACGGGGGCAGGACGTACCGAAGGACCAGTTTATCACGAAGGTTAGGATCAGAAACGATGGCAGAGCGGCGACCGAGCTTCGAGTACGAGGATCTGCTGACGTGCGGCCGGGGGGAAATGTTCGGCCCGGGCAACGCACAATTACCGCTGCCACCGATGCTGATGTTCGACCGCATCGCCAGCATTACAGAATCTGGCGGTCCCCACGGCAAGGGGCAAGTCGTGGCTGAACTCAAAGTGGCAGGTAATCCGGCCCTGGATTGGTTTTTTGCTTGTCATTTCAAAGGTGATCCGGTCATGCCCGGTTGCCTTGGGCTTGACGCGCTCTGGCAGCTGTCGGGCTTCTACCTTGGCTGGATGGGGGCAACCGGCAAGGGTCGGGCTCTCGGCGTCGGCGAGGTGAAATTCACAGGAATGGTCTTGCCGACGGTGAAGAAGGTCGAATACATCGTCGACTTCAAACGTGTCATCTTGCGCCGGCTGAAGCTCGGGATTGCTGACGGCACGGTCAAGGCCGATGGCCAGGTCATCTATGCAGCCACGGACTTGAAGGTCGGGTTGTTCGAAGCCGGCCAGTCGCCGGATGCCGCGTCAGGTTGACAAGCGGCAGGCTGACGAGCGGCAGGCTTTGTGGGGCAGCGGGGAAGGACTTGGTGCAATGAGACGAGTCGTCGTGACCGGTATGGGGATCGTATCCTCCATCGGCAACACCACGCAGGAGGTTCTGGCCTCCCTGCGCGAAGGCCGTTCCGGTATCTCGGCGGCTGAAAAATACACCGAATTGGGCTTCCGCTGTCAGGTTCACGGCGAGCCGAAACTCGATTGGGAAGCCGCCGTTCCGCGCAAGCCCAAGCGGTTCATGAACACCGGTATGGCTTGGAATTACATCGCCATGGAGCAGGCGATACGCGAATCCGGGCTGGAGCCGAAGGATGTCGTGAACGAGCGGACCGGCATCATCATGGGTTCCGGCGGTCCTTCGACCACAGCGATCGTCGCTGCCGCCGATACGACGCGCGCGAACAAGAGCCCGAAAAAGATCGGCCCGTTCGAAGTGCCCAAGGCCATGTGCTCAGGCCCGTCGGGGGTGCTCGCGACGTCGTTCCAGATCAAAGGCACGAACTACTCGATCTCCTCGGCGTGTGCCACAAGCGCTCATTGCATCGGCAACGCTGCCGAGCTCATCCAATGGGGCAAACAGGACGTCATGTTTGCTGGCGGGTGCGAGGAACTAGACTGGACACTCTCGTCGCTGTTCGACGCCATGGGGGCGATGTCCTCGAAGTTTAACGCGACGCCATCCAAGGCCAGCCGGGCCTATGACAAAAATCGCGACGGCTTCGTGATCGCCGGCGGCGCGGGCGTCGTTGTGCTGGAGGAGCTCGAACGCGCCATCGCGCGCGGCGCCAAGATCTTCGGCGAGTTGGTCGGCTACGGCGCCTCTTCGGACGGTTTCGACATGGTCGCCCCATCGGGTGAAGGCGCGGTGCGGTGCATGCAGCGGGCGCTCGAAGGGTTCGACGGCCGGGGCATTGGCGCGAAGGTTGATTACATTAACCCGCATGGCACGGGAACGCCGGTTGGCGATGCCAAGGAGATCGACGCAATTCGCACGGTTTTCGGCAAGGCTGCGCCGGCGATCTCTTCGACGAAATCGCTGACGGGGCATTCGCTCGGCGACATCGGCGTTCAGGAAGCGATCTTTTCGCTACTCATGATGAACAACGGGTTTATTGCCGAAAGTGCGAATATCGAGGAACTGGATCCGGCGTTCGAAGATATGCCGATCGTGCGCAAGCGCCAGGAAGTAAATCTTAACTGTGTACTGTCGAATAGCTTCGGGTTTGGTGGAACCAATGCGACTCTGGTATTCCGCCGCCATGACGCGTGATTGATGCATCCCTTGGCAACGAGGACCGTCTGGTGGCCCCTGGGCAATTCCGCCCCTGAGGATCGTCTAGATGTCGCTTCGTGGCAAAGGCCGATTGAAGGGATCCGGCAGTGCATGGTTGGCAACCGCCAACCGTCGGCGGCCGGAAAAATTGGGAACGCTCATGACTGAGAAGGACATCATCCGCCCCGGCCCGTTGCTTGCTGGCAAGCGCGGCCTGATCATGGGCGTCGCCAACGACCGCTCCATTGCCTGGGGTATTGCGCGCGCGTGCGCAGCGCATGGCGCCAAGCTCGCCTTCACTTATCAGGGCGAAGCGTTTGGCCGCCGGGCAGTCCCATTGGCCGAGTCGGTTGGGTCCGACGTGATCGTGTCGTGCGACGTTGCAGACTTGGCATCGGTCGACAACGTCTTCTCCGAAATCGAAAAGTCTTGGGGTGGGCTGGATTTCATAGTCCATGCCCTCGCCTTCTCGGATCGGCGGGAGCTGCAGGGCCGCTATTCCGATACGACGCGCGAGAATTTCACCAATACCATGCTGATCTCCTGCTTCTCCTTCACCGAGGTTGCCAAGCGCGCCGCCCCGCTGATGAAGAATGGCGGGTCCATGGTCACGCTGACTTATGGTGGCTCACAGCGTGTCGTCCCCTCCTATAACGTGATGGGCGTCGCCAAAGCGGCTCTCGAAGCCTCGGTGCGCTATTTGGCTGCCGATTTTGGCGCGCAGAGAATTCGCGTCAACGCCGTTTCGGCTGGGCCCATGCGGACGCTGGCAGGTGCCGGCATTTCCGACGCGCGGATGATCTTCAATTATCAAGGCGACAACGCGCCTCTGAGGCGCACGCCGACGCTGGACGAAGTGGGTGGTGCCGCTCTCTATCTGCTGTCCGATCTCTCGGGCGCCGTGACCGGCGAGGTGCATTACGTCGATTGCGGCTACAATGTCGTGTCGATGCCGACGCTTGAAGCGCTCAAGGCCCAGGAAGCCGGCCACAAGCCGGGCGAAGCGGCGGAATAACGGCCTGCGTTACCGTTTATTGCGAAGTCGATGCCGGCGTGGCAAAGCATTTGTCATGATCGGCATCTTCGATTCTGGCCTCGGCGGCCTGACCGTGCTGCGGGCGCTCGTCGAGCGCTTCCCGGAGCAGCGTTTCCTTTACCTCGCTGACCATGCCAGCGCACCCATCGGCGACCGCTCGTCAGAAGACGTCGTCGCGCTGACGCAGCGCGCGGTCGAGCACTTGTTCGAGCTGGGCTGCGGCTTGGTCGTGCTCGGTTGCAATACCGCCACCTGCGTCGCCGCCCGCACGCTGCAGCGCGATTGGTTGCCAAACTCAAAGTATAAGGGCCGGAACAACATTCTGGGCATCGTCGCGCCGACGGTGGAGGCTGCCACGCAAACGCCATGGGGTCTAACGACGCCGCAGTATCCGCAGAAGTACAACACCGATTTGATCGCGGTGTTCGGAACGACACGGACGATCACCTCGTTCGCCTACCCTGAAGAGATTCGCAAGCGTTGTCCGAGAGTCGTCGTCGTCCAGCAGATCTGCGCCGAGCTGGCCGGTGCTATCGAGGCGGATGCACCCGAGACAACCCTAGACCGGATTGTCAAGGCGGGTGTCGATGGTCTGCTGGCGCAAACCGCGAACCAGCCGCCGCACCGCGCCATTCTCGGTTGCACGCATTATCCGCTGGTGGAGACGCTGTTCCGGCGGCATTTGCCAGCTTTTACGCGGATACTCTCGCAGCCGGACGTCGTCGCGGACAGCCTGGAGGATTACCTCGGGCGCCATCCACTGTACCGGGATGGCGGTGGCAAGGGATTTCAACTCTTCACGACAGGTTGCCCCGCCGATGTGTCGGCTATCGCCCGCGTTTTCTGGCGCGATGCGCCGGATTTCAAGAAACTTCCCGGCTGAGCGTCAGGTGCCGCCAGAAACGGTACCGCTGACCGCCGCGCTACTGCGCCGCTGGCTGGCGCTGTACCAGCGCGACATCAACTCCATCGCGAAACACGCCAACGCGCCGCAAACCAGCAAAACAATTTCGGCAGTTCGCCAGCCCCACCGGTCGATCAGCACGGCAAAGACTGTCGGCGATAGGGCGTTGACGACCAGGACGGGCGTTG
>JANXRM010000089.1 GCA_025353015.1 Hyphomicrobiales bacterium
CCGGCGAAGTTTAGAGCGGCGGCAGGCCAAGCGTGGCCCGGGTCCGTTCGAGATCGATCCTGGCATCAACGGAGCCACGCTCGACGGCGCTCTCGTACAATTGCACCGCTCGCTGCATGTCGGGCGCGCCGTCACTCGTAGCCAGCCGCGACAAGTAGTGGGTATCAAACGTGCGCGCCAAGGCCAGCGTCGCATCCGGCGACAAGCCATTCAGGGCTGCGATAAAGCGCTTGCGGGCCTCGAGCACCTTGCCCGCGACAAAAAGATTGCGGCCCTGTTCGATCAGGAGCGCGTTCGCCGGAACCGCCGCGCGGTCAGCCTTTTCAGCTGTTTTGGCACTGTCACCAGCCGGCGTCGCGCCCGGGGGCGTTGCCTTCGTGGGCGGTGTTGGCGATTGGCTGGCGGCCGCACTTGCCGTTGCAATAGAGCCAACCAACTCTTGGCTGCGTTGCGGCGATGCCGCAAGCGCCAGCGCTTCCTCGTCGACGGCCGGCGCCACGGGGGCACGCCCAGCCGACCGATTGAGCCTGACGGCCGCGGCAGACCGCGGTGACCTCGTCTCGGACGCGCTTGGCGGCTGGTCCTTGATTGAGCCCCGATAAACCACCTCATCCCGGGCACACGCGGCCAGGGCGGCAGCCGCCAGAACCGCTGCAAACACAGCAAAAACTGTTGATTTTTCGAAAGAAACCATAACCCCACCCGATCATTTGCGACTGGATTCCGTTGTCACTCGACTGATCCGGAGCGAGCCGTGATTCGCCTGGGAGGGTCGAGGGTTCGGAGCCGTCAAACGGAAAATCGGAGGGAGTTACGCCCGCAATCCACAGGCCTGCGTCCGGATTGCGGCCAAGGATTGCGGCAACTGAGATGCGCGCAGCAGTTCCTATTCAGCGGGGATCGGTCCTGGCGCGCCGCCGACCAACCCGAGCTGGCGCCGCGCTTCCTCGCGCAAGACGTCGATCGGCTTCAACTGGCCTTCGACTTCGAAATGCCAGAACGTCCAACCGTTGCAGGCAGCCTTACCCTGGACTTCTGCACCCAGGCGATGGATCGAGCCCTGGTTGACCAAGCTGCGGCGCACGACGTCGCGCGGTCCCAGCGACCGCGTCGCGGCCGATGTCTCTGTTTGCGTCAGCGCCAGCGTGCCGTCGGCGCGAACCTCCGCCCAGATCCGGCCGCCCTCGTCCGTCAGGCGCGTGCCGGCTTCCAGAATGCCGAGTTCGATGATCGCACCGAACGGCACCCGCGGTTCCGCGCGTTTGGAGGGCTGTGTTTCCAATGCGTCCCTGCCGAGCGGAACGACGCGGGCAATTCGCTCCTCCGCGGCTTTGACGTAATCGGGATCCCGCTCGATGCCGATGAAGCGGCGGCCAAGCTTCTTGGCAACCGCGCCCGTGGTGCCCGTGCCGAAAAACGGATCGAGCACGATATCCCCGGGTTTGGTCGTCGCAAGCAGGATGCGCTGCAGCAGGGCTTCCGGTTTTTGCGTCGGATGCGCCTTGCGGCCGCCGTCGTCCTTCAGCCGTTCCGGCCCCGAGCAGATCGGAAACAACCAATCCGAGCGCATCTGTACATCGTCGTTGCCAGCCTTCATGGCCTCGTAGTTGAAGGTGACGCGAGACTTGCGGTCGCGGCCAGCCCAGATCAGCGTTTCGTGCGCGTTGGTGAAGCGCTTGCCGCGGAAATTCGGCATCGGATTGACTTTGCGCCAGATCACGTCGTTCTGCAGCCAGAAGCCGAGATCCTGGATCGCCACGCCGAGCCGGAAGATGTTGTGATATGAGCCGATCACCCAGAGCGCACCGTCGGGCTTCAGGACGCGGCGGCATTCGCTAAGCCAAGCGCGGCAGAACGAATCATACGCGGCGAAGCTCGAAAATTTGTCCCAGGCATCGTCGACACCGTCGACGACCGTATTGTTGGGCCGGAGCAGCTCACGGTCGAGTTGAAGATTGTAGGGCGGATCGGCGAAGACGAGATCGACGCTCGCATCGGGAAGCTCCCGGAGGCGCTTCAGGCAATCGCCCTGCAGCACCCGATTGACCGGCGAAGACTTGGTCGCGCGACGACGCATGCTCATGGACTGAACTTTCCGCAACTCGACAACGATCCACAAAACCGGCGACCGCTGCCGCGTCGCCAGATCGCGCCCCTGGTTATCAGACCGCTCCGGGCAAGGTGTTAACGGCGGTCAAGAAATTCGACACCAGAGGAAACGCTGGAACGGATGTTACTATAGCTGCGATTAAGGCGAACGAACGGCGAACAAAAGTTGACGCTGCACCGCGAGGGTGCAGCGCCCGCACCTAGCTCGAATTCGCGTGGCCCGAATTCGCCGGATCCGATGTCAGGCCATCTCGGTCACGCGCAGCGGCTGGTTGCTGCGGCCGGACAGCAGCATGTCGAAATAGCCGATGGTTTCG
>JANXRM010000157.1 GCA_025353015.1 Hyphomicrobiales bacterium
AACGGATCGGTGCCGCCTGGCCGCACGAGCAGGGTGCAGGATTGACCGTTGTGCTCGATGTCGTGCCGCGTGACGGCTGCATCGTCCTGTTGGAGCGCAATGCTGATGACGATCGGCGATTAGAAGCCAAGGCCGCACGGATGGCGAGCGCTTGCCAGAAGGAGGGTGCGTAATGGCCGCCGACCTCGTTGTCATTCCACCCGTTGCTGTCTGGCCACCTGCCATCGCCATGGCGAAACCGATAGCCTGGGATGCGCTGCTGCAATTCTTCAAGGCTGAAATCCGCAACCCGCGCACCCGTCGCGCCTACCTGAAAGCCGCAGAGGATTTCTTCATGATCGCAGCCGCCATGCCAGCCGGCGATCGTTTGGAAACCCTCACATCGCTGCACGTGGCCGCATGGGTCGACGGGATGGAGGCGCGAGGGCTCGCGGTCACCACGGTCAAGCAGCACCTCGCGGGAGTGCGCATGTTGTTGCAAGCGCTTGCCCGCGAGCAGGTGATACCGGTGAACCCGGCGGCCGTCGTTCGAGGGCCGCGCCATAGCGTCACCAAAGGCAAGACGCCCGTGCTGACCGGCGCCGAAATGCTCCAGCTGCTGAACGCCATCGACAGTGACACGCTGATCGGGTTGAGGGACCGAGCCTTGATTGGTGCCATGGCCTATAGCTTCGGCCGTGTCGGCGCCATCACCGCATTGAAGGTGCGCGACGTGTTCCGCCAGCAACGACGCACCTGGATGCGTCTCTCCGAGAAAGGCGGCAAACAGGTCGACATCCCCTGCAACCATGCCTTCGAGAATTCGCTGTTGGAGTGGATCGAACGCGCAGACCTTGCCGAAACGCCGGATGCGCCGTTGTTCCAGACCTTCGCCCGCACCGGCAATCGCGCCGATGGCCGGCGTCTGTCGGGCCGCGCCATGACGCAGGCTATGACCTGGGAGATGGTACAACGCCGCGTCCGTGCTGCTGGCATCGAAACCGCCGTCTGCAATCACACCTTCCGCGCGACCGGCATCACCGCCTATTTGATGAATGGCGGCACCATCGAAGGTGCAGCCAAGATCGCGGTCCATGCATCGACCCGCACGACGCAGCTCTATGATCGCCGATCCGACAACGTCACGCTCGATGAAATCGAGAAGATCCGCTTTTCTTGATGCACGCAGAAATTTTACGCATCTATGGGGCGCGGCCCTTGGTGTAGGCCGGCACCCAGGCGGTGAAGGCCTGATCAAGATCGCGCACCACCACAAAGCGCGATGCGTTCCACTCGCAAAAGATGCCGAGCAATGTGTCGACATCCCAGCCGGGCGCCAGACCACGCACATCCTCGCGTGTTTGCTCGCGCAGAGCAGGCGTCTTTTGGTCGATGATGGGTCCGCGCGAGATCGCCGATGCGCGATCTGGCCGCAGCGCGCGGACATAGCTCAAAAAGCGCTGATCAACGTCGTGGGGGGGCGGTTTGTCGCCGAGCATGGCGCGATACATGCCCCATAAATCGCCGATGGCACGGCCCGTTCGCATCGCCTCGAATTTTGCCAGCGTCGCTGGCAATAGAGGGATCGCCTCCAAGGCGAACTGCACATCGGACGCGGCAGTGACTGCCAGAGCAGTCACGCCGGTGGCCGCTTCTTTGCGCTTGGGCAATTTGACAGCAACCCGGCTCGACCGCACAGGAGCCGGCGAGGGGAACAGTCGCAAGCCGCCGCGAACGATATCGAGCCGGGCATCCGGATACACGCTGGTCGTCTTCGCCAGCGCCTCCAGGAACGAGCGGCGAAACTCACGGGTCTCGGCGAACTCCTGCCCAAACTGCTCCTTCAGCGCCCGCCACGACAGTATAGTACCGGACGGACTGGTAACGCGATGCAGGCGGTGCGCCAGCCACGTGTACACATCAAGCGCCATGGCAGAGTTCTGCAGGCTCATCAGCGCCGCCGCATCCAGCGGCACGGCATGCTCGATCAAACTGTCGAAGAACGGCCCGGACAGATCCAACTCGTCTTTCCACAAGCCGCGCTGGCGATCATCCTCGGATAGCCATGCTTCGAAGCGCGAGATCGGTCTTGTGTCGAACTGGCCAACACCACGGTCAGTCCGATAGCCAAGTTCCATTCGGCAGCAAGCCAGTGCGATCATCTGCGCCTTGAACCCGGCCATGCTATAGCCACCACCATCGATGCCGAGGCGGCGCAAGAAACCGCGCACACTGTCCTCGACGTTGACGGTGCGGGAGCGGGTACGCACAGCCTCCGAGCAGATATTGATCAGCACGATCCGCGGTCGCGTGCCATAGGGGAGGGGCTGCGGCTTCCATTCGAGCCCGGTGTACCATCGGCCGGCCTCGACCAGCAGCGAGGCGGCACCGCTGCGACGCTCGAATACGCGTTCCACGCTGCGCCTGCGGGGCAGGCCGAGCTGACAGAGGAGGGCGTGCAGGAACTGCGGATCATCACCGTCCGTGTCCGCGCATCGGCGGACAGAGCGAAAGTTCGCCTCATCCCCGACAACAATCGCCCCAGTCCCTCGCGCCATAGCCCTCCGTCAAAATCGCTCTGCACACTGTTCCATGGCTTTACCGAGAAGCCAAATCGTTTCTGCAATGATGCCGCTGATTCCTGACCGGCTGAGCCTGATTGTGGGCTGCGTATTTGTACCACACCTTGCGGATTTTCACCCCACAAGCTGCGGATTTCTACCCCACAGGAGTGCGGAGATTCACCCCACTTTGCTGCGGAACTCTACCCCACATACACCTTATATATCCTATAATAGTACTGATAATCATCCGATCAGGATGGATGTTTGAATACTATGGATTTGCAAACCATGGCCGGCAGCTTGCCGATGTTCAGTTGAGCCGCATTGAACAACAAGTTGGCGAGCCGGAGTAGCACGGGAACCCCCGCACACTCGCAAATGCGGGATTGCGCTTTTGCTCGTTTACGCAAGACCACGTTTGCTCACTCCCGCATCCCCGCACATCGTCAACTTCTTGATAGCGGCCTGGAGCCGCCATGCTCGCGCGTGCCCGCAACCAAACAGGAGCCCCGCGCGATGTTCTCCAAGAAGGCAAGCCCACCCCCGTTGGTACCCAAGCCGCACGATCTGATGCAAGCGCTGTCCTACAAAGAGGTGCTCGACCACGCCCGGCTCGAACACCAGGCGCGCCATTTGGCGGTCAAAGGTGAGCCGGCCGCGTCCCATGCGGGTCTCTCCGCACCGGAAGCCGACACCGTTGATCTGGTCGAGCGCCGCATCGCTGGCCGTGCTGGGGGATTGGATGCTCAAACAGCTGCACTTACAGAAGAAGTGCAGCTGTTGGCCGCTGCGCCCGATCTCGACCCGCCGATCCTGCAACAGCGCACCATCGATTCCATCACAGGGCTGTTCGCCGCCCGCACCCCGGCAATCCATCAGGCCATCACCGACGAGCGTACGCGGCGCGCGCTACTGGCGGCATGGCGCGACGAGCATCACATTGTCCGACCTGCCCAGTACCCGAAATCCCGCCTCGTGCATTTCCGCTGGCTGCTTGCCGTAGTCGGCATCGAGACGCTGCTCGAAGCCAGCATGTTGATGCCAGCAACGCCCGACGGCTTGCTCGGCGCCGCTGGATTGGGCCTCTCCATCGCGACGTTGACGACTGCATTGGGTCTGGCCATCGGCTATGGCGCGCTTCGCTACATCGCGGCGCCCGGCGTCACCAAGAAATCTGTCGGCGTTCTGTCGCTGCCAGTGCTCACGTCGCTGCTGGTGTTCATCGCGCTTTACGTGGCCCATTACCGGCATCTGGCCGGCGTCAACGACGATGCCCCAAGCGACGAGGTGGTCATGACGCACCTCTTCGAGCAGCCCATTGATCTGTCGAGCCAGGGCGTGATCTTGCTGTTCATCACGCTCGGCGGCGCCGCATTCGCTGCCTGGAAGGGTTATTTGGCATCTGACCCGATCCCCGGTTACGAAGCCGTCGATCGTGCGTTTGTCGATGCGCGCGACAACGTCAACTATCTGCGCGACGATATCCGAGGCGCCGTCGGCGCCATCCGTGACACCGCAGTTGCGCCGCTGCTCCGCCAGCCCAAGCTCGCTCGCGCCAAGGCCGCGCATCTCAATGCGCTGTTGATCGGATTGCAGCACAAACGCGACCGTATGGCAGTACTCGACACGCAGGAGATTGCTCTGGCGCAACGGGCCATCGCGCATTTCCGGCGGCTCAATCTGACGACACGTGCCGACGGCATCACGCCTGCGCACTTTGCCGAAACGCCAGTCATTGCGGTTTCTCCCGTGCAGGTGTCGGCTGACCTCGGCACCCACATCGCCGCAGCGGCGCAGGAAGCATCTCTCAATGCAGCACAGGCGGCCGAGTTCGGGCTGCACGTGGGCCGCATGCTCGACCGCACCAATGATTGCACCAACGAGATCATGGCCTCGGTCGCGCAGACCAACCAGCCGAAAGAAACTACTCCGACCATCTCGTTGCGCACGACGCTCGAACAGTCGCTGGCAACCGTGAAGCTGTCGCCGCCAGCCGGTCAGGCCACGCTGCCGCCGTCATCAACGCAAGCTGCCTGATCACGCCGCTCCACGCCTCATCGGCTGTCGACAGGCCGAGGGCAGGGCAGGGCATTCAAGCAACGCGCCATCGATCCTACCGGCGCCGAATTCGCAGCCACCATCATCAAGGACTCCCGATCCATGCATCGCATCGAACGCAAATCCAATGTCGAAACGCGCCGCAGCATCGCCATTCTCGGGTTGTCAGGGTTGGCCATAGCGGCCAGCGGCGCCGCGCTTGTCATGCTGCGCCGCAGCCCGCGCCAGACTCAGACGGCCTGTTTGACAGGTGCCAAGTCGCGCCAGATCATCATCCTCGTCGATCACACTGATCCCTGGAGCCCCAGCACGGCAGCGCTGCTTTCGGCGCATCTGCGGAGCGTCGCTGATCGCGCCGCCACGGAAGACCGGCTGGTTATGCTCGCCTTCGATGGCAGCGCCGCCAGTCTGCCAGAGCCCGTCTTCGATCGCTGCAAGCCGCCGTCAACCGGCAATGTGCTGCTCGACACGCCGCAGCGCCTTGCGCGTGTTCATGCGGCACAATTCACGACGCCGCTGGTCGCCGCGCTGGAGAAGCTGGCGACGCCCGCAAGTTCGACACGCACTGAACTGGTACAGATGTTGGCCGCGCTCGCGACCAAGGCGCAACTCGATCCATCGGCAAGTGCCACCACGTTTCATGTCTACTCGGACATGGACGAGAACTCTGCTGGCTTCTCGTTCGTCCGCAAGCCCGTTCAGTCGCCGGAAAGATTCGCCGCTCACTTTGCCGGCCATATCGGCAACCGGCTGAAAGACATCGATCTCAATATCCATGTGATGCCGCCGCCGCCGAGCCCTGGGCGATCCGATCCGCGCCCCGATCCACGCATCGAGCGCGCTTGGCGTACGGCACTGACCAGCGCAAGTGTCCGCTTCACCTGGGAGCCGCTGTGATGACCACCCTCATCGACCTCGACGCCTTCCTGATGCGCGCCCTCGAACAGCGAAGCAAACGGCAGCCACAAGCGGTCCGGTCACATCGAATGGTTTCGGCGGCGATGGCGCTCGCTGATCGTTGCAAAGCAAATGTCATCACCGGCGCCTTCAGGACGCCGGCTTATGACCCGAACCGCGATGCCATCCTGCTGCCGACGCCGACCACCCGCCTGCTCAAACGTCCAACACTGCTCGCCACGCAGGTCCTGCACGAGTTGGTGCACTGGAGTGGGGCGGGAGCCCGGCTCAACCGACCCGCCTCTCAAACAAGGTTCGACGCCGTCTACAATCGCGAGGAGCTGACCGCGGAAATCGGCGCCGTGCTGCTGAGCTCCGACCTCGGCATCACGCGGCGCCCGATTCTACCGAACCACAAATATCTGGCGGCCTATCTGCAAACGCTCGATCGACCAGACGTGGCGCTTCACGTGGCCCTATCAACCGCGCAGCAGGCGGCGGCGTATGTATTGCGCTTGGCCGGAAGTCCAGACGAACGTGCATAGCTGATGCGCGATATGACCGATGACGCAATCTTACTCGACCATCTTTACAACTCGAAAAAAAGACTCAACTTCACCCGGAACTTCCGCCAATTGTACTTCGGATCCTCTTGTCGAAATAAAGACTGGATGCTGCGCATCTTCGCACCATTCGTGAATGATCAATTTGTCTCGCAGTGAGGCGATAGGTTCGAAAGGTAAGATATCTCTGCGCCAACCGTCCCTGTCAGTTTCAAATTTCAACTTATTAAGTTCATGATTTATTTTTGATGTCACTTTGGTAGCGCCACCTAAGATAGTGCGCGAATGAACTAGCTCGGCCTTGGTTGGAAGTCGATATTTGCCGCCGGTCGCGCGAGACATTGATTTGCATATTGTGCGCGCTTCAGTTGCCGTAAACGAGTATCTCTCGCCGCGCACCACATCGCCTTCGTCGTCGGGCCCTACAGTTTCCAGAACCACGCAGAACCATGAAATAGCAATACGTGGTGACGTGATATTTTCGAGCGACGATGTATTATCTAGACCCGGAATAATCACAAGCTCAGGCGTCTGCATTTCATCTTTGAAAATCGCACCGATGGGTAAGTGATCATACCCGACCACCTTGTTGCGTCGCCACCATTTTGTTGCGCTTCCCTTCTCAAATTCTTCTGGTTCCGGCGTAAAATTCGTCAGCCGCACCGCCTCTGACCGAAATGTCCCTTCTGCGGTTAACTGTAGCTGCCCTAATCGAGCTCTGAAGAAACATGCGTTATCAATGATTGTATCTTCGAAGTTGCACCCGCACAAATTTGCTCCAGTGAAGTCAATTCCGCTCAAGTCTTGGCCGGCAAATGAAGTGTCAGAGCAATCTTGGAACCGAAACCCGGTCTTCGGGTCAATCTGCGCCACCCGGAGGATGTCCAGAAAGCGATCGCTTTTGCATTCGATCACCGCTCTGATACGATCGGTGACATTGCGACCTCGCGCTGAGCTGCCGTTACTCATGCGTGACACCAACTTTGCCAGCCGCAATCCGCAGTGTGTGCGTGCTGAGTTCAACGTAACCGGTCGGCCCCACCTTCAGGTCCGTTTTGCGCAAAACTGAGATGGCTAATCGTCTGAGGTCGTCTAGTTCCTCAGAGGTTGTCGCAACGATCTTTCCGTCTTGGTTGATATGCTCTAAGGCGTTATCGTGACCGAAGCCTTTGCTTAAGCGATCTGACGCAATATCGGCGAGCCAAGCTCCAAACGTGACGACAACTTTGTCGCCGGGCTTCAAGCCTTCGAATGCTGGCATGTCTGGATTGATTTCGACCGTGCCGATTGGGCCGTCGATACCAACGATATCTAAATGGGGATCGTGTCGCGTTCCTCCCCTCGTAATAGACACGCGGGTTTTGTTGCCATCAATTCCATCACCGACGAAAACCTTCGGTGTCCCCCAATGGTCATAGCTTGGTGTTGTCATTGTTCCGCGACTTCGTATTATCGTGAGCCGTCCGCGAACTACTGACATACCGAATATAAAGCCGCATGAAACAAGCAAATCAAGCGCCACCGTTCCTTGGCCCCACTGTTTTCCCGCGACGGATGCTGTCGCCAATTTGATAGGGTCCGTGAAATCGATAACTTGCTCATCATCATCCTCGCAGGGGCCAATACGAGCAATTTGCGTCGAAGCAACTGAACCGGCGCCCGAGCTATCGCTTGGGTGGGGGAGTTCCGTTGTCGCGGCGTTTCGATCCGAAATTGTCTGCCCCTGGTCGAGTCCATGATGCGTGCAATAACGGACGCCGAACGCGTGGGCCGTATCAATTCGCTCAACGCCCGGAGCCGGCGGAACGAGCTGTCGCCATTCGGGCCACGCACACGACACGATTTTTCCATTTACC
>JANXRM010000160.1 GCA_025353015.1 Hyphomicrobiales bacterium
TGGTCAATAACGCCGGTATCCAGCGCCGCGGCCCTCTCGAGGATTTCCCGGAAGAAACCTGGCGCGAGGTTCTCTCAACCAATCTCGACAGCGTATTTTACGTCTCCAAGGCCGTGGCCCGCCACATGATCCCCCGTAAGAAGGGCTCCATCATCAACATCTGTTCGGTCATGAGCGAACTCGGCCGCCCAACCGTGGTGCCGTACACCGCAGCCAAGGGCGGCGTGAAAATGCTGACGAAAGGCATGGCCATCGACTGGGGTAAGCATGGCATCCGCGTCAATGGCATCGGCCCCGGCTACTTCAAGACCGAGCTCAACGCCGCTCTCGTCGCCGACGAGAAATTCTCCACCTGGATCGCTGGCCGCGCCCCGCTCGGCCGTTGGGGCAACGTCGATGAACTCGTCGGTGCCGCCGTCTATCTCGCATCGGACGCCGCGAGCTTCGTCACCGGCCACGTGCTCTACGTGGACGGCGGCATGACCGGATCGCTGTGACCGAATTCACCAGGCGACAGACGATCCATAAGTCGGCGCCCATCCGCTTCGGCTCGATTGGCGCGCGGCCGCCTTTTGCCGTTGCAGGGCAGCGCATCGGCCTGCTCGGTGGCTCGTTCAACCCACCACACGCGGCGCACCGGCTCATCAGCCAGATCGCGTTGCGCCGCCTCGGACTCGATGCCGTCTGGTGGATCGTCACCCCTGGCAATCCTCTCAAGTCGCACGGCGGACTGGCCCCACTCGCCACCCGGATGGCCCAATGCGAAGCGATGAAACGCGACAATCGCATTCGCGTCACCGCCTTTGAAAGCCGGCTGGCGTCGACGTTCACAGCAGCAACGCTGTCGTTCCTTTGCGGCCGCAATCAAGGCGTCCATTTTGTCTGGATCATGGGCGCCGATTGCCTGGCGCAATTTCAACGTTGGCAGCACTGGCGGGACATTTTTGCGCTGCTGCCGGTGGCTGTCATCGACCGGCCCGGCTTTCTTTTACAAGCCCTCGCGTCCCCCGCCGCGCGTGCCTTCCAACAATCGCGCCGGCCCGAACGCTTTGCTCGCACCATTCCAGCCGCGTCGGCACCCGCCTGGACCCTTTTGACCGGCCCCCTGTCGCCACTGTCGTCAACAGTGATCCGAAATGCACAGACTTGAAAATAGCGCTGCTGACGATCTCGCATCGGCGAACCAACCGCCGTTGACTCCCTCCGCGTCGCAGGCGCACTGTTCCGGCCAGCAGTGCCGGACATAAGAGCACGCGGGAGGAAATGATGTTGCGATTGTTTGCACTTGTCGGCATGACGTTATTTTTCGCGACCCCGGACGCCATCGCCCAGCAGAGCGCGGCGGCGCCAGCCTTGGGCGCACCGAAATCCGGCGGCGTCCTTCGCATCACGCACCGCGACAGCCCTGCGAACATGTCGATCCACGAGGAAGGCACCATTTCCGTCGTGCTGCCGATGATGGGCGTATTCAACAACCTCGTCATGTTCGATCAGCACAAGCCGCAGAACACGATGGACGGCATCGTCCCCGATCTCGCCACAAGCTGGAAATGGAGCGAGGACGGCAAGACGCTGACGTTCGAATTGCGCAAGGGCGTGACCTGGCACGACGGCAAGCCGTTCACCGCCGCCGACGTGAAATGCACGTGGGACCTGCTCGCCGACAAGGGCCCGGAAAAATTCAGGGTCAACTCTCGCAGAGGCTGGTGGGCCAATGTCGAGAGCGTGACAGCTACCAGCGATACCGAAGCAGTTTTCAACCTTAAAGCGCCGCAGCCGGCGATCTTATCGCTGATCGCATCGGGCTTCACCCCAGTCTATCCCTGCCACGTACCGCCAGCGCAAATGCGGCAGGCGCCCATCGGCACGGGGCCGTTCAAGTTTGTCGAATACCAGAAGAACCAGCAGATCAAGGTCACCCGCAACCCAAACTATTGGAAACCCGGCCTCCCCTATCTCGACGGCATCGAATACACGATCATTCCCAACCGCTCGACCGCGATCCTGGCGTTCGTGTCCGGAAATTTCGACATGTTTTTTCCCTATGAGCTGACCGTTCCGCTGGTCGCCGACGTCAAAAGCCAAATGCCGGACGCCGTCTGCGATATCTCGCCGATGAACGTGGCCGCCAACATCCTGATGAACCCGGTGCCGCCGTTCGATAAACTCGATATCCGCCGCGCCGTCGCCATGACACTCGACCGCCGCGCCTTCATCGATATTCTCACCCAGGGCAAAGGCGACATTGGCGCTGCCATGCAACCCGGCCCTGAGGGCGTATGGGGCCTGCCCGAGGCGATGCTTAAGGAACTGCCGGGCTACGGCGATGTTGCCAAAGGCCGCGAAAAGGCCAGGGTTATCATGTCGGCAGCCGGCTACAGCGCCGCCAAACCGCTGAAGATAAAGCTATCGACGCGCAATATCCCGACCTACCGCGACGCGTCCGTCATCTTGATCAGCCAGCTCAAGGAGATCTTCATCGAGGCCGATCTGGATCTCGTCGAGACCGCGATCTGGGTACCGAAGCTGATCCGGCGCGAATACCAGATGGGACTGAGCCAGGTCGGCAACGGCGTCGACGATCCCGACCAGAATTTCTGGGAAAACTACTCCTGCGGCGGCCGCACCTACATGGACTACTGCAACAAGGACCTCGATGCGATGATCGCCAGGCAGTCCGCCGAGAAGGACCAGGCGAAGCGCAAAGAACTGGTCTGGCAGATCGACCGCAAGCTGACCGACGAGGCTGTGCGCCCGATGATCTATTTCATGCGCGGCGGCACGTGCTGGCGGCCGAAGGTGAAAAACATGACCATCATGGCCAACAGCATTTTCAACGGTTGGCGGCTGGAGGACGTCTGGCTGGAGAAGTGAGTGATCACGAGCAGGCGAAGCTATCACAACTGCCGCCAGCGTCTCCGGAAGTGCAAGCGATCCGGCGTGCGCCAAAAATCGCATCGCTGCCCCAACCGTGCTATTGTCGCGACCTTGAGCGGCCACGGTGCGGCACGGTTCAAGAGCACATTGTCCGTCGATCGCACATCGCGGCTATAGTCAGGGTCACTTCATGACAATGAAATCGATCATCGGTCTCGACCACGTCGTCGTCATGACGAAAAATCTCACCGAAGCCGCCAAACGCTGGCAAGGCCTCGGCTTCACGATTGCGCCGCTCGGCATGCACACCGCCGCCATAGGCACGGCCAACCACACGATCATGCTCGGGCCCGATTACTTGGAGCTGATCGGCGTCGTCGCCGAAACCGAGCGCAATGTCGCGAGCCGCGAGTTCCTGGCCAAACGCGGCGAAGGCATCGAACGTGCCGCCTTCACCAGCACCGACGCTGACGCCGGCGTCGCAGAATTGAAGGCGCGCGGCTTTGCAGCCCTCGGTCCCTATGACTTCGGCCGTGCCGTCGACCTGCCGGACGGCCGTCAGGTCGAAGCCAAGTTCCGCACGTTCCTTTGGCCCGTGGAGGAACGCCCGGGCGGCTTGCGGATTTTCGCCTGCCAGCACCTGACCCGCGAACACGTCTGGCTGCACGAGCTGACCCGCCACGCCAACACGGCCACTCGCATCGACCGTGTCGAAATGCTGTCGAAGGATCCGGTGACCGCCGCAGCCCACATGGGCCGGCTGATCGACCGCCCGGTCGAGAAGGTCGGCGATGGCGCGCTGAAAGTGCTCACCGGTGCCGGCCGCGGTGACTTCATATTCCTTGACCGTGCCGCCCTCGAGCGACGGCATCAGGGCGTATCGCTCGCCGGCATGCCCGATGAAGGCGCCGTCACGATCGCCCTACGCGTGGCCGACGCGGGCGCTGCAGCCAAAGCCGTCGGCCCCCGGGCCATCGTCAAAGGTCCAGGCGTCGTCAAGGTCGCCCCAGCCGAAGCCAACGGTGTGATCCTGGAGTTCCGCGCCGAGCGCTGACGCTTGATCTGACGAACAAATGTCATGATCGGCACGCAATTTGGCTTGCGCGATTCATACGGCAATGGTTCGTTGACCCCAGCCCTAAATCTAAGAAATTATTCAAAGCAATCAATGCATGAGTGGAGAAAACATCCATGCTCAATACGGAATCCAAGCTCGCGAGCACGGTCATTTGGCTGGCCATTGCCGGTTTCGTGACGCAATTTATCTGGTCGCTTTTCGCTTGGCCCACCCCATTGGTCGCGCTGCAGCACATGCACGACAGCCAGATCGCCGCCTTCGCCAACCGCAACCAGACGGCACTCGCCACGCTGTTCGGCCTTGGCGGCCTAGCCGTCGCCTACATCCTGAATGGCTGGCGCGACCGCACCGAGCGCCGGCACGTGATCGAGCGTGCCGAGCGCCGCACCGCCGCAGTCCTGGCCCGCGAAGCAACCGAACTCGCGGCCACTTGCGAGACGGCAGCCCGGCAGCTGGTAGCCCGTGGCGCGCAAACGGTACCGATCATTGCCGGCCTACGCACGTCAGTCGCCATGCGCGATCACATGCTTTTGGCGGCCCCGGTACACGACCTCGCGCGCCTCGGACCAGGCGCCTGTGCGGCGGCGCGCACGGCACGCAGCGCCATCAGCCGTCTTGTCGAGACGGTCGAAGCCAGCACGCGCGAGGAAGCAGGCGCTGCCCGAGGCATCGCAACCCGTGCCATCGAGGCGTCGTTCGCCGCCCGTGAGGCCGGACGCGTTTTTGCAGCGCTGGCGAAATCGGGGCCTCCCGCCGCGGATCGCCTGCGGTTGATCCCAGCCGAAGCCTCGGAGATAGAGCGCAGTCTCACCGCCATCGACGATGCGGAGAGGCCGGCGCGACTGCAACCTGCGGCATAGTGGTAATTCTCGCCGACAACGATGCCAAGCTCTGGCTTTGAGTACCGGCTAATTTGAGGTGATCGCATGCGCCGCGCTATCGTCTTGTTTCTCGACGGCCTGCGCCGCGACATGGTTACCGACGCCTGGACGCCAAACCTTGCCTGCCACGCCAAGGCCACTGAGCAGTTCGACCAGCACCGCTCGGTGTTTCCGTCGGCAACGCGGGTCGTCTCGTCGTCCGTCTCGACCGGTTGCCATCCCGCGGCCCATGAGATGCAGGGCAACACGCTCGTCCTGATCGAGAACGACGCGTTCGTGGTGCACGACGCCGGTCAGCCTGAGTTTCTGCAGCACAAGCGCAAAATCACGGGTCGCTCGCTCGGAAAGCCGACGATGGCCGAGCGATTGGCACCCCATGGCGGCGCCTTGATCTACGCCAACGTCTCACCGGGTGCCGCCTATGCCCATGATCCGGACGGCTTCGGCCACGTCTATCACCGCGCCGGCTCTTACGGTCCTGGCCGCAAGCCGGTCGCAGGCTGGAATGCCGGCCACATCGAATACGGCATACCAGGCGACACCATGCTGACCGACCGCTTCATCGCGGACGCGATCTTCGGGCGAAAGCGGCCCCTCGCGTTGCTGTGGTGCGCGGAACCCGATTACACGCAACACAAGACGGTGTTGGGCTCGCCCGAGCATTTGGCGGTGCTGGCTGCCGCCGACGCCAACGCCCAGCGCGTCATCGACGCCGTCGCAACAGCCCGCAAGTCCGGCGACGATATCCTGTTCATCGTCGGCTCGGATCACGGCCACCAAACGGTATCAGGCGTTATCGACGTCGACGCCGAGTTGATCGCAGCCGGCCTCAAGGACGGCCCCGGCTCCGGCGATGTGGTGTCCACGTCGAACGGCACATCCGCGCTGATCTACGTGCATGACACACACGCCCAGCGCATCGGCGCCATCGGCGACTTTCTGCGCAAACAGCCGTGGACTGACCGCGTTATCGGCAAGGCTGAACTTGCCAGCGTCGGCCAGGCGGCCCACAACAACCTCGCCTTTGCCGTCGCCATGGCCGCCACGGAATCAGCGAACGCCTTCGGGATCCTGGGTCAGAGTTTCGCCGCCAAACCCGCCAGCGGCAAATCGGACCCTTTAGGCAACGGCCAGCACGGCGGCCTCGCCCGCTACGAGCAAGCCCCGTTCCTGCTGGCGCAAGGCCCGGGCTTCACGTCCGGGACCAAGCGCTGCACACCGTCGGCCGTCATTGATATCGCGCCGACGATCTTGACCCACCTCGGCATCGCCTTCGACGGCATGGACGGCAATGCCCTGCAGCACAAATCATAACCCGCAACGCAGCGGCCAGGTAAATTCAATCCTTCCAACAGGCGTGTAGCTCGTAGGTCGGATCTCGCGTCGATGCGGAGCATCGCTCCGCGATGACGTGCTCGACCCGACCGCCTGCCGAATTGAATGACCCATGCGCCCGCTGTCCCGCCTCAAACCTTATGCAACTTGTAATAGGGATGAGGATTGCCCGGCACTTTCATGCGCAGCGTATAGACCGACGTGTGCGCACAGCAGAGCATGGTTTTCAAGTCCGGACCGCCGAACGCAAAATTCACCGCCTGCTCCGGCCACTTGATGATGCCGACCTTCCGGCCCTCGGGCGAGAACACCCAGATGCCCCCCGGCCCCGTGCAATAGACCCGGCCGATAGCATCCACTTTCAAGCCGTCCGGAATCCCGGGCTCGCTGCCCTCATTCATGTCGGCGAAAATGCTACGGCCGGTCATGTTGCCGGCGGCGTCCAGCTTCAAGGCGTGGATGTATTTCGACGACCGCGTATTCGCGACATACATCGTGCGCTCGTCCGGCGACAGCGCCAGCCCATTCGGATATTCGCAAAGCCCGAGCACACTCAATGTGCCATCGGGCGCCACGCGATAAACACCCGCGCCATCCCAGAGATTATCGACGCCCTCGCGCCCCGGCACCTCGCGCTCATGATAAGGCACGCGCTTGTCCGGATCGGTGAAATAGAGGCTACCGTTCGAATGACAGACGACGTCGTTCGGCTTGGCGAGCCGCCCGCCTTTGTAGCGGTCCGCCACCACCTCTACACGGCCATCCGCGTGCAGCCGCGTCACCTTCCGCCCTTCGCCCTCGCAGTTGATCAGCCGGCCCTGGAGATCGAGCGTCGTGCCGTTACCGCCGATCGTCGTGCGCACGAGTTCCGGCGCTTTGCCCGGCCACATCTTGAAGAGCTTGTTCACTCGGATATCGACGAAATACCAGAACCCATCGGGGTGCCACTGCGGCCCCTCGGTGAATACGAAGCCGGTTGCAACTCGTTCGGCTTCGGTTGTCTCAAGCACGTCAGGCAGATAATTGGCAGCGGGCATGATGACCTCCTCGGGATCGGCAACAACGCAGCAGTGCAACGAACAGACTTCAATCCATGATGGCCACCGCGCGCGTCCAGCCGCCGGAGCCGCCCTTCACCTTGACCGGGAAGCACACGACCGTAAACCCGCTTACCGGCAGCTTATCCAGATTAGAGAGCTTCTCGATCTGGCAATAGCCGATCTCGCGTCCGGATTTGTGCCCCTCCCAGATGAGGCTGGCATCGCCGGTGGCAGCAAACTTTTTCGCCGTATGCACGAACGGCGCGTCCCACGACCAGGCGTCGGTACCGACCACCCGGATGCCGCGTGACGTCAAATACAGCGTCGCCTCGCGCCCCATGCCGCAGCCCGAGGGCACATAATCAGGCAGGCCATATTTCGCACCCGCGGCCGTATTGATGACGACGATTTCCAGCGGTGTCAGCGTGTGTTTGATGCGCTTCAGTTCGGCTTCGATATCGGCCGCCGTCACGACATAGCCGTCGCCGAAATGGCGGAAGTCCAGTTTCACGCCGGGCTGCATGAACCAGTCAAGCGGCGCCTTGTCGATGGTCATCGAGGGCTCGCCGTTGGCCATCGTCGAAGCATAGTGGAACGGCGAATCCACATGCGTCCCATTGTGCGTCGAGAGTTGGCACTGCTCCGTCGCCCAGCCCTCTTTGCCGGGAAGCTGATCGACAGTGAGCCCCGGGAAATAGCGCAGCACACGCGGAATCGAGTCCTGATGCGTCTCGTACCGGATCTTGGGCTCGCTGCCAGGCGGATCGGACGCAATACCAGCTTCCAGAGTGACCGAGATGTCGATGATGCGCCGTGCCATTATGCCTCCGCTGCCGTTCGTTCGATTGCTTTCCGGATGGTTTGCCAGAAATCTGCCGGGACTTTCACCGGAATTGAGATGTCGGCCATAGTAGGCTAGAAGCCCGTCCATGCCATCTCCCCGCAAACCGTCCGCCGCCCGCGCCAACGCGCCTGCAGCCCCCGCAGCTCCCAAAGTGCGCCGCGCCGCCGCCAGGTCGAAGGGCGCGGCCCCCAAGGTCGGCTTCGTCTCGCTCGGCTGCCCGAAAGCTCTGGTCGACAGCGAACGCATCATCACCCGCCTGCGCTCCGAAGGCTACGAGCTCTCGCGCGGGTACAAGGGCGCTGACGTGGTGGTGGTCAACACCTGCGGCTTCCTGAACTCGGCCAAGCAGGAAAGCCTCGATGCCATCGGCGAGGCCATGGCGGAGAACGGCCGCGTCATCGTCACCGGCTGCTTCGGCGTCGAGGAAGGCCGCATCCGCGACGCCCACCCAGGTGTGCTGGCCGTTACGGGACCACATCAGTACGAAGCCGTCATGGCGGCCGTGCACAAGGCGGTGCCGCCGCTGCACGATCCCTTTGTCGATCTGGTGCCGCCGGAAGGCCTGCACCTGACGCCGCGCCACTACGCCTACCTGAAAATCTCCGAAGGTTGTAACAACCGCTGCACGTTCTGCATCATTCCGGATCTGCGTGGCCGCTTGGCGAGCCGGCCCATCGGCGACGTCATGGGCGAGGCTGAGCGGCTGGTTAAGGCTGGCGTCAAGGAACTGCTGGTCATCTCCCAGGACACCAGCGCCTACGGCCTCGACATCAAATACGCTGAAAGCAAGTGGCGCGGCGAACCGCTGAAGGCCCGCTTTTTCGAGCTGACAAAGGCATTGGGCGGCCTCGGCGCCTGGGTGCGCCTGCACTACGTCTACCCCTATCCCCACGTCGACGAGATCCTACCGCTGATGGCGGAAGGCAAAATCCTGCCCTATCTCGAC
>JANXRM010000199.1 GCA_025353015.1 Hyphomicrobiales bacterium
CGTTCAAGATCATCCTCAACGACCCGAATGTGAACGGCATCCTGGTCAACATTTTCGGTGGCATCATGCGCTGCGATATCATCGCCGAGGGCGTGGTGGCGGCGGCGCGGGAGCTGGCGGTGAAGGTGCCATTGGTGGTGCGTTTGGAAGGCACCAACGTCGAACTCGGCAAGCAGATCATGGCCGCGTCGGGCCTGAAAATCGTTGCCGCCGACAACCTCGCGGATGCTGCGAAGAAGATCACGGAGGAAGTGAAGAAGGCGAAGGGGGCTTAGCCCATCCTCATCGCTCGTTTGACTCCCTGTTCTGCTCCAGTTCCGAACGTCATCCCGGCGGAGGCCGGCACCCACTACACATCTCCACAATCTCGGTATTGCGTTTGGCGTCTTTGGTTCCAAATGCGCGACCAGCGAAGCGGCTTTGACCAACGGAACGCTGCGCATACTGCCCGCCGTTGATGCGGAGCATCGCTTCGCAATGACGCGGGCATGACGTTGGGGGGCGATGACAGTCGATGAGTTCATCGCCCTTTGCTGATAGGGTGGGGTGAAGCTGGCGCGGTTTGCTGGCGTTGCTGAGTCCATGCCATGCGCCCATCGCCCCCACCTCGCAAACTCATCGACGATTGTTTTCTGCATGACCAGCAACGTTTGCGGCATGGCGAGGCGCTGGCGTTGCTGAAGGCGCGGGTAGCGCCCGTGATTGGCGTCGAAACGCTGCTGCTGGTGGATGCGGCGGGGCGGATGCTGGCGCAAGCGGTGGCGGCCAAGATGCCGGTGCCCGCGCACGACAACGCGGCGGTGGATGGCTATGCGTTTGAGCATTCTGATCTCGCTCAATCAAAGGATGCCGCGCTACCGGTTTCTGGGCGGGCTGCGGCCGGGCATCCGCTGAAGGGGCCGGCGGCAGCTGGTATGGCGGTGCGCATTTTTACCGGCGCGGTGCTGCCATCCGGTTGCGATACGGTGGTCATGCAGGAGGACGTTTCGCTCGCTGATGGACGGGTCAGCATTCCCCGTGGCCTGAAGCGTGGCGCCAACGTGCGCAAGGCGGGGGAAGACGTGCGCGCGGACGAGGCGCTGTTTGAACCGGGGCATCTGGTGCGACCGCAGGATCTAGCGGCGCTGGCGTCGGTGGGGCTTGCGGAAGTGTCGTGCTTTCAACGACTTTCGGTTGCGATCGTTTCGACGGGTGATGAGGTGATCCGGCCGGGTGCGCGGGCGCTCAATCATGGCGAGGTCTTCGACGCCAATGCGCCGATGCTGGGGGCGCTGGTTGCGTCCTCAGGGGCGCGATTCACCGACCTCGGCGTGTTACCAGACAAGCCGGACGCGATCCGTGCGGCGCTGGCTGATGCTGCGACCAAGCACCATGTCATTCTGACGTCGGGGGGCGCCAGCCGCGGTGAGGAAGACCACATGGTCGCGGTGCTCGATGCGCTGGGCAAGCGGCATCTCTGGCAATTAGCCGTCAAGCCCGGGCGGCCCATGTCGTTCGGCCAGATCGGCGATTGCGTCGTCGTGGGATTGCCCGGCAACCCTGTCGCCGTGTTCGTTTGCTTCCTGATGTACGTGTGGCCGCTGCTGCGGCGGCTCGGCGGTGCCGACTTTCCGGAGCCCCGGCGCTACAGGATGCGGGCGACCTTCGATTTCACGGGGCGAAAACCCGGCCGCCGTGAGTTCTGGCGCGCCATGCTGGTCGACACAAAGGACGGCCTGGCCGTCGATAAATTCAAGCGCGACGGTTCCGGGCTGATCTCCGGATTGCGCGCCGCCGACGGCCTGATCGATATTCCGGAAGAGGCGGGCGACATCCGCGCCGGCGATCTCGTGGACTTCATCCCGTTTTCAGAGTTCGGGATATTGGGACGCTGACGCAAAAAAGTGCCAGACCATGAGGGCCGGACACTCTTGGCGCACTGTGTGCCGTTGGCGCCAGGTCTGCTCAGAGCCCGCGCATCATGCAGCCGAGCACCAGAAGTGCATGGGACAGCAGCAGTACGTAGAACTCATGGCCGCTGATCAGCGGTATCGTCGCGCCGAAGAATTTGCCGACGATGGCGATCACCACGAGGATGACCGAAAGCATGAACGTGATGATGCCTGGTGCCTTGAGACCCATGTCCGAACGTCCTTCTTGCTGGATGCCGAGAAAGCCTTCCGCCGTGTGTGCGCTTTTTGCTTTTGTCACCGGTGCCTGCCTTTTCGCGAATCGTTTGCTCTCGAATCGGATTAGCGCAAGCGGGCGCTGACAACTACGGCAGGGGGTCATCAAGCTGTTGGCAAGTCGCGCCCTTCCGCGTCGGGGGCTATTTTTTCGGTGCCTGAACGATGATCTGCGGGCGGCGACCGAAGATGAGGCGGCGCAGGAGCATCAGCAGAACGAAGGCAATGGCTGCAAAAAGACTCAACGCCACGGGGTAGCGGGCCCACAGGATGCGCGGGCTGATTTTACCGTCCTTCACCAGGACGATGTCGTCGCGGAATTGGAAGAAGTCAAAGATGCTGTCGGCGCGCAGCATGACACCGAGAGCCGCTGCTTGATCGCGGCTGGCCAGGATCGCCTCGCGAACGGCCTGGGGCGTGACATTGGCAAGTTTTGCCGGCGCTTCGACCACGGCAATCAGCAGTCGTTGCCGGGCGGCGCCTTCAAGGCCCGTGAGATAGCCAGAGAGGCTTGCGAGGTCGTTCTCGCCGAACGCGCGTCCAAGCTTCAACAGGCTCGGGTCGTCGAGTTCCAGCAGCGGTTCCCGGACGCCGGTTTTGAGGGTTGCAAGGCGAGTGATCGCCAGCCGGTCGTCGAGCTTCAGGAGACGAGCGAGACTCGATTTGGTGAACTCGTCCGGGCTGTTGCGGCGGTAGATTTCGTACTCGATGACGCGCGGTAATGCAGGGCCGGCTAGCGCCTGCCATTTGAAGGCGATTTCGAGGGAGCGCTGCTCGCGCGCAATATCGAAGGCAGGTCCGGGGAGCCGTTCGACGGCCTCCAGCAGTGTGCCGTCATCCAGGCGCTTCAGGATCGCGGTTTCACCTTCGCTGGCGAGGACGAGGGCTGCAACCTCGTCGAGGCGGCTGAGGTTTTCCGGTTTCACCGCGTCCAGGAATCGGCGGAACTTCTCATCCTTCTCGGCGATGTCCAGGACCTTGGCATGGGCGCGGCGGAAGTCGTGCCAGATCTCGACGACGCGCTCGGCCGTCTTGCTACCGATTTCGCGCACGTGTTCGCCGATCTGCTCGCCGATGGCTTTGGCCAGTTCGTCCTGCACCTTGTCGCGGGTGGCTGCGGATTTCATCTCGGTGGCGATGATTGGCAGCACGCCGTTGCGCAGTTCCCAGAGGTCTTTGGCGATCAGCACAACGCCGATGCCGCCGGCGACCACGGCCACGAGCCGGCCGAGAACGGCGCCGACCAGTCGCTGGCCGACACGGGTGGCGAGGTTGGCGAGTTGGCGGCGCACGATCAGAATGACGGCGCCCGCGATGCCTTCGCTGCTGGAGGCAATGACTTGGCCGGTCGATACGGTCGCTGAGGCTTTCGTCGGATCGATCTGGAATTCGCGGCCGGCATCCTTGGAGACGACGCCTGCAACCGTTGAACCGTAACGCGGCCCGAGAAACGCCTGCAGGCATTGAATGGCGGGTTCGGCGGTGTCGCCGGTCGCCAATTCGATGCGCTTGCCGATTTCGCGGCCAACACCCACCGCCAAGCCTTCGATGGCGCGTTTGATGTCGTCAGAGCGGAAGACGCGTTCGGCGGCGGACTGGGCCAGTTGTTGCGCGGTGTCCTTGGAAGCGAGCGAGGTGATGAGGTCTTTCCAGCTGGTTTCGTTACGCAATTCCTCGATCGAGGCATCGACGCGGCGGGTCAGCACCTCGTCGAAATTGCCCTTGCGCCACTCGTCGTTGACGACAACGCGGTAGTCGAGGCCTTGCAGCCCGCGTTTCAAGGCGCCTGTCGTGACGGCCTCGATCGCCATGCGGAAGCCCGCCTCGTCACGGGTCTGGCAGGCCTCGTACTCGGCCCGGGTGATAGCGGCTGCTTCCTTGGACTGGGCCATGACCGGTGCAACTGAACCCGACCAAGCAAACGTCAGCGCGGTCAGGCCCGAGACGGCAGTGCGGAAGGGACGATGGCGCAATGGACTTGTCCTTCGGGTCGGGCGTCGGGATCGAGCGGGTTGGCGACAAGCATTTTGGGGGAGCCGCGGATGTGCTCGCCCCGAGCGTTAACCTAGGGCATGGAACCTGCCGCGCAACCGTGGCGTGGGTGCGGCGGCGGACTTGGGAAGACTGTTTCTCCGATGTGCCATGTGTCCTGTGCATGTAGGTCCCCCGCAAGAAATTCTCAATCATCGACTGAGAACTGATCTTTTGAATTTGCTCATTTAATGAGCGATCTTGTGTGGTGTCGACGGCAATAAGTTGAGAAAAATTCATGGCTGCCGGCGATCTGACTTGAGATGGAGATGCAATCATGAGCTTTGCTGCACATCGGCTAAGTTTCGGTACTGGTGTTAACCCGGTCGCGCCTGCGCCCGCCTTGCGCTGTCCCCCGGCGAAAGTGGAGACGGTGACGGCCTCGAAGGGCGGGATTTTTCAGCGTTTGGCTGATGCGATCCGTATATCCCGGCAACGGCAGGTCGATCGCGAGATCGCTGCCTATCTGGCGCGCTCGGGTGGTTTGATCACCGACAGCGTCGAGCGCGACATGCAGCGGTATATTGCGACCACGGGATGGTGCCGGAGCGGGCGTTCGTAGCGGTGCGCGGACTTCCGCACATAACCCTTTGCGTATTGGATGGCGCTTGCGTTTGGTGGCGTTTAAATTGCCAGTGAATTCTGGCCACTGTCCTGGCTCGGTCCGAAACAGCGGTCTGCCAGGTACCGTCATCCAATTGCAAAGGGATCCCTATGACCTATCGCGCGCCGGTCGACGACATCATGTTCGCGCTGCGAACGGCTGCCGGGTTGCCGGGGCTGATCGAAACGGGTGTGGTGTCAGTGGACGAGGAGACCGTGCGTGCCGTGATCGAGGAGGCGGGCAAGTTCGGCTCGGATGTGCTCGATCCGCTGAATGGTCCCGGTGACAAGGCGGGGTCCAAACTGGTCAACGGCCGGGTCGAAACACCGGCTGGCTGGAAAGCCGCTTACCAGGGTTTCGTCGATGGCGGCTGGGGGGCATTGCCTTGCCCGGAAGCGCATGGGGGACAGGGGCTGCCCGAGGTTGTTTCGATGGCGGCTTGTGAGATCTGGAATTCGGCGAACCTGTCGTTCGGCCTGTGCCCGCTGCTGACTCAGGGGGCCATTCATGCCATCGACACGCACGGGTCGGCTGAGTTGAAGCGCATCTACCTGCCGAAGATGGTGTCCGGCCATTGGCCCGGCACGATGAACCTGACCGAGCCACATGCGGGGTCGGATTTGGGCGTGCTCCGCTCGAAGGCAGAGCGACAGGCGGATGGGACTTACCGGATAACGGGAACCAAGATTTTCATCACCTATGGCGACCACGAGTTGACTGAGAACATTATTCATCTCGTGCTGGCGCGGCTGCCGGATGCGCCTCCGGGTACGCGGGGGATCTCGCTCTTCCTGGTGCCGAAGTATCTCGTCAATGCAGATGGTTCGATCGGCGCCCGCAACGACGTTGTCTGCGCCAGCCTGGAGCACAAGCTCGGCATCCATGCGAGCCCAACGGCCGTGATGAAATACGGCGAGGCGGGCGGGGCGGTCGGCTATCTGGTCGGCGAGGAAAACCGCGGCCTCAACACGATGTTCCTGATGATGAACGCGGCCCGCCTTGCGGTGGGCGTCCAGGGTGTTGCCATCGCCGAGCGGGCGACGCAGCGGGCGATTGCTTACGCGCAAGATCGCAAGCAGGGGCGGTCATCACGGGGCAAAGCTGGAGAGATGAGCCCGATCATTGAGCATGCCGATACGCGGCGGAACATCATGACGATGAAATCCATGACGCAGGCGGCGCGGGCGATTTGCCTCGTGACGGCGCGGGAACTGGACATCGCGCATCACGCGACCGATCCCGCAGCCAAGGCGGCAGCCGCCAATCGCGCGGCGCTGTTGACGCCCGTTGCCAAAGCGTTTTCGACCGATATCGGCATCGAGGTCGCCTCGCTCGGCGTCCAGATCCACGGTGGCATGGGTTTCATCGAGGAAACCGGCGCGGCGCAACACTATCGCGATGCGCGCATTCTGCCGATCTACGAGGGCACGAACGGCATTCAGGCCATCGATCTGGTGACGCGAAAGCTGCCGCTGGAAGGTGGCACGACGGTTGAGACATATATCGGCGAACTGTTGCGGACAGCTGAAGAGGTGCGGGCGTCCAACAACCCGGAGTTCGGCCGCATGGGTGAGCGGCTTTCCGATGCCGTCACCGCGCTGGCCGAGGCAACGCGTTGGATGGGGACAGCACTGGCGAAAAATCCTGAAGGCGCATTGGCGGGTGCACAGCCCTATCTCAGGCTGTTCGGGTTGGCGGCGGGTGGCATCTACCTGGCGCGAGGTGCGCTGGCGGTTGTGCGTGACGGACAAAGTGGTGGCTCAAACCCACGGATTGCCTTGGCGCGTTTCTTTGCGGAAAACCATGCGGCTCTCGCCGGTGGCTTGCGCGATACGATCACGACGGGCGCTGAGTCCACGTTCCTGCTGGAGCCGGAAGCGCTGGCGGGCTGAGGTTTTCGTAAAGGCGAGGCAAGGAGGGGACTGTCATGACCAGCGAAATCCAGGTGTCCGGCGATGGTGGCGTGCAGGTTATCCGCATCAACCGTCCGGACAAGCGGAACGCGCTGACGCGGGCGATGTACGAGGCGATGACCGCAGCGTTGACGGCAGGCGACGTTGACGACGGCATCGCCGTGCATGTCATCACCGGGACCGGCGGGATCTTCACGTCGGGCAACGACATCAAGGACTTCGCGAGCCGTGCGCTCGACCTGACGCAGACGAAAAGCGGGGCGTCGAGTTTCATTGGCACATTGCCGATGTTGAAGAAGCCCGTCGTCGCCGCGGTTGACGGACTCGCGATCGGCGTCGGCGTGACGATGCTGTTTCACTGCGATCTCGTCTATGCGAGCCCGGCTGCGAGCTTCCGCACGCCGTTCCTCGATCTCGGTCTTGTTATGGAGGCGGGTTCGAGTTTGCTGGCGCCGCACATCATGGGGCATCAGCGAGCGTTCGAGTTGTTGTGCCTCGGCGAGCCATATTCCGCGGAGGACGCGCACCGGGCAGGGTTCGTCAATCGTATCGTGCCGGCGGCCGAGCTTGTGGCTGAGGCGATGAAGGCCGCGCACCGGTTGGCTCAGAAGCCGCCGGGGGCGTTGGCTGAGTCGCGTCGGCTTCTCAAGGGGCAAACGCCTGATCATGCGCGGCAGCGCATCGCCGAGGAAAGCCTCGTGTTCGCGGCGTTGATGTCGTCGCCCGAGGCGAAGGAAGCGTTCGCGGCGTTCCTGGAAAAGCGCAAGCCCGATTTCGCGAAACTGAAGCGCAAGGGGTAGTGTTTTGGCTCATTCAAAACAAACCCAACGGTGGCATCCTCGCGCCCAAGTGCGTCGCACGTTTTCGACATGACTCGCGAAGACCCGTCGTGCGGCAATCGTGAGCGGAGATAGCTTGCTGAAAAATCGCAGCAAATTATTGTCGCCCAGTTCGCGGAACTATGGGTCGTCAGGACAAGCCCGACTATGACAGTCTTTGGTTTTGGGCGGAGGATCTCATGTTCGATGCCCGCTTACGCCCTGTCATCGATGTACCGCTGAATGGGGCCGGCCGGTGGCTGGCTGGTCGCGGTATCGCGGCCGATCATGTGACGTTGGCTGGATTCGCGGTGGGCCTCCTGGCGGCGGTTGCGATTGCGGTTGGTGCCTACGGCGTCGCGTTTCTTTTGATCCTCCTCAACCGGGTGTTCGACGGGTTGGATGGGGCCGTTGCGCGGGCAACGCGGGCGACCGATCGGGGGGCATTTCTCGATATCTGCCTCGATTTTGGGTTCTATGCGGCCGTGCCGTTAGCGTTTGCCATTGCCGATCCCGCTCAGAACGCGCTGGCGGCCGCGTTTCTGCTTGCGGCATTCCTCGCCAATGCGGCGGCGTTCCTGGCGTTCGCTGTCATGGCGGAGAAGCGCCAACTCACGACGTCGGCACAGGGGGCGAAGTCGCTCTACTACATGGCCGGCGCGGCGGAAGGCGCTGAAACTGTTTTATTTTTTCTGCTGGCGAGCGCCTGGCCATCGGCTTTTTTCTGGCTGGCGGTGCTGTTTGCGGGTCTTTGTCTCGTCTCGGCGATCGCCCGCATAATCCTGGGTTGGCGGGTGCTGTCACGGTCGGATTAGCTCCGGCGCGCCTATTTGAACGGTGAATAATTACCTTGACTCACGCTCATGAACGTAGTTCAATAGCGATGGTCGCGTACAGACTTTCGCATTTTTTAACCTGATTCTGAGATATGGATCAGTAGGTTGCTTTTACAGGCTGGGCGCTGATCATCGCTTGACTCGCCAACCCGAGGATTTCCCATGTTCAGCTCACTGATGCGGGCCCGTCGTTTTGCGCCGCTGTTCTGGTGCCAATTCTTCTCGGCGCTGAACGACAATCTTTTGAAGCAGGGGTTGGTGATCCTCATTACCTTCTCGCTCGCCTGGAAGGCTGAGAGCGGCATTCTCGTGCCGCTCGCCGGTGCTGTGTTCATCGCCCCCTACTTCATCCTCTCGGCGCTGGGCGGCGAGTTGGCGGACAAATTCGACAAGGGTCTGATCGCGGAGCGCGTCAAATTCGCCGAAATCGGCGTGGCGCTGATCGCGTGTGCCGGGTTCCTCATCCATTCCGTGCCGGTGCTGTTTTTGGCGCTGGCGCTTTTCGGCGTGCTCGGCGCGCTGTTCGGTCCAGTGAAATACGGTATTTTGCCCGACCACCTGAAGCCAGAAGAACTGCCGGCCGGCAATGCCCTCGTCGAAGGTGCGACGTTCCTCGCCATTTTGACGGGTACGCTTGCGGCTGGATTCATCGTTGGCGACAAGGCGGAGCCGTGGGTGATCGCGGTTGTCATCTTCGGCCTTGCGATCTCGTGTTGGCTGTCTGCGAAGTTCATCCCGAAGACGGGCGCGGCGGCCCCAGATCTCGTCATCAACCGCAATCCATTGGCGTCCACTTGGGCGCTGCTCGGCGAACTCAAGGCGGACAACCGGCTTTGGGTCGGTGGTCACATCGTGTCCTGGTTCTGGGCCGTCGGTGGCGTCGTCATGGCGCTGCTGCCGCTGATGATCGAGCACCATTTCGGCGGCAACGCGAACGTTCTGTCGATGACCATCGCCGTGTTCACGGTCGGCATTGCCCTGGGTTCGATCACGGCGGCGCGGGCCAGCAAACTGCGCCCCAATCTGGCGTTGGTGCCGGCAGGTGCACTGCTGATGGCGCTGGTCTCGATTAAGCTTGGTGTCCTGCTCGGTGGCACTACGCCTGTGCACATCGCCGAAGGGGCACCGAAAATCGGCCCTTCCGAATTCTTGTTCGGGGGCTTCAGCGGAGCGCCGTTGATGCTCGGACTGTTGGGGCTCTCGTTTGCCGGTGGGTTGTTTATCGTTCCGGCTTTTGCGGCTGTGCAAGGCTGGGCGCCAGTCGATCGCCGGGCTCGCGTGGTTGCTGCCGTCAACGTGCTGAACGCAGCCTACATGGTCGTGTCCTCGCTCATGGTCTCGGGCCTGCAAGCTGCCGGCATCGGCCTAGGCGTGTTGTTTCTTATTCTCGGCGGGGCCAATCTCATCGTGTTCGGGCTTGTGCTCCGGTCGTGGGGTCGTGAAGGCATCCAGGATTTCGGACGCTTCCTCTTCAAGACGTTTCTCCGCCTTGAGGTCAAGGGCATGGAGAACCTGCCTAAAGAAGGCGAGCGGACGGTGATTGCACCGAACCATATCAGCCTGTTGGATGGGCCGATCATGCACGCAATCCTGCCCGGGCATTCGGCGTTCGCCGTCGATACGGGGATCGCGCAGGCGTGGTGGGCGAAGCCGTTCCTGAAGCTCATCAACGCGCTGACGATCGACCCGACGAAGCCGCTGGCGGCGCGGGCGCTCGTCAACGTCGTCAAGGGCGGGCAGACCGTTGTGATTTTCCCGGAAGGGCGCATCACGGTCACCGGCGGGCTGATGAAAGTCTATGATGGCACCGCGATGATTGCCGAGAAGGCGGACGCGTGGATCGTGCCCGTGCGCATCGAGGGGCCAGAACGCTCGCCAGTCAGCTATCTGCGCAAATCGCAGGTCAAGCGCGCCTGGTTTCCGAAGACGACCGTCACCATCCTGAAGCCACGAAAAATCAAGCTCGATGACGCGCTGCGCGGCAAGGCGCGGCGCCAGGCGGCGGGTGCAGTGCTGCAGGACATCATGGTCGACACCGCCGTCGAGACCGCGCGCATCGATCAGACGCTGTTCCAGGGGCTGGTGGAGGCGAAGGAGACGCGCTCGAGCGGCAAGGCGGCCATCGAGGACCCGATCAGCGGCAAGCTCAGCTACGGCCAGCTTATCCTGCGTGCGCAGATCCTCGGAGCCAAGCTCTACGGCTATGCGCCTGTTGGTGGAACGGTTGGCGTCATGCTGCCGAATGCAAATGTGGTTGCCGTCACGTTCTTCGCGCTGCAGTCGATCGGCCGTGTCGCGGCGATGATCAATTTCACGTCGGGGCCGGTCAGCATCATCGCTTCTTGCAAGGCCGCGAAGGTCGATGTCGTGCTCTCGTCACGCGCCTTTATCGAGAAAGGGCGCCTTGGCGATCTTGTGGCCAAGATGGATGCGGCCGGCATCCGCGTCGTTTTGCTCGAGGACATCGGCAAAACCATTGGCTTCATGGACAAGCTTGCTGGCATGCGAAAGCGGAGCGCGCCGCAGGTCATCCGAAATGCCAACGATCCGGCGGTGGTGTTGTTCACGTCGGGTTCGGAAGGCACGCCGAAGGGCGTCGTGCTATCGCATCGAAACATTCTGGCCAACGTTGCTCAGGCGCTCGCGCGCATTGCCGCGAACGGCGACGACAAAGTGTTCAACGTGTTGCCGGTGTTCCACTCGTTTGGGTTGACGGGTGGGATGATGATGCCGCTGATCGGCGGCATTCCACTCTATCTATATCCATCGCCGCTGCATTACCGGATCGTGCCCGAACTCGTTTATGGCTCGAACGCGACGATTTTGTTCGGCACGGATACGTTCCTCAATGGCTATGCCCGCGTCGCACACCCTTATGATTTCCATCAAGTCAGGCTGATCATGGCGGGCGCTGAGGCGGTCAAAGATCGCACGCGTGCGACTTACATGGATAAGTTCGGCGTGCGCATTCTCGAAGGCTACGGCGTGACGGAAACGGCGCCCGTGCTGGCGATGAATACGCCGCTTGCCAACCGCGCGGGAACTGTCGGCCGGTTGTCGCCGCTGATGGAAGCGCGCCTCGATCCGGTGCCAGGTATCACCGAAGGCGGGCGTCTCTCAGTGCGCGGGCCGAATGTGATGCTCGGATATTACCGCGCCGAAAATCCGGGCGTACTCGAGCCACCGGCTGGCGGTTGGCACGACACCGGCGATATCGTGACGATCGATGCAGACGGCTACATCAAGATCCGCGGCCGGGCGAAGCGCTTTGCCAAGATCGCCGGCGAAATGATTTCGCTGTCTGCGGTGGAAACGCTCGCCGCCGAACTCTGGCCGAGTGCGTTGTCGGTAGTGGTCGCAATTCCGGATGCGCGGAAGGGCGAGCGGCTCGTCCTGATGACGACGGAGAAGTCGGCTGTCCGCGAGGCTTTCTCACGGCATGCGAAACTCAAGGGGGCGACGGACCTTTCGGTGCCGGCAGACTATATTGTCCTGGACCATGTGCCGTTGCTCGGTTCGGGCAAGCCCGACTATGTGGCGGCACTTGCGCTGGCCAAAGAGCGGGTGCGGCCGGAGAAAATCATAACCACGGACGAGGCCGCGTGAGGCCTTTGGCAGGATGGAATTAGGCAAAGCCGTATTCCACCTTGTGCTAATCCGTGCTTCCCCGGCCTGTGCTTCCAATCGACGCCCGATCGGTGCAATCGGGTTTCCGCTGTTGTGCCCCGCAGTCGGCTATCCCTACTTGTTCTCGCGAATGGCCTCGATGATGGCACGTGGCATTTCCTTCAGCGTGACCTCTATGCGGTCGAGACGGCCGTCGATGCGGTTGAGATGGCCGTCGATGCGGTCGAGACGGCCATCGATCTTATCCAACCGCCCGTCGATCGTATCTAGCCGCCGGTCGACCTGCTCGAACTTGGTATGCACGAACATCTGCAAGTCGCGCAGTTGCCGCGAGATGAAATCGAACTGGCCTTCGAGCGTGATGACGCGATCATCGAGCTTTGCCAGCTTGGACTCGAGCATCGCGATGCGTTCTGCAAGGTCCAACGGACACCTCGCTTTGGTTGAGGTTGCATTTTTAAGTTCTGTATTTGTTCTTGTCAAGCGTGCGTATTTGGGCTCGTTCGGATAAGCGGCTTTATCGCTGTGTGGAGGCAACGGCCTGATCGAGATGTTCGCGCGTCAGCATGGGTCGTTCTTGCTCGAATCCCGGCTGATCCGGCGGCGGCACGATGGCAGATGGCTGGACCGCCAATGGAAACTCATTCCACCTTGATGTTCTTTGCCTTGATGATGGCGCCGTAGCGTTCGATGTCTTCAAGCTGGGTTTTGCGCAACTGCTCCGGCGTCGAGGGGATGATCTCGGCGCCGATGTCGGCGAGCTTTGCCATGACGCTGGGATCGACCAGAGCGGTATGGAGTGCCTTGTTCAGCTTGGCAATGATATCAGGCGGTGTTTTGGCTGGCGCATAGAGGCCGTACCAGTTTTCCATTTCGACGCTCGGCATACCCTGGGCAGCCATTGTTTTCACGCCCGGAAGCTGCGGATTGTCCCTTTTCGAGAGCACACCTAACGCGCGCAGCTTGCCATTGCGGACGTGACCGACGAGGCCTGGCAGGTCGCCGAAGAAGGCCCACGTTTGGTTTGCGATGAGATCCTGCAGTGCAGGTGCGGCACCTTTATACGGCACGTGCAACGTCTTGATGCCCGCTGCTTCATTGTAAAGTTCGAGGGCGATGTGCGTGGTGCCGCCGATGCCGGCGGATGCGATCGGCATAGGCTCTTTGGCGCTCCTGGCCGCCGCGGCAAGCTCGATGGCGTCCTTGGCCGGGTTCGACGGGTGCACCACAAGCACGGTGGGGCTGCTGATCACCAATGAAATGGGGGCGAAGTCAGCGATCGGATCATAGGGCAGTTTGTCGTAGAGCTTGGAATTCAGCACGACGGTGGTCATGCTGGTGATGAAGATCACGGAGCCGTCGGCGGGGCTGCGCGCCACGGCTTCGGCGGCGATGATGGTGGCGCCACCGGGCTTGTTGTCGACGATGATCGATTGACCCAGATCCTTCGCCATGGGATCGGCGATCAGGCGAGCGACGATATCGACGGGGCCACCGGGCGGGAAGGCGACGATCAGTTTCGTCACTTTGTTCTGAGCAAGGGCTGCGCCAGGCATTGCGACGGCGGCTGCGAGAAGCGCGGCCAAGGCGGTCTTGAACATTTATTGTCCTCCCGTTCGATGTGGCGCTGTGATGCCACAGAACGGGCAGACGCGAAAGCACGCGATCACGTGCCACAACAACATCTGTCGGGGCCTTGCGAAGCCTGCTTTTTCGCAGTGTGGAGGCCTTATGCTGCGAACCCGGCCAGAGTGCCGTCGCGCGCGTGCATGCCGGTGCTGCACCATTTGTCGATCAAGGCTTCGAATTCGGAGCGATCGAAGGGTTTTGCGAGGAAATCATCGAGGCCAGCTTCAAGGCAGCGCTTGCGATCCTCGGCGAACGCGTTGGCGGTCAGGGCGACAATCGGCGGCACGCGATGGCCGGCGCCGGCGTAGAGCCGCTTGATGCGGTTGGTAGCCTCGAAGCCATCCATTTCGGGCATATGAATATCCATCAGCACGAGATCGAAGCCGATCCTGCCGGCTGCGATATGCGCGTCACACTGGTCCAGCGCCTGTTGACCGCTTTTTGCATGCACCACAGTGCAACCGGCGCGCTCGCTGACGCGGCGGGCGAGCAGGGCATTGATGTCGTTATCCTCGACCAGCAGAATATTGCGGGACGTGTTGCGCGTGCCGGCGGGCGCCAGTGTCGGGGCCTGGACGTTTGCTTGCGACGAGGGCGGCCAATCCGATGTGGCGACGAGGCCCAACTGGCTCAATAACGACATTGGCCGGACGGGGCGGATCAGGTAGGCGTCGAAGCCGGCCGTGCGGAATTCTCCGAGCGATTTGCGCCCGATCTGGTCGATAAGCACGACGCCACGGACAGGATCATTCGACGTTGCGCGGACATCCGATAAGATCTTGCTGGCATGGATGGGGCCGCATCGCGCATCGATGAGCACGGCGTCAAACGGACGGGCTTTGGCATGTGCTGCGGCAATCGCGGTGCCGGCGCTAACCGTCTCAGCGGTCGTTGC
The DNA here is from genome assembly GCA_025353015.1 of Hyphomicrobiales bacterium. Lineage (GTDB taxonomy): Bacteria > Pseudomonadota > Alphaproteobacteria > Rhizobiales > Hyphomicrobiaceae. The sequence goes on from JANXRM010000199.1 coordinate 14,519, forward strand.
AAAAACACCGAGCGATTGCAGGCTGTCGGCGAGAACGCGACTTTCGAGTGGTGTGTCGAGCGCCAGAAGAACGCGACACGTCTCGACGGCTGAGCGAGGCGGGAGCAGCGAGCAAGCGGTGTCGGCGATGCCGAGCACCAGCCGCGCCGTAAAGACCGAGCCTTCGCCCGGTATACTCTTGACCTCGATATCACCGCCCATGGCGCGAGCAAGACGGCGAGAGATTGCGAGGCCTAGGCCCGTTCCACCGCGCTTTCTGTTGATGGCTGCCTCGGCCTGCTCAAATTCGGAAAACAGGTTCGACAACTGGTCTGGCGGAACGCCAACGCCTGAATCCCGGACTTCGAGGACGAGGCATGTTGTGCGCCGTGCAGCATCGAGTGGTGCTTCTGTCGGCTCGCTGGCGATACGGACGACGATGCCGCCGCGATCGGTGAACTTGATAGCATTGCCGACAAGATTGAGCAGAATCTGCCGCACACGCGTTTCGTCGCCGATCAGAATACTGGCGAGCCCCGGCTCGATACGCCAGACGAGCTCCAGGTTTTTTTCGTAAGCTTTCGGCGCCAGAAGTTCGACGACGCTTTGGGTGCAGTCGTCGATGGGAAACGGCATCGGGTGAATGTCGAGCTTGCCGGCTTCGATTTTCGACAGATCGAGGATCTCGTCGATGATCGTCAGAAGCGTCTTGGCGGAATGATCGATGGCGTTCGCGTATGAGCGCTGTTCCGCCGACAGCGCGGTGTCCATGAGCAACCCAGTCATACCGAGAATGCCGTTCATGGGCGTTCTGATCTCGTGGCTCATGGCCGCGAGAAAGCGCGACTTGGCGTTGTTGGCGGCCAGCGCATCGTCGCGCATCGCCGCCAGCTCGGCTTCGATCCGGCGCTGCTCCGTGATGTCGCGGGCGATGGTTTGCTGCTCACGCACGCTGCCGTCGCCGCCGGTGACAATGTGCGTCTCGAACGAAAACCAGCGCGGTCCTACATGCGTCGCAATTTGCGCTTTGCAGCGTTGGACGAGGGGGAAGCCGGTGCTCAGGGCTTGGCTGGACTGCGGGAGATGCCCCTGCAGCAGATCGATGTGAAATGCTGCGCCCAAAACGGTTTCCGGCTCTACGCCAAAGGTTCGGTTGAAGGCCTGATTCACAAACGTCAACCGGCCTTCAGCGTCCGTGCGCATGATGATGTCGGTCTGACTGTCGAGCAGATCGCGGTAGCGCGCGGCATCGTCCTGCAGCTGCCAATGCAAATCCTGCAAATGCTCGATGCCCTTTTCGAGGCGCTCGCCCGGGAGCCCCGTACGCCCCGTCGCAATGCGATGGGCGTGCTTGACTGCCGCCTGAACGAGGCGGACACGCTTCATCGCATTTTGCATCCACTGTCGCACGCGCAACCCGATCCCACTTGATACCTAGCTATCCAATCGCAGTGAAACACATTCAGATTGCCAAAAGTTTTCACCCTATGGATTAGGGCTAAGCATCGCTTAACGGCTGCGTCAGGGTGGGCTAACGTGCGAGCTTCGCGTCGCGCAAACGAGCAAAGGTGGAGGACCAATGGGGCCGCTCAAGGGATATCGTGTGATCGAGATGGCCGGCATAGGCCCGGCGCCGTTTTGCGCAATGCTGCTCGCGGATCTCGGGGCAGAGGTCATTCGCGTCGAACGGCGAGAAAAAATCGATCTCGGTGTGTCGGGGCGGGCTCCGAAATACGAGGTTCTCCTGCGGGGGCGGAAATCGATCGCGGTGGATGTGAAGAGCGCGGCCGGCCAGGATGTGGTCAAGAGGCTCGTCAAAGACGCTGATGCCCTGATCGAGGGCTTTCGTCCCGGGGTGATGGAGCGGCTCGGGCTTGGTCCGGATGATCTCGCGACGATCAATCGGCGCCTCGTTTTCGGACGCATGACGGGGTTCGGACAGGATGGCCCGATGGCGCCACGGGCCGGCCACGACATCAATTATATCGCGCTCTCAGGCGTGCTCAATCACATCGGGCGGGCGGGGGAGCCGCCTTTGCATCCGCTCAATCTCGTCGGTGACTATGGCGGCGGCGGCATGTACCTGGCTTTCGGCTTGGTCTGCGCTATTCTCGAGGCGCAAAAATCGGGACAGGGCCAAGTCGTGGATGCCTGCATGATCGATGGCTCCGCGAGCCTGATGGCAATGGTGCACGGCATGTGGTCGGAGGGGGTCTGGCGCGAGGAGCGGGGCACCAACATGCTCGATAGCGGTGCGCCTTGGTATGACTGCTACGAGACCAAAGATGGCAAATGGGTTTCGATCGGCTCCATCGAAAAACGGTTCTATGCCGACCTCATTGCACGCCTCGGGCTTGGCGGGGAAAAACTGCCGGCACAGCATGATCGAGCGGGATGGCCGGTTTTGCGAGCGCGGTTCACCGAGATCTTCAAATCGAAAACACGCAGCGACTGGGAAAATGTGTTCGAGGGCAGTGACGCCTGCTTTGCGCCGGTGCTGGCGATTTCCGAAGTTGCAGCGCATCCCCATAACGCTCAGCGGGGCACATTCGTGACCCGCGACGGCGTGCAACAGCCAGCGCCGGCACCGCGATTCTCACGCTCGGTTCCAGCGATGGGCGCCCCGCCTCGAGACTCGGGTGCCGATACGCACTCCGTGATGGCGGCTGTTGGTTTCAGCGATGCTGAAATTGCGGGCCTCGAAAAGGCAGGCGTGGTAGGGGCGGCTGGATTTTGAGACAGCACGATTATTGCGCGACATCTGGAACGTCCATGGGACGCTATTGCGCCACAATCGTGCTGCAATCGGAACGACGATCAGGCTGATCGTGTCCTAGCATCATCCTGGCACTTTCGCAGCGTAGGTGAATTGGCGCGGCGAACGTTGCTTGGGGATCTCAGCCCGCCAATCGCAAAACTTGATGTGGATGGCGTAACGAATTTCGAACTACAGAGAAGCCTTGCGGCTGTAAGACGTGAATTTGGTGGGCAGGGTGCTGCCATCGGCCATGTGAGAAAAAGGGGATCTTATGCGGCGTTCAATTCTGGGTGCACTAGCAGCGCTTTCGATCTTGCTCGGCGAAACAGCCGTGGTTCGCGCGCAGGCGCCATCAGTAGTAGGGCTCTGGCTCGACAACGAAGGCAAGGCGGCGGTGGAAATTTCCCGTTGCGACACGAACATGTGCGGCAAAATCGTCTGGCTGAAGGATTCGGCGGATCCGCAGGGCAAAGCCTGGATGGATATTCTCAATCCGGACGAGTCGAAACGTAAGACGCCGATCTGCGGGCTGCCGGTCATCGGCGATTTGAAGCGGCAGGCGGGTGGTGAGTGGACCGAGGGCTGGATTTATGATCCGGAGCAGGGCAAGCGCTTCAACGTCGAGCTTTCGCTCAAGGACGACAAGACATTGAACGTCCTTGGTTTTGACAAGGAGCGGGTCAAAAGCGAATTGCTGGTGTGGACGCGTCTTGCCGACAACGCACCGCGGTGCAAATAACAAACCAATTCGTTCTGCAAAAATGAGCGGCCGCATTCGCCCGATAACAGGCGGATGCGGCCGTCCGGTCATCCAAAGCTAGCCAAAGCGCATTGTTTCAAGTTCCACGGCGGACATGGCGCCACTTGCCGACGGCCGGCCGTTCGAGGCCGAGATTTTCGCGCAGGTTCTTTCCGGCATAGTCCTTTTGGAAGAGGCCCCGGCGCTGCAGTTCCGGGACGACGAACGTGACGAAATCTTCGTAAGTGCCAGGCACGCATGTGGCGCTGATGACGAAGCCATCGCAGGCGGGCGCCGTGAACAGCTCCTCCAGGATATCAGCGATGTCCTTGCCGGTGCCGACCAGCGGGTTGTGCAGTTGGCCGCGCCCCGAGATGCGGATGAAATCGCGTGGTGTCGGTTTTTTGCCGCCGTTCTGCTGGACCACGCGGTCGCGCAGCGTGTGCAGGCCGGTGATACTGTTTAGTTCTTGCTCGGTGAAGGGCTCGTCAATTGGTTTCGAGCCGAAATCGAAGTTCAGTGCTTCCGAGAGCAGCAACAGGCTGTCGATCTCGAGCGGCAGGCTCGCGGTCAGGGCGCGCTTGTCCTCCGCCTCGGAGCGGGTTTCGGCGACGATCGGATGGATCAAGGCTGCAATCTTCATGTTATCAGGATCGCGGCCGGTGGCGGCGCACCGCGCCTTCAAGCCGGCATAGGCCTTCTTCGAGGTTTCGAGACCGAAATTGTAGGTGAAGATCAGTTCACCCCACTCCGCGGCGAAGCGCTGCCCGCGTGGGCTTTGCCCGGCCTGAATCAGCACGGGGTGGCCCTGGCTCGAGCGTGGCACCGTGAATGGTCCCTGGGATTTGAAATGTTTGCCCTGATGCCCCAAGCGGTGCACTTTCGTGGGATCGGCGAAGCGGCCGGTCTTCTTGTCGACGATCAGTGCGTCGTCTTCCCATGTATCCCAATGTCCGAGGACCACTTCCAGGAATTCGTCGGCCTGGTCGTAGCGGTCGTCGTGCTCTTCGACGTCGTTGCGGCCCATATTGCGGGCCTCGTTGCTGTTGAGCGAGGTGACGATGTTCCAGGCTGCGCGGCCGTCGCTCATCAGGTCCATCGTCGAGAATAGGCGGGCGACGTGGAACGGTTCGTAGTAGGTGGTCGAATAGGTGACACCCAATCCCAGATGCTCGGTGGCCATGCCCATGGCCATCATGCAGGCCATCGGGTCCATCTTGATGCAACGGATGCCGTTTGCCACCGCTGCGCCGTAGTTGCCGCTTTGGAATTCCGGCATGCTCAGACGGTCGTCGAAAAAGGCCATCTGGAACTTGCCGGCCTCAAGCACGCGTCCGATATGGCGGTAGAAGTCGGCGGACATGAAATCCGTGCGTGAGGCCGGGTGGCGCCACGATGCCGCGAAATTCGAGCAGTTCTGGGCCTGCAGAAAGCCAACCAGAATCATCTGCCGCATCGGATGGTCTCCACATCGTGGCACTTTTCCCGCGCACGCTTGCATCGTGAACGCCTGCGCCTCCAAATCCTACCTAGATCAAGACGGAGAAATATGCCATTGGGCAAAGCGCCTGTTGTTGTCGTGCGTGCCCAAGTTTCGGATGCAGCACGGGGGCGTTTGCGCATCAGGCACGCTCAGGAATTGGCGCGACGGTCACTGAACTCTGGCCATCACCTCCTGACGGGCCCAGGCAACTGCACTTCAATATGGATGCACAAATGACGCCCTATCATGAAGTCCACGACGGCGGCTCGGGCCCCTATATGCTGATGGTCCATGGCTTCCTGTCGAGCCGGGCGCAATGGCGGATCAATCTGCCGGCCCTGAAAAAGGTGGCGCGCCCCGTGCTGCTGGAATTGTTGTCGCATGGCCGGTCGCCGGTGCCCGAAGATCCGGCTGCCTACAGCGTCGATGCCTACATCGCGACTTTCGAGGCCATTCGCCAAAAGCTCGGCGCCGAACGCTGGATTGTCTGCGGCCAGTCTTTTGGAGCGGGGCTTGCCACGCAATACGCCCTGGAAAAGCCCGAGCGTGTGATGGGACTGATTATTACCAACTCGATTTCAGCGTTTTCGCCCAAAGGCGACCCGGAGCGGGAGGCTGCGCAACAGGAGCGATTCCGTACGATCGAGTCCGGCGGCAAGGCGGCGTTAGAGGAGCTTCGGATCCATCCCCGGCACGCCAAACGGTTCCCCGAGGACATCAAGACTGAAATGGTGGCCGACGCCGACCGCATTGCGCCGGTGGGCATCCTCCGGTCCATTGCATTGACGTCGCCGAGCCTTTCCATCGCCGACCGTCTTGGCGATATCCGAGTGCCGACACTGCTCGTCAATGGGACTTGGGAGAAGCGGTTCCAGCCCATGCGCGAGCGGGCTGGCCAGCTCATTCCGGGCGTCACGGTCGTCGATCTGCCGGCTGGTCATTCCGTGAATATTGAGGCAGCGGAAGGGTTTGACAGAGCCGTGACGGCGTTTGTGGGCAAGCTGACGTAGCGACCGCAGTTGTCGGAAACTGTTGGGTGTTGCGGTTTTTGGCGGTGGCGATGATTGCCTGGCCCGCCGTCCGGGCAGCCCTTGATCTCGGCGGACCTATTGGCAAACCTTGATTGTCGCGGCTTTGAAGACCACCTATGTTGTTTGCCAATGTAACCAGCGGGGGCTTGTCGTCGTGCAGCCGCGAACGGAAAACTATGAATTCGATCTCGACCGCGCGTTGACCGCCGTGGTCGGATTGCGCAGCGTCGTGCCTTCGGATGCCTTCACCGCCGATACGCTGGGAACGGAACGTCTCGGCCATGGCGTCGTCATCGGGACCGATGGGGTCGTGTTGACGATCGGCTATCTGATTACCGAGGCCGAGACGATCTGGCTGCGGCTGGCGGATGGCCGGTCGGTGCAAGGTCACGTCATTGGCTATGATCAAGAATCGGGCCTTGGGTTGGTGCAGGCGCTCGGCCGCCTCGATGTGGCCGCTCTGCC
>JANXRM010000206.1 GCA_025353015.1 Hyphomicrobiales bacterium
GGATGCGGTGGTTCTCGCGGTCGGCGACGTAGACCCAGCCATCGGCGTCGCAGCAGACGTTGTGCGCGATGTTGAACTGGCCGGGATCGGAGCCCGATTCACCCCACGAGAACAGCAACCGGCCGGCGGGATCGTACTTATGCACCCGCGCATTGCCATAACCGTCCGAAACGTAGATGTCGTTTTCAGGCGACAGCGCCGTATGCGTGCAGCGGTGGAACGGCAGCCCGCTGTATTTCTCGGCGGGTTTGTTGGGCGTGCCGATTTCCAGCAGCACCTTGCCGTTAAGCGTGCACTTGCGCATCGTGTGATCACCGTCATCGGTGCAGTAGATCGTGTCGTCAGGCCCCATGTGCACGCCGTGCGGACGCTTGAAGATACCCTCGCCCCAGGACTTGATAAACGTGCCCTCGCGGTCGAACACCACCATGGGATGCGGGCCGCGATTGAAGACGTAGACGTTGTCGTTCCGGTCGCAGCCGACCGCGGCCACATCGCCGAAAGACCACCCTGGGGGCAACGTGCCCCAGCCCTCTTCGACGCGAAACGTATAATCGCCGCTGCCAACGATGATGCTGCTCATGAGGGGCCTCCGGGTTACCGTGCGCCACAGACTATGTTCGCGGCGCTTGGCGTGCAATTGTCATGGGAAATTCGGGGGATCGAGCCATCAAGCCATTCCGTTCGCGGTGCGGAGGGGCTATGGGAACGGTGCCGAAGTCTGAGGAGCTGACACCACCGATGCCTCGCCGCGCGCGTAAAAACGAGGTCAAAGACCAGCCGGCGCCGCAGCCAGAGCTGGTAGGCGCGCGCATGGACGACGGGATGCTGGTGTTGCCGGAAGCTGCCCCGAACGCTTCCGAGAGGCCGGACAGCCACCTTGAACACAGCGACGCCAGCGATTTTGTACCCGATGACGGCAGCGCAGCGGTTCGCACCGCGCGACGGCAAGGCGGTCCGACTGTACAAACCGGCATCGTTCCCCCAGGCGTGACGCCGTCCATGGCGCAGTTCCTGGAGATCAAAACCGCCAATCCGGATTGCATCCTCTGGTACCGGATGGGTGATTTCTACGAGCTGTTCTTCGAGGACGCGGTGACCGCCTCCGCGGTGCTCGGTATCGTGCTGACCAAACGCGGTAAGCATTTAGGCCATGATATCCCCATGTGCGGTGTGCCCGTGCATCGCGCCGACGAATACCTGCAGCGGTTGATCCGCAAAGGCTATCGCGTCGCCGTTTGCGAGCAGTTGGAAAATCCGGCCGATGCGCGCAAACGCGGCGCCAAGGCGGTCGTGCGCCGCGACGTGGTTCGTTTGGTCACGCCGGGTACGCTGACCGAGGACAGCCTGCTCGACGCCAAGGCGCGCAATTATCTGACCGCATTGTTCCGTGCGCCGGGGGCAGGAGGTTCGGGCGCCGGTAGCGCCGGCACCGACACGGTGTTCGCGCTGGCGTCTCTCGACATCTCGACGGGCGAGTTCGAGATCGGCGAAATCTCAGCCGCCGACCTCGGTGGCGAACTGGCGCGCTTGTCGCCGGGGGAAATTCTGGCGCCGGATGCCATCGCGTTCGATCAGACAATTGCGGCCCAGTTGAAGGCGTCCGGCGCCGCGTTGACGCCCTTCCCGAACGCCAGTTTCGACAGTCTGTCCGGCGAGCGACTTTTAAAGGAGCAGTTAGGCGTCGCCGAACTGGGTGGCTTCGGGTCGTATTCGCGGGCTGAGTTGGCCGCATCAGGCGCGCTATTGAAATACGTGGGCCTGACACAGCTCGGCGCCAAACCGCTGATACGGCCGCCCAGGCGCAGCGGCGCCGGCAACAGCCTCGTCATCGATGCCGCCAGCCGGTCTAGCCTCGAATTACTGCGCGCCACGTCAGGCGCCCGCGACGGCAGTCTGTTGGCGGCCATCGACCGCACCGTCACCGGACCTGGTGCCCGCGAACTTGCCGCCCGGCTTGCCAGCCCACTCTGCAATTTGAAGGCCATCGGTGCGCGCCTCGATGCCATTGGCTTTCTCATTCAAGGAGCCCTGGTCCGTGACGATTTGCGGGCGGCGTTGAAAGCTGCGCCCGATATGGCGCGGGCGATCTCGCGGCTGGTGCTCGGCCGCGGTTCGCCCCGGGATCTCGGCCTCGTTCGCGATGGCCTCGCGGTTGCCGCCAGTGCTCGCGATCTCCTGGTGAAGAACGCCGGTGCGATCGGATTGACGGCGGAACTTTCAGGCAGCGTTAACAGGCTCGAGGGCATTCCCGCTGGGCTTGGTCAGAGTCTATCGAAAGCATTGGTCGATCAGCCGACGCATCAGAAGCGCGACGGCGGTTTTGTGCGCCAGGGCTACCGCGCCGACCTCGACGAAGCGCTGCAATTGCGCGACGACAGCCGCCGCGTGATGGCGGCGCTGGAAACGAAATACGTGGAGGCGACGGGCGTCAAATCGCTGAAGATCCGGCACAACAACATCCTGGGCTACTACATCGAAACGACGGCGCTGAATGCCAAGCCGCTGCTCGAGAGCCCGCACACGGAGACGTTCCGGCACCGCCAGTCCATGTCGAACGCCATGCGCTTCAGCACGGCCGAACTGGAGGAAACCGAGGGTCGCATCGCGTCGGCGGCCGAGCGTGCACTCGCCATCGAGCAGGACGTGTTTACAGAGCTTGCCGCGGCCGTGACGAAAGCCGAGCAGCCGCTCGCGGATCTGGCCGGTGCGCTCGCCGACCTCGATGTGCTGACGGCGCTCGCCGAACTCGCCGATACCGAAGCGTGGGTGCGACCGGAACTCGACACGGGCAACGCCTTCGAGATCGAAGGCGGCCGGCATCCGGTCGTCGAGCAGGCGTTGCGCGCCGCCCGCAACGGCCCTTTCGTTGAGAACGATTGCGTGCTGGGGGCTGCCGAACCTGCCCGCGCGCCATCGCATACGCCCACTGGCTTCGACGAACGAGCGGATCGTCGCATCTGGCTGGTGACCGGGCCGAATATGGCCGGAAAATCGACGTTCCTGCGCCAGAACGCGCTGATCGTCGTGCTGGCGCAAATGGGCTGCTACGTGCCGGCAAGACGCGCCCGCTTCGGCATCGTCGATCGGCTGTTCTCGCGCGTTGGCGCCTCCGACGATCTGGCGCGCGGCCGATCCACGTTCATGGTCGAGATGGTGGAAACGGCGGGTATCCTCAATCAGGCGACGGAGCGGAGCCTCGTCATCCTCGATGAGATCGGGCGCGGCACCGCAACCTTCGACGGCCTCTCGATTGCCTGGGCAACGGTGGAACATCTGCACGACGTCAACCGCTGCAGGGCGCTCTTTGCCACGCATTATCATGAGTTGACCGCTCTCTCGGGACGTCTGGCGGACGTAGCCAATGCGACCATCGACGTGAAGGAGTGGCAGGACGACATCGTCTTCCTGTACAAAGTCCGCGGTGGCGCCGCCGATCGCAGCTACGGCATTCAGGTGGCAAAACTTGCAGGCCTGCCGCGCGCGGTGATCGCACGGGCCACCGAGGTCTTGAGCGTGCTGGAAAAGACCGATGGCCAGAACAAGGCCAAGGGCGGCGGCCTCGACGATCTGCCGTTGTTTGCAGCGGCGCGACCGAAATCCATGGGCAGCGGTGCGGCTGAGCCATCGCCGGTTGACACCGCATTGGATGGCATCCAACCCGATGATTTGACACCGCGCGCGGCGTTAGAGGCGCTTTATCGGTTGAAAGCATTGCGCGGAAAAAAGGCGCCGCCGAAATGAGTGGAGAAATGAGCGGCGAACAAGCCCGGCATCTGGAAAACACACGGAGCTTCGCGTGATCTCGGCCGACTCCGACCTCGTAGGATCGCTGCATCCTTCGCCGAACTTCGGCGAGCGCAAGGACGGCGTGCAGCCGGATATCCTACTGCTGCACTATACCGGCATGCATTCGTGCGCCCGAGCCATCGGCTGGCTTTCGACGCCGAAGTCGAATGTCTCCTGTCATTACGTCATCGATACGGACGGTGCGGTCACGCAGATGGTGCAGGAGCAGGACCGGGCATGGCATGCGGGCGCCGGCTCCTGGCAAGGGGCAATCGACATCAATTCGCGTTCGATCGGGATTGAGATCCACAATCCCGGCCACGACCAGAGTTATCCGGAATTCCCAGACGCGCAGATGCGCGCGGTCGCGGCCTTGAGTCGGGATATCATCAGGCGCAATGCCATTCCTGCCGCCCATGTCCTCGCGCATTCCGATATTGCGCCGGCGCGCAAAATCGATCCGGGCGAGAAGTTCAATTGGGCACAATTGGCGGTGGCGGGTGTCGGCCTGTGGGTCGAACCATCGCCGGTCGATCCGTTCGATGAAGGGTTAGGGCTTGGCTGCAATGACGCCTTGGTTGGCGATGTGCAGCGCAAGCTCAATGCCTACGGCTACGGCATCGAGCCAACGGGCGTTCTTGATGCGGCCAGCATGATCGTCGTGCGCGCGTTCCAGCGGCATTTCCGGCCATCGCGTGTCGATGGACGCCTCGATCGATCGACGTATGACACGCTGGCGCGGTTGCTCGCAGCGTTGCCGGTGGCCTGATCCCTGGTCACTACGACCTGATCTGCCCTGTCCCGCGCACCACATACTTGAAGGTTGTGAGTTGCTCGACGCCGACCGGGCCGCGCGCATGCATGCGGCCGGTGGCAATGCCGATCTCCGCGCCCATGCCAAACTCGCCGCCGTCGGCGAACTGGGTCGACGCATTCACGAGCACGATGGCAGAGTCGACGCGCTTGATGAACTGTTCAGCGGTGCCGTTGCATTCCGTGACGATGCAGTCGGTGTGCTGCGAGCCGTAGCGCTGAATGTGCTCGATCGCCTCGTCGACGCCATCGACTGTTTTGACGGCGATGATGGCGTCGAGGAATTCGCGGCCGTAGTCATCGGGGGCGGCGGCTTTCACGCGGGCATCGCACTTTTGCGTCGCCGCATCGCCGCGCACCTCGCAACCCGCCTCGAGTAGCGCTTTCACCAGCGGCGTCAGATAGTCCTCGTGCGCGCCTTTGTCGACGAGCAAGCATTCCGTCGAGCCGCAAACCGACGTGCGGCGCAACTTGGCGTTCAGCACCAACGGGATCGCGATGTCCATATCGGCACCGCGATCGACGTAGGTGTGATTGATGCCCTCGAGATGGGCAAACACGGGCACACGCGCTTCCTGCTGCACGCGGCCAACGAGGCTCTTGCCGCCGCGCGGCACGATCACGTCGATGCAATTGTCGAGGCCGCCGAGCATGAGGCCGACAGCCTCGCGGTCGGTGGTCGGAACGAGTTGGATGGCGGCTTCCGGCAACTCTGCCGCGACGAGGCCGGCAACCAGGCACTCGTGGATCGCACGGCTCGAATGGAAGCTTTCCGAGCCGCCGCGCAGGATCGCGGCATTGCCGGATTTGAGACACAAGCCGCCGGCATCGGCTGTCACGTTCGGGCGGCTCTCGTAGATGATGCCGATGACGCCGAGTGGCGTGCGCATGCGCGCGATGTGGAGGCCGTTCGGCCGTTCCCAGGACGCCATGACGGTGGCGACGGGATCAGGCAACTCGGCGATTTCGAGGAGGCCTTTCGCAATGGCGTCGATGCGTTTTTCGTCGAGCGCGAGGCGATCGAGAAACGAACCGGCCGTGCCGCGTTGGCGTGCTGCGGCCAGATCCAGCGCATTAGCTGCGAAAATTTCTTTCGTGCGCGCGCGCAATTGTTCGGCCGCCGTCGTCAACGCGAGGTTCTTCGCCTCCGTCGAGGCAAGTGCGATCTCCTGCTGTGCCGCCCGCGCTTTTTGGCCGAGGCTGCGCATGACGTCGCCGACGCTGTCGAATTTTTCAGGCTTGTTCATGGGTACGTCTCCTCTCGTCATTTCGGCGCGTCGATGTCGAGGTCCTGGAATATTTTGAAAGCCAGCTGGTCGGCGATTTCCGGATGCCTGGGCACCGAAGTCCGCTTGTGTTTCGACGCGCTCAGCCACCACGAATGCCGCTCGCTTTCACCAAGCAAGTGGCAGCGGTTCTGCACCAGATGCTGGATGACGTTCCAACGTTTCATGCGTGCAGCCACGTCGTTTTCGCGAGGCCCGTCATAGCGTGATCTCGAGCTCGTCGAAGTCCATTCCGGCCGCATGCAGCGCCAGCTCGCGATTCATCTCGATGGCTTCGCCGAGCGCGATCTTGAGGCTCTCGATCAATTTCTCGCGCGTTTTTTCCTGCCCGTTGACGCCGGCGACCTCAGCGATCCAGCCGCTCCACCAGGGCCCGTTCTGCTTGATGATGGCCGTGTACGACCGTGGAAATGTCTGTTGGCCCATCGCCAGAACTCCTCCAATTGAAACTGCGGCCCGCTACCCCGGGCTCAACGCCATATCGTCCCGGTGAACGAGTTCAGCCCGCCCCGGTTGGCCGAGAACCTTTGCGATATCGGCGCTTTTCTTGCCGATGATCTGGTCGGCATGCCCACGCGAATAAGCAACGAGGCCGCGCCCTATCTCGCGACCATCGGGACCACGAATGATCACCGCGTCGCCGCGCTCGAACTGGCCTTCAAGCCGCTTGACGCCGGCCGGCAGCAGGCTTTTGCCAGAAAGCAGCGCCTTCTCGGCACCCGCATCGATGTGCACATGCCCCGCCGGCTCCAATTGCCCTGAGATCCAGCGCTTTCTCGACGACACCGGATCGGACGACGCCAGGAACCACGTGCAGCGGGCACCCGACGACATCGCCTTCAGCGGGTGCATCGTCTCGCCCGTGGTGATGACCATGGACGTGCCGCCGCCGAGCGCAATCTTAGCCGCCTCAATCTTGGTGCGCATGCCGCCTTTCGAGAACTCGGAACCGGGGTCGCCCGCCATGGCCTCGATCTCGGGCGTGATCGAGCGCACCTCGGGGATATGCGTCGCCCCCGGGTCCTTCGCCGGCGGTGCGGTGTAGAGGCCATCGATATCGGAGAGCAGCACGAGGCAGTCGGCGCTCATCATGGAGGCGACGCGGGCCGACAAGCGGTCGTTATCGCCGTAACGAATCTCGGCGGTCGCGACCGTATCGTTCTCGTTGACGACGGGAATGATCTTGTGCGCGAGCAGGGTATCCATCGTGCGCCGCGCGTTGAGATAGCGCCGCCGCTCCTCGGTGTCGCCGAGCGTCAGCAGCACCTGCGCCACGCTCAAACCGCGGGCGCGGAACACGTCCTGATAGGCAGACGCCAGACTGATCTGGCCGACGGCGGCCGCGGCCTGGCTTTGCTCCAGTTCCAACGGCCCCTTGGGCAGGCCCATCACATGCCGGCCGAGAGCGATGGCACCCGACGAGACCAGCACCACCTCTTTGCCAGCCGCAACCAGCTCGGCGACGTCATCCGCCATGCCGTTGAGCCAGGTTGCCCTGAGCCGGCCGGTCGCCCGATCGACCAGCAGCGCCGAGCCGATCTTGACGACGATGCGGCGGGCACCAGTCCATTCGGGGCGGGGTTTCGGGGGCGCAATCATGTGAATCGCTCAGACCTAGTTTTCCGCATTGTTCATAGCATACTCGCGAGTGTCATTCTCGCGCTTGTCGCGAGAATCCATCTCTCCCCAACAGAGAGTAGTGAGCTTTTGCCGAACAGCCGCAGCAAACCGCTATCGCCCCGTTCGCGGAGCGATGGGTGGTCGGGAGTCATGTCGAAGACGTGCTCCGAACTACGGCCCGACTATGACAATTGTTGTTGTGTGGGTCGTTTTCGAATGTCCCGAAACAACAGGAGATCGAATCACATCTGTCGCATCATGCCTGGAACGTAACCGAGCAGCGCGCGGTGGGGATAACTTTTTTCCCCTCACGGCGCCCATGGTTTTTCTTCCACGAGCGCATCCTTCTCCGCCGCAGTCTTCGCGGTAATCTCGCGGGCGAGCGCAAACAGCGCTTCCTTCATGCCCAGCCCCGAGACGGCCGAGAGGACGAGCGGCTTCTTGCGAGCGGCTTTCTGCAGTGCCGCGAGCTTCTCGGCAATTACATCCGGCGTCAGTGCATCGCACTTCGAGAGCGCGACGATTTCCTTGCGCTTGGCGAGATCCGGCGAATAGGCGCGGATCTCGTTGCGGACCGTGCGGTAGGCGGTCGCCACGTCGGCCGAAACCTCGGTCGCATCGACGAGATGCAGCAACACCTTGCAGCGTTCGACATGGCCGAGGAACTGCACGCCAAGGCCGGCGCCTTCGTGGGCACCTTCGATGAGGCCCGGAATATCTGCCACCACGAAATCCACCTCGCCGACTTTGACGACCCCGAGATTGGGATGCAGCGTCGTGAACGGGTAATCGGCGATTTTCGGACGTGCCTTGCTGATGGCCGCCAGGAACGTCGACTTGCCTGCATTCGGCAATCCGAGCAGTCCTGCGTCGGCGATCAGCTTCATCCGGAGCCAGATCGTCATTTCCGTCGCCAGCTGGCCCGGATTGGCATGCCGCGGCGCCTGATTGGTCGGGCTTTTGAAGTGCGTGTTGCCGAACCCACCGTTACCGCCCTTGGCGATGATCGTCTGATCACCCGGCTTCAGCAACTCGGCGATGATCGTTTCATTGTCCTCAGCCAGGATCTCGGTGCCGGGCGGCACCTTGATCACGATATCGTCGCCATCGCCGCCGTTGCGGTCCTTGCCCATGCCGGGCGAGCCGTTCTTGGCGAAGAAATGCTGCTGATAGCGGTAGTCGATCAGCGTGTTGAGATTGTCGACACAGGTCACGACCACGTCGCCGCCGCGGCCGCCGTTGCCGCCATTGGGCCCGCCGTATTCGATAAATTTCTCACGCCGGAACGACACGCAGCCGTTGCCGCCGGCACCGGAGCGAACGTAGATTTTGGCTTGATCAAGAAATTTCATTGCAATCAACTCTGTTTGGGTCAGGCACTTCGTCTCAGTTTTCCGAACAGCGAGGCAAGCCGCCCCTCGCGCTTGGTCGAATCATGTGGGGTCGGCGGCGCCGGAGCAGACCCGGCAACCGTTATGCCGAGGTGGGCCATTGCTGCCTCGCGCGACATCCCATAGCAGATTGCAGCAACATCGGTGCCGCGCGCGACACTATGAATGCGGGCTGTTCCCGTCGGCTCGAAGCCGAGCTTGGCCAGAACCCGCCCCGATGCCGGATTGTCGGTAAAGTGCGAGGACGTGAACGCCGCTGTCCGCGTGTGCAGCAGACCATAACCGACAACGGACGTGACGGCTTCTGTTGCAAGGCCGCGTCCCCAATAGGCACGCCCGAGCCAAAAACCCACTTCGACGGCTTCCGGAGCGTGCTGGAAATACCCGGCACCACCGATCAACCGACCGTTTTCCATCAGCGCGAAGCGGGCCTCGTCGGGCGCCGTCTGCAGCCAAATCCGGGCGTCGGCCAGTGTCAGCGGATGCGGGATGTCGCTGGTCATGCGCGCAACATCCCAATGGCTGGCGAGCCCGAGGAAAGCCTCGGCATCGCCAGATGTGAAAGGCCGCAGGGTTAAACGTTCGGTCGTCAGCATGACGGGCTACCGGCTCTCTGCTCGCACTCCAGGTCGTGCAGTCCAGGCGTTCCCAAAAACCGGCGCTAACGGCGTTTGCGCCGGTCGCGCTGTTGGGGCGGCTTGGCTTTCGCCTCGGGCACTTTCTTACGCATCCATGGTTTATCGTAGTCGCCCGCCATGATCGAGCCTTTCGGGCGAACAAGGCCAACGACGTCGGCGAGGCCGAACTGCTCGATCTGCCGCTGCACCTGGTCCGCATTCTTGTAGGCGACCGGGCTTTCCGAAACGTCGGGCTGATCGTAGTAGAAGCGGACATCCAGCCCCTCCGTCTGCCGCGCCATTTCGACCCGCGATTGCGCGAGTTTCGCTTCGGGCGTCAATCCGGCAAGCCCGAGCTCCCGCAAGAGCTGCGACCGGCTCTTGTTGCGGCCCGCGCCATGCGGCGAGAATGACGCGTACTCCGCCCGGTCGCGGCCGAGCGTCAACAGCACGGGCGCCGCCATATTGAGCGGAATGAGGCCCAGCAGTGGATGCCCGGCGGCGTCCTTCCAGGCTGGCGTCGCGCCCTTGCCGTGATAGTAGCGATCGCCGCGCTTCCAGACGAAATTATGCTCGTTGCCGAACGCCGCCAGCGGCTTGATGCCAAGCCGGGCCAGCGTGCGCTCATGCACCAGCTGGTGGTTCCGCTTCGTCCAACGCGCCACGTAGTGCAGCGCTTCCCAGTAGGCGACGCCCATCTCGGTTGCCGGATCGATCCACGACTGATGCGCCGGTGTATCCGGCGAGACGGCGCGCGTCTGCATCAGCGCTTCCGACATGCCGCGCTTGTAGACCTGAGCGCCGAGATCGCGGCTGCCATGATGCGTCACGAGGACGTCGACGGAAGCCTGCGACGCGATTGCATCGGCCAACGCGGCTTGACCATTGGCGCGCAGCGTCGTGAGCATCGCGGGCGAGACGTCGAGCGAGCCGAAAAACGCGAAATGGTTGCCGTCGCCTTGATCGCAGAGCTGCGCCTTGGCGCGGCCCGCAAGTTGCGCCAGGAACGGGTTTTTCGTCGCCTCGATCTCGTCGGTGATGGGATCTGCGATCTGGTCCTCGGGCGCGCGGCCACCGGGGCCGAAGCGGGTCACAGCCGCCACGGTGTCCATGAAGTCAGCGGTCGCCGTGCCCTTTGGGAAAACGGTCGCATACATCGAGCAGCAGATATCGGCCGAGTGGAACGACGGATGGATCGCCCGGCTGACGACCGCGCCACCGACCGGAATCGTCCCTGGCGCCTGCCCTGACGGGCAGGCATCCGGCATGACCGCGCCGTGCTCCAGCATGGGGCACCGCATCAGATCTTCCATGTGCCAGCGGACGGCCTCGATGTTGGCTTCATCCTCCGGCGTCTCGGCGGCGATAGCTTCAGCGAATGCGCCCTTCGTGCGCCGCGGAATAATCGCGGGCGCCGGGAACAGCGTCGCCACACGCTCCCGGATCTCGTCCAGCGACAGACCTTGGCCTGCTAAGCGTCGCGCCTCGGCCAGCACGGCCTTGAAGGTCTTGCCGGGCTTGATGCCCCACTCGAGAAGAAGATGTCCACCGATCTGGCTCATGACACGGGTCGTCCTCACGCCGACGTCGGGAGCTGGCGCACGCCGCGTCTCCCAAACGCAAAAAGAGAGACGGTTGCACCGTCTCCCTTTTTGAATTCTGGCCGGATCTCATGCCGGGTCCAGCTTCGACAGCCAGACCCCGGTGCGGATGGTCCAACCGTTATTCTGCAGCTTCGAGCTTATCCGGTTTGACCGAGATGAAGATGCGGCCGTTCCTGCGGGCTTGGAATTCCACGCTGCCTTCGACGACGGCATAAATCGTGTGATCGACGCCCATGCCGACGCCCGTTCCCGGATGCCACTGGGTGCCGCGCTGACGGCAAAGGATGTTGCCGGAGATGACCTTCTCACCACCGAACTTTTTAATGCCAAGCCGCCGGCCTGCGGTATCGCGGCCGTTGCGGGATGAGCCGCCTGCTTTTTTATGTGCCATGGATCAGTCCTCTTAAAGCTTGGGTCGCAGCTTCAGCCGATAATATCGCGAATCTTCACCGTCGTCAGTTCCTGACGGTGGCCGCGCTTGCGGCGAGAGTTTTTCCGGCGGCGCTTCTTGAAGGCGATGACCTTGTCGGCCCGGCCCTGCAACACGACCTCGGCCGTGACCTTGGCGCCCGATAGAAACGGTGTACCGATCTTCGGCGCGCCTTCGCCGCCGACCATGAGCACTTCAGTGAATTCGACGGTTGCGCCTGCGTCGCCAGCAACTTTTTCCACCCGGAGAGTGTCGTTGGCCGAGACACGGTACTGTTTACCGCCCGTCTTGATGACAGCGTACATCGTTGTTTTTCCTAACGGTTCCGCGTCCTGTGGCGCCACCGGGCCGCCTTTGCGGGCTAATCCTGTGGACTTCTGTGTCCCCGCTCCGCCGCGAACCGGCAGACCTTTGGACGAGCCTCGAACAGCGCATTGCGCACGAAAGCCTGATGGCCCCGCGCGATGAGCGGGTTATCGGGGAGGGCGGGGGAAATGTCAAATGTAAAGAGGGGGAAGCAAGGGATGATTCAATTGGGGTCGCGGCCAGGAACTGATCGCGACGACCAGCAGGGCAGGAGCGAGCGCACGCGTAGCGACAAGCAGTCTCGCTTTCGGCTGGGCTCGCTTTCCGCCTGGACTTGCCTTGACGGCTGGCTTTACACCGTTTCCTATTCGTCACGCCGCATCAAAACCCACGCCACCCCACCCGCCAGGCCCCTCCAGCCATGAACATCCGCCTCGTGTTTCTGCAGCGCCTCACGGCCATGCTGATGGTGCCGCTCATCATCGGCCACCTGGCGGTGATCTTTTACGCCACGCGCAAAGGTTTGGACGCCGCCAGCATCCTGGCCCGGACCAAAGGCAGCCTGGGCTGGGCGCTGTTTTATGGCGTGTTCGTGGTGGCCGCGGCGATCCACGGCGCCATCGGCGTGCGCTCGGTCGCCAGTGAATGGATGCCGCGCTGGCTCCGCCGTAATCCGCGCGCCCTCGATTTCCTGATGTGGGCGTTCGGCGTCATTCTGGCTTTGCTGGGCCTCCGCGCCGTTGCGGCGGTGGTGCTCTAATGCCAAATCGACCGCACACGACAGCCTATCGCCAAGACAGGCTCTGGCTCGCCGCCATGGTGCACCGGATTTCGGGTGTTCTGCTCGCCTGCTTCCTGCCGCTGCATTTCCTGGTGCTGGGGCTCGCCATCGAGGGCGAAGCGAAACTCAACGGCTTTCTGACGTGGACGCAATCGCCACTGGTGAAACTCGCCGAGACTGGCCTCGTCGCCCTTCTTGCGGTGCATCTGCTCGGCGGCCTGCGCGTCCTCGTTATCGAGCACATGCCCTGGCGGGACGATCAAAAGCGGCTCGCGACCTGGGCGATGTCGATTGCAGCCGCGGTTGCTGCCGTTTTCCTCATTCGGGTCTATACTTGACCGCAATCGCTAGGACACACCCGATGCCAACCGCATTGCGCCACCCAGAGCCCGTCACGATCGAAGGCTTCGACGCTTTTATCGACGCTCAGGCTGACACCGCCGATTTCGAGCTGATCGAGGGCGTCATCTTCATGATGACGAACCCGACGGAGACGCACGAGCAGATCGCATCGAACATCGGCGCCCCGATGAAACTGGCGATGGATAAGCGCGGCTGCCGCAGCTACCAGGGCGGCATGCGTGTGCAGGCCAGCGACGACTCTCGCGGCACCGACAAGTACAAACCTGATATCGTCGTGCGTTGTGGAAGTGTCGGCAAAAAGAACGACATCACGGACCCGCTGGTGGTCGTCGAAATTCTCTCCCCCGAACCATCGACAACGATCGCGGCGCCAAGCTCGACTTCTACAAGGCACATCCGACTGTGCGCCACATCGCGCTCGTCTATCAGGATCAGATGCGCGTCGAACATTATCGACGAACAGACGAAGGGTTCGAATTCGAAGCGCTGGTGCGCGCGGAAAAGGCCCTGCACTTCGAGGCTGTGGACTTTCGGATCGGGCTCGAAACCGTCTACTTCGGCATCGAATTCTGATCCGACCAGGCCCTCGACAAACCGCAACCAAAGCGACCACCATGCTTGAACGCTTGAAGACGGACATCCTGATCCTCGGCTCTGGCGGCGCGGGGCTGTTCGCAGGCCTGCACGCGCATCAGGCCAACGCCGATCTCGACATCACGGTCGCCTCGAAAGGGCTGCTCGGCAAATCCGGCTGCACGCGCATGGTGCAGGGCGGCTACAACGTGGCGCTGGGGAAGGGCGACTCCGTCGAGCGGCATTTCATGGATACCATCGACGGCGGCAAATGGCTGCCCGACCAGGATCTCGCCTGGACGCTGGTGACGAAGGCCATCGAGCGGGTGCAGGAACTGGAAAACGAGATCGGTTGCTTTTTCGACCGCAACCCCGATGGCTCGCTGCACGGCAAGGCCTTCGCTGGCCAGACGTTCGACCGCACGGTGCACAAAGGCGATCTGACCGGTATCGAGATCATCAACCGGCTGATGGAGCAGGTTTGGGCCAGGCCGATTCGGCGGCTCGAGGAGCATCGCGCGGTGGCGCTCATTCCGGCGAAGGAAGGTAGCCGTAGCCACGCGACGGTTGGTACTGGGCAACCGAAGGCGCAACCCATAAGCGCTGTTCTTTTCATCGACGTGCGCACCGGCGCATTCCGGCTGGTCGAGGCGAAGGTCGTACTGCTGGCGACCGGTGGCGGCCCGACCATGTACAAGTACCACACACCCTCCGGCGACAAATCGATGGACGGGCTCGCCATGGCGCTGCGCTATGGCCTCGCACTGCGCGACATGGAGATGGTGCAGTTCCATCCGACCGGCGTGCTCGCCGGCCCGCACACGCGCATGACCGGCACCATCATCGAGGAAGGTTTGCGTGGTGCCGGCGGCTATCTCCTCGACGGCGCCAAAGAGCGCTTCATGTTCAACTACGACCCGCGCGGCGAGCGCGCGACACGCGATCTCGTCTCGCAATCCATGTACCGCGAAATGCAGGCCGGACGCACGACGCCGAACGGCGGGCTCTATATCGCGATGGGACATCTCGGCCCCGACAAGGTGGCCAAACAATTCAAGGGCATGGTGGAGCGCTGCGCCGACTGCGGTTTCGATCTGGCGGGCGGCCTCGTCGAAGTCGTGCCGACGGCGCATTACATGATGGGCGGTGTCGTCTGCAAGGTCGACACCTCGACCGGCATCGACGGGCTCTACGTCGCGGGCGAGGACGCGGGCGGCGTCCACGGCGCCAACCGCTTGGGCGGCAACGGCGTCGCCAACTCGACTGTCTACGGCGGCATCTCGGGCGAGACGATGGCTGCCGATATCAAGCACGGCCTCGGCTTCCGCGAACCCGACATGGACATGGTCGCCGCTGAAATCTCCCGCGCCGAGGAACCCTTCCGGCAGGCGTCTGGCGATACGAATAAGATGCGCGAAACGCTGCTGGATCTCATGTGGGATGACGTCGGCATCATTCGCGATCAGGCCAGCATGACGCGGGCACTCGGCCGCCTCGATGAGCTGACAGACGACCTCGCTACAACGGGCGTCGCCGACGGCAACCGCGCTTTCAACCTCACCTGGCACGACTGGCTGAACCTCAGATCGCAGCTGGAGATCTCGAAGGTCGTCACGCATGCCGCCTTGAAGCGGGAGAACAGCCGTGGCGCCCACTACCGCGAGGATTTCAAGGACCCAGGTGACCTCGCAACGTCCCGATACACGGTGGTGCGGCAGGTGAATGATCGCCTGGAAACCACCGACGAGCCGGTGAAATTCACCATCGTCAAGCCCGGCGAGACGCTGCTCAAGGAGGCACCGAAGGCCGCCGAGTGACATTACTTCGCAGCGCTTAATTCGACCGGCATCCGTACCAGATCCGATACGCGGGACGCGGCCACGGTCAAACGCGACACAGTTAATTCACCGGCCCCCGCTATCTCCGCCAGGTCTGCAATCACCCGGTCGCTCGCCACCCGCCGCCGCTCGAGCCAGGATTGCAGCCCCGCGGCTCCGGCGGTACCGCAAGCCAGCGCGGAAGCTGCAATGGCTCGTTGCGCCTCCAACAGGCCCGACGTGGCATTTGCAATGGCAAGACGATCGTAATCGTCGACCGTTCGTATCGCCTGGGCCCGCTCGACGATGTCATCCAGGCGAAACTGATCGCCGACTTCCAGGAACACCTGTGCCGAGGCGAGCAGCGCTGCACCCGAGGCATCAGCGGTAGCTAACATCACAGGCGCATCCGAAAGCAGCGGCAACAGCGCGATGTCGGCGGCGATATCAGCCGGCACCCCCTCTGCAACGAACCGCGCCTGTAGCGCCGTTTGACGGGCGCGGGCATCCGCCGGCGCAATTTCACCGATGGCAGCCTTGATCTCTGAAAGCCCCGCACCATGCCGCGAAATCGTCGCCTGGAGATCACGGACAGCTTCTCCACTGCGCAGAAACAACGTCGTCGCCCGCACGAGCAGCGCACGCACACGCTCATAAAGCTCCAATTGCAGCAAGCCTTTCACCCGGCCATCGAGGCCATCGATGCGCCGCCACAGATCGGTCAGATCAAAAACGCCGCGCGCGGCCATGAACGCATAGGCGACATTTGCAATGGGTTGCGCGGTTTCGCTCGCAAGCTGCAACGGCGTTGCGGCACCCAGCCGGTTGACGAGACCGTTGGTCAGCGTCGTCGCGATGATCTCGCGACGGAGGCGATGCTGCGCCAGATCGGCGGAAAAGCCTTTCTGCAACGCCTGAGGAAAATAGTCGATCAGCAGTCCTTGCATGCCGGGATCGTCGGGGACAGTGCTCGCCAGGAGATCGTGCAACAACGCGATTTTGGCGTAGCTCGAAAGGATCGCAAGTTCGGGCCGCAGAAAACCTTTGCCGCCGCGTTGCCGCTCGGCGATCTCACGCTCGGGCGGTAGGTTTTCCAACCGGCGGTCGAGCAGCCCGCGCGCTTCGAGCGACCGAATGAGGCGCGCATTCGCGGCGAGTTCGCCAGGCGCTCGCCGCACGGCAAGACTGAGGCCAAGGGATTGCTGGTAATTGTTGCGCAACACGGCGGCCGCGACGTCGCCAGCCATCGCCTTCAGCATTTCATCGCGCTTCTCGATCGTCAGCCGTCCCGCAGCGATCACGGGCGCCAGTGCAATCTTGATGTTCACTTCCTGGTCGGACGTGTTCACGCCGGCTGAATTGTCGATGAAATCCGTGTTGAGCCTGACGCCATGCCCCGCCGCTTCGACCCGCGCCCGCTGCGTCATGCCGAGGTTGGCGCCCTCGCCGATGACTTTGGCGCGCAACTCCGAAGCCGTGACGCGGATGCCGTCGTTCGCCCGGTCGCCAGCATCCTGCTCGGTTTCGCTGGACGCTCTCACGTACGTGCCGATACCGCCGAAGAAGAGGAGCTCGCACTCCGCCATCAAGATCGCGTGCATCAAGTCCTGCGGCGGCAAGCTGTCGGCATCAACGCCGAGCATCGTCCGCACTTCGACGGATATTGGAATGGATTTGGCCTTGCGCGAAAAAACACCACCACCTTTGGAGATCAGCGCTGGGTTGTAGTCGGCCCAACTGGAGCGCGGCAGCTCGAAGAGCCGATTGCGCTCGCCAAAACTTTCAAGCGTCTTCGGATCGGGATCAAGGAAGATGTCGCGATGGTCGAAGGCCGCGACCAGCCGGATCGCGTCCGACCGCAACATCCCGTTGCCAAAAACGTCGCCCGACATATCGCCGACGCCGACGACGCGGAACGGCTCCTTTTGAATATCGCGATCCATCTCGCGGAAATGGCGCTTCACGCATTCCCACGCCCCGCGCGACGTGATTGCCAGCTTCTTGTGATCGTAGCCGGCCGAACCGCCGGACGCGAACGCATCTGCCAACCAGAAACCGCGTGCTTTCGCGATGCCGTTGGCCGTGTCGGAGAATGTTGCCGTTCCCTTGTCGGCCGCGACGACCAGATAGGGATCGTCCCCGTCATAACGCACGACATGCGTGGGCGGCACGATGGCGCCGTCGACGATGTTGTCCGTGATGTCGAGCATGGCCGAAATGAAGACGGTGTACGCGCCGACGCCTTCGGCCGCAATCTCGTCCCGTGTCCCGGTGCGCGGCAACAGCTTCGGAATGAAGCCACCTTTGGCGCCGGCCGGCACGATCACCGCGTTCTTGACTTGCTGTGCTTTTGCGAGCCCCAGAACCTCTGTTCGAAAATCAAGCGCCCGATCCGACCAGCGAATTCCGCCGCGGGCGATTGGGGCGAAACGCAGGT
>JANXRM010000230.1 GCA_025353015.1 Hyphomicrobiales bacterium
CAACGCATCCAAAGCTGGCAGAAGGCTGTGCCCGATCTTGCGATCCGCTCCACGTTCATCGTCGGCTTTCCCGGCGAGACCGAGCGCGATTTCGAACTCCTGCTGCAGTTCATGCGCGACGCCCGCATCGCCCGCGCCGGCTGCTTCAAGTACGAGGCGGTCGACGGCGCCAAGGCCAACGATCTCCCGGGCGCCGTGCCTGAAGAGGTCAAGGAAGAGCGCTGGCACCGCTTCATGGCCACGCAGAAAGAGATTTCTGCAGCCGTCACCGCTACGCGCGTCGGCCGCACCATCGATGTCCTGATCGACGAGGTCGACGAGGACGGCGCCATTGGCCGTTCGGCCTGGGACGCGCCCGAAATCGACGGCAGCGTCTTCCTCAACGGCGCTACGACCGTGAAAGCAGGCGATTTGATCAAGGCACGCGTGTTCGAGGCGGATGAGTATGATCTTTGGGCCGAGCCTGCGGCACCATAACCGCCGTCGGGCCGTATATCGAGTGACGTTTTCGGGAGGAAACATGGCCGCGACGACGCTTCAGCCGATCGCCATGATGCGCGTTGTGTGCGCGGGCTTCATTGTTCTTAGCCTGGCCGTCGGCGCCGCCGGCGCGCAGCAGCCGATTGTGGCGCCGGCCCCGGATATCCAGCGCGTCTACAAGCCGGCGCTGCCGGGTGGCAAGGTGCGCACCACTTACATCGCTGCCGAAGAAGTGGCGTGGGATTATGCCCCCGCCGGCCGCGACGAGATGATGGGCCACGAATTCATGGACGAGGCCAAGATCTTCGTCGAGCGCAAGGACGGCCGCGTCGGCCGGGTGCACCGGAAAGCGATCTACGTCGAGTATACCGACGACCGCTTCGAGACGAAGAAGCCGAAGCCGCCGGAGTGGGCGCACACTGGTATCCTGGGTCCGGTCCTGCGCGCCGAGGTCGGTGATACCCTGCGCGTCATCTTCAAGAACAAGGCGACGCGCCCCTATTCGCTGCATCCGCACGGTGTCTTTTACCTGAAGCGCGACGAGGGCGCCCCCTCCAACGACGGCACGAGCGGCATCGAAAAGAAGGACGACGCAGTCGAGCCCGGCGAAACGCAGGTTTATGTCTGGCCAGTACCAGAACGCGCCGGACCTGGTCCCCGCGATCCGAGCTCGTTGGTCTGGCTCTACCATTCGCATACCGACCGCGTGAAGGACACCAACGCTGGCCTGATCGGCGCCATTGTCGTGACCAAGCGCGGACTGGCCCGGCCCAATCTGCGCCCGGTCGACGTCGACCGCGAGATCATCACGCTCTGGAAAATCTTCGATGAATCGAAAAGCTGGTACATCGCCGACGACGCCAAGCGCGCTGGCGGCGACTACGCCAAGCTGGAAAAAGACGCCGACTTCAAGGAGAGCAACAAAAAGCACGCGGTGAATGGCTACATCTTCGGTAACGTGCCGGTCGAGACGATGCAGATGCGGGTCGGTGAACGCGTGCGCTGGTACACGGTCGCGCTCGGCAACGAGGTGGATCTGCACACGCCGCACTGGCATGGCCACACCGTTCTGGTCGGCGGCCACCGCATGGACGTGGTGCCCCTGCTGCCGGCCCAGCACGTCCAGGCCGACATGGTGCCGGACAACCCGGGCATCTGGATGATTCACTGCCACGTCGACGACCATCTCGACGCGGGCATGAGCGCCCGCTATCAGGTGCTGCCAAGGGGCGCGCATGGACAGCAGCAGCCGGCTGCTGTCATCGGTCCCGTTCTACAACAGGCTGGAAGCCAGCGGGCGCCTGCCACCATGAAACCCGCCGGCACCCCAACCGGCACCATGCCTCACGGTTCACACTAACCTCAACATTGCCGAGGCCCCATGAAGACCAAAGCCGCTGTCGCATTTGAAAAAGCCAAGCCGTTGCAGATCGCGACCGTCGATCTCGAGGGTCCGAAAACAGGCGAAGTCCTGGTCGAGATCAAGGCCACCGGCATCTGCCATACGGACGATTTCACGATCTCGGGCGCCGACCCCGAAGGGCTCTTCCCGGCCATTATGGGCCATGAAGGCGCCGGCGTCGTCGTCGACGTTGGCCCCGGTGTCACTAGCGTCCGCAAAGGCGACCACGTTATTCCCCTTTATACGCCCGAGTGCCGCACGTGCCCGTCCTGCCTCTCGCGCAAGACCAACCTGTGCACCTCGATCCGCGCCACCCAAGGCCAGGGTGTGATGCCGGACGGCTCCTCGCGGTTTTCCCTCGATGGCAAGAAGATCCACCACTACATGGGTTGCTCGACGTTCTCGAATTTCACGGTGCTTCCCGAAATCGCGGTTGCCAAAATCCGCGAGGACGCCCCGTTCGACAAGGTCTGCTACATCGGCTGCGGCGTCACCACGGGCATCGGCGCCGTGATCAACACGGCCAAGGCCGGCCCCGGCTGCACCGGCATCGTCTTTGGCCTGGGTGGCATCGGCCTCAACGTGTTGCAGGGCCTTCGCCTTGTCGGTGCCGACATGATCATCGGTGTCGATACCAACCCCGCCAAGAAGGCCTGGGGCGAAAAGTTCGGCATGACGCACTTCGTCAACCCGAAGGATGTCGGCTCCGACCTCGTCGCCCACCTCGTCAACATGACGAAACGCGGCGCCGACCAGATCGGCGGTGCCGACTACACGTTCGATTGCACCGGCAATGTCGAGGTCATGCGCACGGCGCTCGAATGCAGCCACCGCGGCTGGGGTGAGAGTATCATCATTGGCGTGGCGGGTGCAGGTCAGGAGATCAAGACACGGCCGTTCCAACTCGTAACCGGCCGGACCTGGAAAGGCACCGCGTTCGGCGGCGCCAGGGGCCGTACCGATGTGCCAAAGATCGTCGAGTGGTACATGGACGGCAAGATCCAGATCGACCCGATGATCACGCATACCTTATCCCTTGCTGACATCAACAAGGGCTTCGACCTGATGCATTCCGGCGAAAGCATCCGCAGCGTGGTGGTTTTTTGAGCTCTGCCGCTCCGGCCTCGAATCAGAACTCACCGTTCAGCGTCCCGCGTTCTGGAAAAAGTGACATGTTTGCCGCGATGCCGCAGGCAAATCGTAACGCGATCACGAATCCCATAGATAGATCAGCGGAGCGGCGATTTGTCGGCCCCCCGCTCACTTGACTAGGACACGTTGTACAGGCTTGGTGATCCGAACGGCTTGTACGATTCGCAGTCGCTGCGAACGTTCGGCGTGCGAGCCGAAAACCAACAATACGGTGCTTTGCTCACCCGAACCTCGTGCTGCCTGTTCAGGCTTAAATCAACGGCGCCCATGCACATCAGCTACATTGCTCTCTTTTCGCTGTCGGTCCTCCACATTGCCGGCGCAGCGGCCGTGCCCTACTTGTGGATGAACGGCGCATCCTTGCCCGAAGCCACCTTTCACTTGCTGGCCTACCCGATTGGCGGCTTGGGAATTACCGCGCTCTATCACCGGGCATGGGCGCACAACGCCGTCAAATTCTCGCGGGTGGTCGAATACTTGCTGGCGACCGGCTCCATCCTGGTTTTGCAGATGCCGGCGCGGCAGTGGATTTCATCCCATATCAAGCACCACGATCACACCGATCATACGGACGATCCCTACAACATTCAGCTCGGCTTCTGGTGGGCGCACATGGAGTGGATCATTCTGGCGCCGCTGCCACCGATTCAATTGCCTGAACGCCTCCAGAACAACCCCGTCATCGCTTGGCAGCACAACTACTATTGGCCCATGTTCTTCTTCCTCAACGGCCTCATTCCCGTTGCCATTTCCATGGCAGTTGGCGCCCCGTGGTGGGGTGGCCTCCTGATCTCAGCCTTGCGCCTGGTCCTGACGAGCCATGTCGTCTACGCCGTGAACTCGGTCTGCCACACCTGGGGCACGCGCAAATACACGCACGACGTATCCGCCCGCGACGTCTGGTGGTTCCCATTCGCCCTTGGCGAGCAGTATCACAACTACCATCATGCCTTCCCGAAGGACTATCGCCACGGCATCAATCGCTGGGACTTCGACCCAACCAAGTGGTTCATCAATGGCTTGGCCAAAGTCGGCCTCGCAACCAACCTGTTCCAGATGCCCGACAAGCGCGTCCTGCAAGCCATGGAGTCCGTGCGGCCAAAGGCACTGACCGAGGCTTAAGCCCGAAACTGAACGGGATCGCATAACGAAAACGCCCTCCAAACGGAGGGCGTTTTTTTATGCCGAAAGAGACGCGCGAGCAAACACGCGCTCACCCCTTCATGCGCTTCATTCGCGCAGCGACTCGCTCGGCCTCGGCGAGAACCCGCTCCGCCCGTACCACGATCGGAATATCGATCATCTTGCCGTCGAGCTGGACCGACGCCCGCCCCTCCGACTTGGCCTTCTCGTAGACTTCGATCACCCGGTGCGCCCAGGCCACCACGTCCGGCTTCGGTCCGAACTCCTCGTTGAGGATGGCGACGTGCTTCGGATGGATGCACGACGCGCCCCGAAACCCGAACCGCCGCGCCAGCCGGGCCGACGCGCGATACCCCTCCAGGTCCGCGAAATCCGCCACAGAGCCGATCACGCCCATCGCCATCAGGCCGCTGGCCATGGCCGCAATTGCCACCCGCTGTTTCGGATAAGTCAAAACGTCAGTCGCCGGCTCGCCGCCAATCTCCATGGCGAAATCTTCCGAGCCCAAACCTACCGAGATCAGCCGCGGATGCGCCGCCGCAATCTCCTCGGCCCGCGCGAACGCCGCCGGCGTCTCGATCAATGCCATGAACCGCGTATGCCCGATACGCATGCCCTTCTGCGCCTCGACCCGGTCGACGAGCTCGGCCAAGAGCCGCACGTGGCTGGCACCATCGATCTTCGGCAACATCAGCGTGTGAATGGCCGGTGAGATCGCCGCCTCGATGTCGCGTACCGCCAGCTCGATCGGCTGGTTGATGCGCACCACGACATCGGCACCGCTTTTCGCAACCTTTGGCGCCGCCGCCGCGATCATCGTGCGGGCGTTGGCTTTTTCGGCCGGCGGCACGCTGTCCTCAAGATCGAGGATAATCGCGTCCGCCCCGCGCGTGTGCGCCGTCTCGACGAATTTTGGGACGTTCACCGGCACGAACAGCATCGAGCGCCAAACCGGCATCTCGACAGGACTGGGCGATTGCATGGCAGTTCCTCTCATGGACGGCGCGCATCTACCGCGCGCATCACTTCATTTTGGCGCGAACAGTATCCTCCACCCAGTGCCCGGTTGCCAGCAGTCGTCCTTCGTCGCGTCGCATGCCGATAAGTTGCACGCCGCATGGCATACCCCCGACTTGCATCAACGGCAGCGAGAGGCACGGCACGCCGAGCAGCGTCCACATGCCGTTGAACACGGCGTTGCCTGTGGAACCAAGTCCCTTCGGCGCCGGTCCGCATGACGGCAGCGTCAATAAGGCCGAGTAGCGACCAAGCACCTTCTCGACTTGTTCGTACATCGCTTCCCGCGCTTGCAGGGCGGCGACATAATCGTGGCCCAGCACCTTCGCACCCGCATTCAGCACCTCGGTCAGCATCGGACTGACGCCTTTTGGATCGCGTTTCAGCAATGGCCCATAAAAATGCGCGTTCTCGGCACCCATCACGTTGGCATGATGTTTCACGATATCCGCCAGTGCTGGAATCTCGATTTCCTCGACCGCGGGGCCCATCAGCTTGACGATCTTGGCCAGCTCCGCCTTCGCGCCGTCCTCGGCGAACTCCCAGGCGGGTGATTTAAAGAACGCCAGCTTCGGCTTGGCCTGCACCCCGGCCGCCAACATCGCGCCGAGGTTTGGCCGCACGCGCTGATAGCTCACGTCGTCGCTCGGATCGAACTGCGACAACGCATCAGTGATCAGCGCCAGATCCGCCAGAGAGCGACCG
This sequence comes from Hyphomicrobiales bacterium, assembly GCA_025353015.1. GTDB lineage: Bacteria > Pseudomonadota > Alphaproteobacteria > Rhizobiales > Hyphomicrobiaceae. The sequence continues at coordinate 5,900 of JANXRM010000230.1, forward strand.
TAGACGCCGATCGTGTCGAGCGTATTCGACTGCAATGTCGCGCCGGTTCGTGAGATGAGACCAAGCGTTGGCTTCAGCGCGTGAATGCCGTTGAATGATCCTGGCCGTATCACCGAGCCACCGGTCTGAGTACCGAGCGCCAGCGGCATCATTTTTGCGGCCACGCCTGCAGCCGAACCGGACGACGAACCGCCGGGTGTATGTGCGGCATTGTGCGGGTTCTTCGTCTTGCCTGGCGTGCGGTTGGCAAGCTCGGTGGTCACGGTCTTGCCGAGAATGATCGCACCCGCCGCCCGCAGCACGGCCACGCAGGTCGCATCCTTTTCAGGCTGATACCCCTTGAACAGCGGCGAGCCGTTCTGCGTCGGCATGTCAGCCGTATTGATGATGTCCTTGATGCCCACCGGCAAGCCATGCAGCGCACCCAGCCCCTTGCCGGACGCGCGATGCTTGTCCGCCGCCCGCGCCTGCTCCAACGCATGACCAGGATCGAGATGTGCGAACGCCTCCACGTCCTTGTCGCGCACAGCGATGTGATCGAGATGGGCCTTCGTATAGGCCTCGGCGGTGATTTCGCCCTTGGCCATCATATCGCGGGCTTCGGTCGCGGTCAGGTCGATCAACGCATTGGCAGCCATCGGAGTTCTCCTCGAAGGAACGGAAGGCGGCCAGTCAATCATGCCTGGTAACCGTTGTCAGCGACGACAAGCAGGCACCGCCCGCTCAGCCGTTGCGCAGCGCGTTGGCAATCAGGACCGCCACATGCACGGCTTTCCGGCTCGATCCATCCTTGATCTGGTGCCGGCAGGAAAACCCATCTGCTACAATCACAGCCGCTGCATCGGCCTTGCGCACAGCCGGCAACAGCGCAAGCTCGCCCATCGCAACCGACGTATCGTAGGTCTCGGCGCCATAACCAAAAGCGCCCGCCATACCGCAGCAACTGGTCTCCACCGTCTCGACCTCGAGACCCTCGATCAGCGACAACGCCTTGGCGGTTGCCCCCATCACACCGAACGACTTCTGATGGCAATGCCCGTGCAGCAGCACTTTTCCGGCACCTTTCGCGACCGGCGCCTTGATGCGCCCCGCGTCCAACTCTCGCGCCAGGAATTCCTCGAACAGGAACGCATTCGCCGATAGCTTTTCCGCTTCCGCGCCAAAGCCCATCGCTAGGAACTCGTCCCGCGTCGTCAGCAGGCATGACGGCTCCAACCCGACAACAGCCACGCCGCGATCGAGCACTGGCTTGACCGCGGCGAGAAACCTCCGCGCTTCGGCTTTCGCTTCATCGACCAGGCCCGCGGCCAGAAACGTCCGCCCGCAACAGACCGGCCGCTCGCGCGCGCCTAAGCTCAGCAGCGTCACGCGATAGCCAAGGCTGACCAGCGCCTCGACACCTGCGCGCAGATTGTCCGGCTCGAAATTCGAGTTGAACGTGTCGGCAAACAGCGCCACCTCGCGCCCATCAGCCGGACCTACAGAGTGCGGCAAATCAAAAGGCGCGCGACTCCACGCCGGCAAGGCGCGGCGCGCCGATAGTCCGGCCACCTGCTCAGAGAGCCATGCCGCCCCCGGCAGCCAATTGCGTGCATTCATCACAGGCGCAAACCGCGACGCCCATCGCGCATACCGTGGCAAATACGCAATCAGCCGCTCGCCGAGGCCCAAACCCTTCACCCGGTTCCGCGCCGCTAGCACCTCGATTTTCAGCCGCGCCATGTCTACGCCTGTCGGACATTCGCGGCGGCACGCCTTGCACGAAACGCAAAGCTTCATCGCGTCCACGACGGCGTCGTTCGCTAGCGCATTCGCGCCCGTCACATCCAATTGACCCGAGATTGCCAGCCGCAAGGTATTCGCGCGCCCACGCGTCACGTCGCGCTCGTCCAGCGTCGCCCGGTAGCTCGGACACATCACGCCCGCCTGCAATTTCCGGCATTCGCCGTTGTTGTTGCACATCTCGACCGCGCCTTGCAGGCCGCCACCAGCGCCCGGATAGGCCGACCAGTCCAACGCCGGCTTGAAATCCGCCACGGCGTAATCTGGCTTGTAGCGAAACAGCGCGCGATCGTTCATGCGCGGCGCCCGCACGATCTTGCCTGGATTCATCAGGCCATTCGGATCGAAACGGTCCTTGACCTCCTCGAAGATCTCGACCGTTTTTCGCCCATACATCCGTTCGTGGAATTCCGACCGCACCAGGCCGTCGCCATGTTCGCCCGAGTGCGAGCCCTTGTACTGTTTCACCATCGCGAACGCCTCCTCGGCGATCGCGCGCATGGTTCTCGCATCTTTCTCGAGCTTCAGGTTGAGCACCGGCCGCACATGCAGGCAGCCGACTGACGCATGGGCATAAAACGTGCCCTTCGTCCCATACTTCTCGAACACCTGCGACAGCCGCTCGGTGTAATCCGCGAGATGCTCCAGCGGCACCGCGCAATCCTCGATGAACGAAACCGGCTTTCCCTCTGACTTCATGCTCATCATGATATTGAGACCCGACGCCCGCACCTCCCACACGGCTTTTTGTCCCGCCGCATCCGACACCTTGACGACGCTGTCTGGATGCCCGAGATCGCCCATCAGCTCGCCAAGCCGGTCGATGCGCCGCAAGTTCTCTGCCTGATCGTCCTCGGCAAACTCGACCAGCAGCAGTGCATCCGGTTTGCCGCGCACATAGGCTTCCATGACAGGCCGGAACATCGCGATATCGCGGGCGAGCCCAATCAGCGTGGCGTCCACCACCTCGACGGCCACCGGCCCGAGCTTGACGATATGTTGCGCCGCTTCCATCGCCTTGCGGAACGTCGCGAAGTGACAAATCCCCAGCGCCTTGTTTTTCGGCTGCCGCGACAGCTTCAATCTGATGCGCTGCGACAGTGCCAGCGTCCCCTCCGAGCCGCACAACAGCGTCGCAAGGTTCAAGCGCGTATTACTTCCCGCATCCGGGGGCACAAGGGCATCGATCAGATAGCCACCGACACGCCGCGACACCTCCGGAAACGCTCCTTTGATGTGCGCCGCTTCGCGCTGCCCGAGCGCCGTCAGTGATTTGAAGAGCGGGGTCGTGCCCACTCCTGCAATCTCCCCGAACTGCAGCTTGCTGCCGTCCGGCAACAGCGCATCGATTGCGATCACGTTGTCGCGCATAATCCCATAACGGATCGACCGTGTGCCGCACGAGTTGTTCCCGGTCATGCCACCGATAGTCGCGCGGCTCGAGGTCGAGACGTCGACCGGAAACCACAGCCCCGTGGACTTGAGCTGCCTGTTGAGCTCGTCCAGCACGATGCCCGGCTCCACCAGGCACGTGCCCGCCACCGCATCCACCTCGATCAGCTTGTTCAGTTGTTTGGTATAATCGATGACCAGCGACCGCCCGACGGTCTGTCCAGATTGCGATGTCCCGCCGCCACGCGCCAACAGCGTCACGCCGGCCTCGCGCGCGATCTGAGCCACAATCTCCACGTCACCCTGCGTTTTCGGCACCACCACGCCGACAGGCTCGATCTGATAGATCGAGGCATCCGTGGAATAGCGCCCACGGCTCGCCCGGTCGAACAACACTTCGCCCTCGATCTCGCGGGAAAGCCGCTCTGCGAGTGCGTGGTTGGCCGGGACGTGCGCGTTCATGGAGGACCTTCTTATCAGGGTACCGGACGGTTTTTCTTGACGGAGGCGCGGCCTCCCTCCTATCGACTGCCATAGAGGGCAACACTGTCGCAAGCCCTGATGCACCGGGAGTAGATCGCCATGTCCAACGAGCCGCGCCGCGCAGGCCGTCATTTCCTCCAGATCCCGGGGCCCTCGCCCGTTCCGGATCGCATCCTGCGCGCCATGGACATGCCGGTGCTCGACCACCGCGGACCCGAGTTCCAGAAGCTTGGGCTGAAGGTGCTGGCTGGCGTCAAGACTATCTTCAAGACCAAGGGCCCGGTCATCATTTATCCGGCCTCCGGCACCGGCGCCTGGGAAGCCGCCCTGGTCAACACACTTTCGACGGGCGACACGGTCCTGATGTACGAGACCGGCCACTTCGCCACGCTCTGGAAGAACCTGGCGGTCAAGCTCGGCCTGAAGCCCGAATTCATCGCCTCCGACTGGCGCTCCGGCGCCGATGCCAACGCCATCGAGGCGCGGCTAAAAGCTGACACAGGCCACACCATCAAAGCCGTCTGCGTCGTCCACAACGAAACCTCGTCAGGCTCGATCTCGCTGATCGAGGAGGTGCGCCGCGCGATCGACAACGCGAAGCACCCCGCACTGTTGATGGTCGACACTATTTCCTCGATCGGCTCCGTCGACTATAGGCACGACGAATGGGG
>JANXRM010000236.1 GCA_025353015.1 Hyphomicrobiales bacterium
CTGAAAATAGCCCGCCAGCGTCATAATGCCGACCATGAGCATGGTCGGTGCCAGCATCGCTAAAGTGATGAAGCGAAATTGCTGCCAATGCGATGCGCGCGACAGCAATCGGCATTTCCAGACAAGCTATAGCATTTGCCAATGCCAGTCTGGCCCAACTGCATCCGCAGGATTAAAACTTGGTTGCGGAATTAAGGCTTGATCAGCAAGTGCTCGCGCTCCGCCAAGGTTTGCAGGACCAGAGCAGTCCCCTTGACGACACAGTGCATGGGGTTTTCCGGCACGATGAACTTGACGCCGACACGGCGCTCCAGCTCGGTATCGAGCTTGTCCAGCAGCGCGCCACCACCCGAAAGCGATATACCCCGCTCGCAGATATCGCTGGATACTTCCGGCGGCAGATCCTCGATCGCGCGCTGGATGAATTCCGACATTTCCTCGATCGGCGTTTCCAAAGCCTCGGCGATGTCGTGGGGGCCAAGGACCACGGTCTTTGGCTTACCCTGGCGCAGATCGCGACCGCGAATCCGGATTTCGGCCGTGCGGCTGTTCGACTGCAGCATGGCGGTGCCGGCTTCGATCTTGATGCGTTCGGCGTTGGCCTGCCCGATGACGAGTTGATGCTTGCGGCGAACGAAGCGGATGATCGCGTCATCCATGGCGTTGCCCGCACATCGCAAGGACCGCGCCTGAACGACATCGCCTAACGACAGGACCGCGATATCGGTGGTGCCGCCACCGATGTCGACAACCATCGATGCCGCGGGCTCGTCGATAGCGAGGCCCGCGCCAAGCGATGCCGCGACAGGTTCCTCGATCAGATACACACGACGGGCTCCGGCCGACACCGCAGTCTCGTAGACGGCGCGACGTTCCACCGGGGTTGCGCCGGCCGGCACGCAAATCAGAATGCGCGGGCGCCGGAAGCCCAGCATGGACTTGGCGCGTTTGATGAACTGGCGCAGCATTTCTTCGGTGGCGATGAAATCGGCGATAACCCCGTCACGCAGCGGCCGAATAGTTTCGATCGATTCCGGCGTTCGGCCGAGCATCAACTTGGCCTTCTGGCCAACGGCCAAGACCTCCCGCGTCCCATTGCGCGACCGGATCGCGACGACCGACGGTTCATCAATTATAATTCCACGCCCGATCACATGCACCAGCGTGTTCGCCGTGCCGAGATCGATGGCTATATCGTCCGAGAAGACGCCAGATACGCCCATAACCATTGCGAAGATGCCCCTTTGATGCCGGCCAAGCGCGAAGTGTCTAAAGATTTCGTTGCCGCTGGCCGCCGGGAACCGCCTAGCAAGACCCATGCCGGGCCGTTCGCGCACCTTTCATAGCACACGGAGCAAGCCTTGGGCGAGACTTGCTCCGTGAATTACACTTTCTTCTCAATATGATGTGCAAAGGTCATCAGAGACAATCAGACCCTTGCTTCGCATCGTTCTGGCGCAGCCATGCCAGCCTCGAGCCTCAGGAGACCATGGACTGGGCGTTCGGTCCTCGCGTGCGCTTCACGATCAGTTTGTTGAGGGCTGCGACGTAGGCCCGGGCTGACGCGACCATCGTATCGGTATCGGCACCGCGTCCCGTCACCTGCTTACCGTTCTCCTCGAGCCGGACCATGACCTCGGCCTGAGCATCCGTACCCTCGGTGACCGCCATGACCTGATAGAGCGGCAGGCGTGCCTCGTGCGGTACGATCGCCTTGATGGCCATGAAGATCGAATCGACGGGGCCATCGCCGGAGGCCTCCCTGGTCTGCTCGACGCCATCGACCGTCAACGTGATCGTCGCCTTCGGCGGCACGGCGGTGCCTGCGACCACCGACAACGCCACGACGCGGATGCGGTCGTATTGGCTGGCAACCTCCTGGTCGACCAGCGCTTCGATATCCTCGTCGAAGACCAATTTCTTTTTGTCAGCGAGATCCTTGAAACGCTTGAAGGCGTCTTGGAAGGCGTTGTCGCCAAGCTCATAGCCCATGTGTTTCAGCTTGTCCTTGAAGGCGGCGCGGCCGGACAGTTTGCCCAGCGACAACGTCGACTTGGAGAGGCCAACCGTCTCCGGCTTCATGATCTCGTAGGTCTCGACGTTCTTCAGCATGCCGTCCTGATGGATGCCGCTCTCGTGGGCGAAGGCGTTGCGGCCGACGACCGCCTTGTTGTACTGCACCGGAAATGCCGAAACCGCCGACACGAGTTTCGACGCGCGGGTGAATTTGGTTGCATCCACCTCGGTCCACCACGGCAGGATATCGGCACGGACGTTGAGCGCCATGACGACTTCTTCCAGCGCGGCGTTGCCCGCCCGCTCACCCAGCCCGTTGATGGTGCACTCGATCTGCCGCGCTCCGGCGCGCACACCCGCCA
>JANXRM010000285.1 GCA_025353015.1 Hyphomicrobiales bacterium
CACCGGCACCCGCATTCGTGCATAGCGCCGCCGTCTCCGGATTGACGCCGCCGTCGATCTCGATGTGGATGGGCCGGTCGCCGATCATGGCGCGCACGCGCGCAATCTTCTCGGTCATGGCGCGGATGAACGCCTGGCCGCCGAAGCCGGGATTGACCGTCATGATCAGAATCAGATCCAGCCGGTCGAGCACGTAGGTGAGCACCGTCTCCGGCGTCGAGGGGTTCAGCGACACGCCCGCTTTCTTGCCGAGGCTGCGGATCAGTTGCAGCGAGCGGTCGAGATGCGGGCCGGCCTCCGCATGCACGGTAATGATGTCGGAGCCGGCCTTGGCGAAGGCCTCGATGTAGGGATCGACCGGCGCAATCATCAGGTGCACGTCCAGGATCTTCTTGGTATGCGGGCGTAGCGCTTCCACGACGCCCGGGCCGATCGTAATGTTGGGGACGAAATGGCCATCCATGACGTCAACGTGGATCCAGTCGGCGCCGGCGGCATCGATAGCGCGCACCTCTTCGCCGAGCCGGGCGAAGTCGGCGGACAGGATCGACGGCGCGATGAGAATAGGCGCAGGTTTGATGAGGTGGGGCATGGCGTGCTCCGGTTGTCGCGGGCTGAAGGCGCCCTCAGGTCACATCGATGACGGCGGGGACGATGGCGGGTTCCGCCTGTGGTGGGCTACGGCCGGTTGAGATCGAGACCATCGAGAAGCTCCTGGATGGCCGCGCGTTGCCGCGCGAGATCGCGCTGGCCGACGGCGCCGACCACTTGAATGCTGCCGCGCGGATCGCCGAAATAGTGACCGATGTAGGCGACAGCCTGGTTGCCCGCCGTCAATGTCGCGTCGATCTGCAAATGCAGGACATCGCGGTTGCCGATCTTGCGGGTCTGTTCGGCTGATATGCGGGCATCCGGCGCCGATCGCCGGGCGTTCTCAATGGCTGCTGTGCGCAGCGCGACGAGCGGCAGCGGCGTGCCTTCGGGAATAACGACGACGACGGCCTGGCCGCCTGCCTGTCGGAACTCGACACGGCCTTCCGTTGTTTCGGGCGATGGCGTCCAGTTGGCGGGATTGTACCAGATGCGGAAATTGCCGCGCTGCGTGTCGAGCCGTGTGGTGGCTGTGCGTGGACGTTGTATCTGAGGCGGCAAGCCTGCTGTGCGGACGGGTTGGGTTGGTGGGGCCGCTGCTGCAGGTTGGGCGGGCGGCGCGGGTTGGATGGCAGGTGCCGGGCGCGCAGGTTGGGCGGCGGCGGGAGGCGAAGCAGCTGTTGGCGCAGCGGCGCCGGGCGTCACGGTTGGTGTGGGCGCGGGAGCGGCTGGCGCCGTAGCAGGCGGTGTTGGTGCGGTGGCGGCGGCTCGCGGTGGTGGTGTAGCAGGAACGGCTGTGGGTGCAGATGCGGGTGGCGTCACCAGCGCGCGCACCGACGGCACCGCTGCCGACGGCAGTAGTGCTGGCGCTCCGGTTGCGGCAGGAGCCGGATTTGTGGACTGCCCGATACCGGGGGCTGGCCGTGGCGCTGCCGGTGCTGCAACGGGGGCCTGTGCTGCCGACGCGGGGGCATCGCTGAAGGTCCACGTGCCGTCGGGCCGCAGAATAACCTCGCGGCCGCTGTCCGTTCGCGCGCGCTGTGGCGATTGGGCGGGCGTTTGGGCGAAGGCTGGGACCGTTGTCAGTGCCAGCACTGCCACAAGGCTTGCTCTGCCAAGTGCGGCCGTGGCGCGAACAGTCTTTTCGCAGCCGAAACCTGGCGAAACCATCTGGCGATCATGTGTCATGCCTGCACCTGCATCATCGGCGAATCGTAGGGGCAAGCTAGAGCGTCCGGCGTCGACTTGTCGAGCCGCAGCCACAGAGCGTCAGGTCTGCCGCCAAGGCGCATGCGCAACAATCTCACCCATTCTCGCGCAGGCGGATGTCACCGCCGCGGCCGGGGATGCTGTTGGCGAGCGCGATCACGATCGTCGTCAGCGCCAGCATGGAGAGGCCGAGCACGGCGATGGCACCGAGATCGCCACTTTCCTTCAGGTCGAAGATCAGCACCGATAGCACCTTGGTATCCGACGTGAACAGGATGACCGCGGCCGAGAGTTCACGCACCACGGCGACGAAGATGAAACACCACGTGGCGATGACACCCGTGCGCAACAGCGGCGCCGTGATGTCGCGCAGTGAGCGCAACCGGGTGGCGCCGAGAATGCGGCTCGCCTCCTCCAGCTCCGGATGCACCGCATGGAACGCCGATTGCAATTGCTGATAGGCGGCCGGCAGCTCGATGGTGATGTAGGCGATCAGCAGAATCCACAGCGTGCCATAGAGCACCAGCGGTGGCCGCGTGTAGGCGAGGAACAGTCCGACTCCGAGCACGATGCCCGGCATGGCGATCGGCGCGGTGGCAAGAAAGCCCAGGATCTTGTGCCCGCGCACCGATTGGCGCGCCACGAGATAGGCGATGATCAGCGCCAGCAGCGTTCCCAAGGTAGCCGAAAGCGCGCCCAACAGAAACGTGTTCTTCAGGACGTGGCCGGTCTGCGACAGCTCGAAAAACGTGAAATACACGTTCTGCCAGGACAGCGTGTCCCAGGTGACGAGCCGTGTCGGGATTTTCGAGAAGGCCGCATTCAGCAACGCCGCGTAGGGCAGAAAGACTGGCATCAGCAGCATGAAGAGGCAGCCGGCCAGCGCCACCCAGCGAAAGGCGCCAAGGGGGACGGGACGCGGTGCGCCGTATTTGCCGCCGACGACGGCGTAGCTCCGCCGTCCAAGCACGGCTTTCTGGGCGCGCAGCAGGACAACCGTCAGCACCAGCAACGGCAGCGCGGCCGCTGCCGCCAGTTCAGGTTTTGGCGGGAATTGGAACAGGCTCCAGATCTTGGTGGTGAGCGTGTGGAAACCGGCCGGGATCGCGAGAATGGCTGGCGAGCCGAACAGGTTCAGCGCCTGCAGGAATGCGATCAGCGCGCCCGCGATGATGGCGGGCAGCACCATGGGAATGGTGATGCGGCGTGCGGTCGTCGCCGAGGTGGCGCCGAGCATGGCCGACGCGTCCTCCAATTCGCCGGGGATGCGGTCGAGCGCGTTGGCGACCAGCACGAACACATAGGGGAACGTGTAGCAGGTGATGACGAAAACGACGCCGCCGAGCGAGTAGATGTTGAAGATGTGCTCGTCGGCGCTGGCGCCCGTCAGGCCGCGCCAGGCCTGGTTGAGCAGCCCGCTGTTGGGGGCTGCCAGCAATTCCCAGGCGATGGCCCCGAGGAACGGTGGCGTCACGAACGAGGCCATCACCAATGTGCGCACGAGATTACGCGCGGGCATGTCGGAGCGCGCGACGAGCCAGCCCATGGGCGCGGCGATCAGGCAGCAGAGGCAGCCGACCGAGGTGGCGATGGTGGCGGTCGCGATCAGCGGGTCGAGGAACGAGGGATCGGTGAAGAGCTTGGCGAAATTGCCGAGCGTCAGCGCACCCGACTTGTCTAGGAACGCATAGGCGACGATCCACGCGATCGGCAACACGATCAGCACGACCAGCAGCGCTGCCGCCGCTAGCATGATGGGCTGCGACAGGTCGATGCCATGCCGGCGGCGGGGCGGTAAGGTGTCGGAGGCGGCGATCGAAACATCCGTCATGCGTCAGCGTCTCCGTTCGTCGCGTAGTGCCCACCCATTTGAGTACAACGATTGTCATCCTCGGGCGCTGGATGCAACCCAACAACACTACGATTGTCATCCTCGGGCGCGCCACTTCGGCGCGTTCTCGAGGACCCATCGCGCCGCGCGGACATGCACCCCCTCTCCTCGTTTTTGCGTTTAACGGGGAGAGGGGATTCATGCCCCTCACACCTTGAAGATCGAGGAATACTTTTCTTTGATCGCGTCGGCTTCGATCAACATGGCTTCGGGATCTTCCGCCAGGATCTTGATCGACGCCAGCGGCCGGCGTCCGGCTTTGGCTGGCACCTGTTTATGGGGCACGTAAAGGCCCGAGATATCGACTAGCGTTTTCTGCCCCTCGCCCGAGAACATCCAGGTGAGCAGCAGGCGCGCGGCATTGGGGTTGGGCGCGGCCTTGAACAACACGTTCGGACTGTTGATGATGGGTGCGCCTTCGGCCGCATAGACGGCTTCGACGGGAGCGCCCTTATCCATTGCCGCCAGCAGCAGGTAATCGGCGCCGTCGATCATGGCGGCTCGCTCGCCGAGTGCGATCTTCTTCGGCGGATCGACGCCCGACTGCACCTGCAGCACCTTCAGCTTGGCGATTTTCTCGAAATACTCCCAGCCCAAGGCGCGCACGATCGCGTGCGTGGCCGTCAGCGTTGCGCCGGAGTAGGCAGGATGCGCCTTCACGAGTTTGCCGGTCCATTTCGGATCGAGCAGATCGGTGTAGGACTTAGGGATGTCGGCAGGCTTCACCAGCCCCGTATTATAGCCGATGATCGAGAATACGATGCGGTGGGTGGCTGAGTAACCCTCCGAGTTCTTATGCTCGATCGGCCAATGCTGCGCCACGTCGTCGGTCACGTAGGGCTCGAGCCAGCCGTTGTTGCGCCAGGCTAGCGTGTGCGCTGAATCGGTCGTGTTGACCATGTCGACGTTGTAGATCTTCGAGGAATATTCCTGCGCGATGCGGCTGAAGACGCGTTCCCCGCCTGAGCGTTCCACCTTGACCGTGATGCCGGGAAATTTCGCTTCGAACGCCCGCGCATAGACCTCCGACATCGTTAGGTCCATCGCCGTGTACCAATGGACGCGGCCTTCTTTCTTCGCCGCGGCGATCAGGTCAGGCGTGATGCCGGCGGCGGGAGGTGCAGCCGACAGCACACGCGTTGCAAACGGCAGTGATGCGACGGCAGCTGGTGCGCCTGTTAGCACCGTGCGGCGGGTGACTGTGCGTTTCGGCATGGCTGGACTCCTGTTCCCCCTCTCCCCATCAACTGCCCTTCGATGGGGAGAGGGTTGGGGTGAGGGGCGGCCGCTTACTCAGCGCGTGTTGCCGACCCATACATCATGGCGGAGGCGTGTCTCCGACAACAACCCTCTCCCCGTGAAAAACGGGGAGAGGGGATTTGCGCCTCACACTTTAAAGTAGCTCGCGTACCGGGCCTTGATGTCGTCGGCCATCTTTTCCACCTCGGCGGCGTTCTCCTTCATCGTCTTGATCTCGGAGAGCGGCTTGCGGCCCGGCCGTTCCTTGACCAACGCATGCGCGGAGCGAAGCCCGCCGACATCGATGGAAAGTTGCTGCGCTTCCGCGGTGAACGACCAGCAGTGGAACAGTTTTGCCGCGTTCGGATGCGGCGCTTTTTTGAGAACGGCCGACGGCCCGGTGATGAGCGGTGTGCCTTCTTCCGGATAGACGATCGCGATGGGGTCGCCTTTGTCCTGCATCAGGAAAATGCCGTAGTCGGCGCCATCGACCATGACCGCGCGCTCGCCGAGCACGAGTTTCTTGGCCGGATCAGCGGCCGACTGCACCTGCATGACTTTCTGCTTGGCAAGCTTTTCGAAATACTCCCAGCCGAGATCCCGGGACATTTGGTGCGTCGACGTCATGATCGTGCCGGAGTAGCCCGGATGCGCCTTGACGAGCTTGCCCACCCACTTGGGATCGAGCAGGTCCTTGTAGCTTTTCGGCGCGTCCTCTGGCTTCACGAGCCGAGTGTTGTAGGCGATGGGGCTGAGGAACACGCGCCACGCCGCATAGGTGCCATCAGGATCTTTGTATTCGGCGGCGTAGTGCTTCGCCACGTCCTCGGGCTCGCAGGTCTCGAGCAGGCCGTCGCGCTTCCAGACGATAAAGTGCGCGGCGTCCGAGCTGTTGACCGTATCGCAGGCGTAGATCTTGGAGGCATATTCCTGGCCGATGCGCTGGAAGTTGCGTTCCGCGCCCGTGCGTTCGACTTTGACTGAAATGCCGGGGAACTTCGCCTCAAAGGCCTTGCCGAGCTTTTCCGCCAGATTGATTTCCACCGAGGTGTAATAGTTGACGCGGCCTTCCTTCTTCGCGGCCTCGATCAATTCGGGCGTGATGACGACCGGCGCGCCTGGTGCGGCGTGGGCGGACGTCTTCCAAGGTAGAAAAGTCGTACCGGCGGCGGCGGCCGAGCGTAGCAAAATTTGACGGCGGGTTAGCCGCGTGCATGTCGTCATTGGATGATGATCTCCCTTGAGCCCGCTTATCGCGGCGTTTGTTTGGAGGCGTAAAGCGCACGTCAACGTTCGAGCGCGAGGCAGCGTTCGGGCGGCAGATGCAACCACACGGCGCTGCCGGTCGCAACGTTCTGGCCGGCCGCCGTCGAAAGCCTGATCTCGCTGCCGTCGTCGAGTGCCACGAGATAATCGCGGCTTGCACCGAGAAACACCTGCCGTTTGACCACGGCTTTGATGCGATTCGTAGCGCCTGCTGGCGGTGCCGTGGTCTCGAGCGTCACGTCATGCTGGCGGATCGACACCGGCACCTTGACGCCTGCCGTCAACACACGCCCCGTGGTCGCAAGGGCCACGCCAGCCACCTGCACATGGGACGCGTCGAGCGCCGTTCCCGTGATGACGTTGCTGGCACCGATGAAGCGGGCGACGAACTCCGAGACCGGCCGGTCGTAGATCGCCTCAGGCGTGCCCAGTTGCTCGATGCGGCCGCCGTTCATGACGGCGATCAGGTCGGCTGTGGTCATCGCCTCGGACTGGTCATGCGTGACGTAAACAGTGGTCGTCTTGAAGGCGTCGTGCAGGCGGCGGATCTCGAAGCGCATCTCCTCACGCAGATTAGCATCGAGGTTGGACAACGGCTCATCCATCAGCAGCGTTTCCGGCTCCACGACAAGCGCCCGCGCCAAAGATACGCGCTGCTGCTGGCCGCCCGACAGCTCACCCGGATAGCGCGCCGCCAGGTGTTCGAGGCGGGCCACGCCCAAGATCGCTTTCACCTTGTCCGCGATCACATGGCTGGCGAGCTTGCGAATGCTGAGGCCGTAGCCGACGTTTTCGGCCACCGTCATATGCGGCCAGAGCGCATAGCTCTGGAAGATCATGGACATGTTGCGCCGCTCGGGCGGCTCGGTGCGCTTCGGCGAGGATACGACCCTGCCGCCGACAATGATCTCGCCCTCGGTTGGCTCGATGAAGCCCGCGATCAGGCGCAGCGTCGTCGTCTTGCCGCAGCCGGAGGGGCCCAGCAGACAGACGAGCTGGCCATGCGCAATCTCGAGCGAGACGGCATCGACGGCCGCGGCCGTGCCGTAACGCTTGGTCAGGCTCTTCAATTCAACCGACGCCAAAGCGTCCCCTCCCCGAATTGCACGCCACCCAGCGGCGCCTCCCAGCCTGTAGGTTGGGTCAAGCGTCATGGCGGAGCCATGCTCCGCATGGACGCACTTGCGCGACCCAACACTGCGGTGATCTCGTTTAGACCCGCCGCAACCACTTCGCCCAGCGGCTTTTTTGTTTTTCTGGTTCATCCGCGGCGGCATCCTCGCCGTTGAGCTCGCGGACGAAGTTGCCGAAGAACTCGTCGGCGAGTTTTTTCGACGTCGCCTGGATCAGCCGGCCGCCCAGCGTCGCGAGCTTGCCACCGACTTCGGCTTTGGCCGCATAGGCGAGGTCCGTTTCCGTGCCGACTTCGGTCAGGTGCACCTCGGCGCGGCCCTTGGCGAAACCGGCAGCACCCCCCTGGCCTTGGCCGACGATGGTATAGCCTGCGGGCGGGTTCAGATTTTCCAGCGTCACCGCGCCGTTGAATGTTGCTGAGATCGGGCCGATTTTCAGCGCGACTTTGGCCGCCAAATCAGTCGGCGATCGTTGCTCGAGTTCCTTGCAACCGGGGATGCAGCGCTTGAGCACCTCCGGATCGTTGAGGGCTGCCCAGACGACATCGCGCGGCGCTGCGATCCGGTATTGGCCTGATATGTCCATATTTGTTTGCGCCTTCGGAGGTCGGGGTCAGCGAGCACCGTAGGTTGGGTCAAGCCCTGCCCTCGCGCGACCCAACACTGCTTGCTGGTTCTAGTGTTGGGTCGCGCGAGGGCAGTGCAGAGCGCTTGACCCAACCTACAAGGCAAGCGCTCTCGTGTTGCAGGCGTTACGAAACGTTGTCGCCGCGTCCGCCGGTATCGGCCAGCCGCGTGACGCGCCAAGTCTTGCCCGTGCGGTCGAACCGCAGCGGCGTCGCGTTGGCCAGCATCGGCGTGTCGATCTCGATGCCGAAGCTCGGCGCCAGCACATAGAGGATGCCGCCGTGTCCGACCAGCGCTGTCGTCAGGCCACCGGCGCCGACGAGCGACCGTTGGATGCCGGCTTGCGTGCGCGTCACGAAGGTTGCGAGCGTCTCACCGTTCGGCGGGCTGTCGCGCCAGTCGTGATCGGCCGACGATGTGCCGACGAAGTCGCCGAACCAGCGCTCGCGCAGGCCATCTTCCGGAACGGGCGTCAGGCCGTGCGGCTTGGCAATGACGCCTGCGGTCGTCCACGCCCGGTTCATGGTGCTGGCGATGATGCGTTGCAGCTTGGCGTGCGCCAGTGCCACCGCGGCTGCTTCGGCCTGGGCCATGCCACGCGCGTTGAGCGGGATCTCCGCGTGCTGGAAGATCCGCTTGTGATTGCCGTCCGTTTCGCCGTGCCGGATGAAATAAAAACTGTCGCAATCCGGCTCGATCGGGTTGGCCCGGGCCATGGCGAACAACGCATCGAGGCCATGATGCTGGTAGCCGGGGGTGGTGAGTTTGGGCGCGCCTGATGTCATGATGCAACCTCACACGATCTCGAACAGGCCGGCCGCACCCTGGCCGCCGCCGATGCACATCGTCACGACGGCCCATTTGACGCCGCGGCGCTTGCCTTCGATCAGGGCGTGGCCCGTTAGGCGTGCACCGCTCATGCCATAGGGGTGGCCGACTGAAATGGCGCCGCCGTCGACGTTCAGTCGGTCGGCCGGAATGCCGAGTTTGTCACGGCAATAGAGGACTTGCACCGCAAAGGCTTCGTTCAACTCCCATATGCCGATGTCCTCGATCTTGAGGCCGTGCTTTTTCAGAAGT
The DNA here is from genome assembly GCA_025353015.1 of Hyphomicrobiales bacterium. Classification (GTDB taxonomy): domain Bacteria; phylum Pseudomonadota; class Alphaproteobacteria; order Rhizobiales; family Hyphomicrobiaceae. Next base: position 9,037 of record JANXRM010000285.1, read on the forward strand.
TTTGGCACCGCGAAAATCGGCCCGATGCCCATCTCGTCGGGCTCGCAGCCCGCAACCTCGAAGCCGCGGTAGATGCCGAGCGGCGCAAGGCCGCGTTTCTGCGCTTCCTTGTCGGACATCACGACCGTTGCCGAGGCGCCGTCCGAAAGTTGGCTGGCGTTGCCCGCCGTGACGAAATTACCGTCGCCTGCGACCGGCTTCAGCTTGGCCAGCCCCTCGATGTTGGTGTCCGGCCGGTTGCCTTCGTCCTGCATCAGCGTGAACATTTCGCGGCCGGTGACGTTGCCCTGCTTATCGTAGATGAGCTTTTCGGCCGGCAGCGGCACGATTTCGGCGTCAAAGCGGCGGGCTTGCTGGGCCGCGGCCGTGCGCCGCTGGCTTTCCAGGCCGAATTCGTCCTGCGCTTCGCGGCTGATGCCATAGCGTTTGGCCACGTTGTCCGCGGTCTGGATCATCGGCCAGTAGATGGCGGGGACGTGGTCCTTGATCCAGCCATCCTCGGCGCCGAGGACGTTCTGCTTCACCTGCACGAGGCTGATCGATTCCAAGCCGCCGGCGACGATAATGCCAGCGTCATCGGACCGGATCCGTTGCGCGGCCATGGCGATTGTTTGTAGTCCCGACGAGCAGAAGCGGTTGACCGTGACGCCTGCCACCGACACCGGCAATCCGGCCCGGACGGCGATCTGGCGGGCGATGTTGCCCCCGGTCGCGCCCTCGGGCATGGCGCAGCCCATCATTACGTCCGCAATCTCGTCCGGCGCCACCTTGGCCCGCTTCACCGCTTCTGCGACCGCATGGCCGCCGAGTGTCGCGCCATGCGTGTTGTTGAAAGCGCCACGAAAGGCGCGACCGATCGGGGTTCGGGCTGTCGAGACGATGACGGCATCGGGCATGGACGTCCTCCAAGCTTGTTTCGATTGTTGCCCTATTACTTTCAGGTCCGGAGCCGCTAGGCAAGAACGTCGCGCCCGTGACAGCTTTACAAGGCGCCATAGCTATTCGGCAGCCCGAATCAGGATAGTGGATTGCGTCAGCTGATCGGCGTCTGGTATTGAGCCCAAACGCGTCTGTTGGCAGTGTGCCGCCCAGTGGATGTCCATCGCCTTTTGCAGCGAAATGATATTCCATCCGGCCGGTTTATCCCCCTGGTTGAGGCGTTGGTTATTATGCGGAACCTCGGTTAGACTGATCGTTGTTCGCCAGTCTCATTCAAGACCCTCTATCAGGATGCACGGCATGAACGAGACGAATCGAGCTTCAGGAGCACTTGGGAGCCCAGTGCGACCGGGGTTGCCGGTTCTGCCGCCCTTGATGGCGCTGGTCGAGATCCTGATCCTGATCGTTCTGCCGGGGGTGCTCGACTACGTGTGGCCGGGATTTCCGTCGCTGGCCGAAACGCAACCGCACTTCTTTTGGCTGCCAGTGCTGCTGCTCAGCCTGCAGTATGGGACGGTCAGCGGACTGCTCGCGGCTGGCGTTGCGATCACGCTGTCGGCATTGCTCGGTTGGCCCGATCAGGAGGTCGGTGAGAATCATTTCAACTATCTTTTGCGCATCTGGGCCCAGCCGGTGCTCTGGCTGACGGCCGCGCTGGTCCTTGGCCAGTTCCGCATGCGCCAAATCGAACTGAAACAGGATTTAGCCCGTAAAGTTGCCGAACTTTCCATGCAGCGGACAGCGATATCGGACTATGCAACCAATCTGCGCGGCCGTTGCGAGAGGCTCGAGCGAGAGATTTCCGGTCGTCGGGAGCCCAATGTCAGGTCGATGTTGACGACGCTCGCCGCCTTGCAGGCCGGCAGCCTCAACGCGTCCGTGGCGTTCGGTGAATGCCTGGAATTGGCGTTCGGACCCTGTGCTGCGTCGGTCTACCTGCGGGACGGCGATCATCTCCGGCTAGCTGCTGCGCACGGAGCGGCACCCGGACGCGCAGACGTGGTCGCCGCCAACACACCGTTGGCGCGGGCGATCACGATCGAGGGCCGGCACGTTTCCGTCACCAATCCAGGCGAGGAAGAAATCTTGGCTGGCACGGGCGTCGTGGCGGTTCCAGTGTATTCGAGCGCGGACGGGCGCAGCATCGGCATGCTCAAGCTTGAAGCACTGCCGGCGGGTGAATTGAACGAGGGGACGCCGGCCTGTCTTGCAGCGATTGCCGCGCAAATTGCTCCGCTGGTGGAAAAGGGCTCCATCTCTGTGCTCAGCGCGCCGGCGTCAGGAGTCTTATCCGGGGTGCGACAAGGACCGCCCGCGCCTCGCCAGCGGCTCTGGCGCCAGCTCAAGTGGCAGCGGCAGGCGGCGCGCGGGATACGAGCGCAGCCACTGCAGCCTCACGGTCAGACCGAGAGTCAGCCTAAGTCCCAGGCAGGCGAGTAAATCCTGATGTCCATGTCAGTCCTACCGCAGGATGGGAGCGGAGAAGACGCGAAAAACAGGGTCGACCCGGCCCAGGTGGTTCCATCGCAGGTGATGGTTCGGACCCTTGCTATCGGCATCGCGGAACTGGTCGCGATTTACGTCGTCTGGCGCATGGCGGGTTGGAATCTGCCTGTACTGCTGTTCGTGCACGGGCTGGCGCTTGCGGCGCTGGTGTTGCAACTGCGGGACTGCCGGCGCCGGGGTGACGATGCGAGCCTGCCGTTCCTGGCTTTGCTCGGCTGTTTTGCGGTTGGTCCGGCCGGCCCCATCGGGGCTGGCTGCCTCGAACTGCTTGTTCGGTCAGCGGCGCAGGACGGTCACCTGCTCGAAGATTGGTATGAGCGCATCTCGCTTTCGACGACGATCGATCGGGTCACGCGCCATTGCGACGATGTCCGTATCGGTCGAACCATCAATCTCCGCGCGCGTGCTCCGGCATCGTTTCTGGCTGAGATCGAGAGTGGTACGCTGGCGGAACGGCAGGCGATCCTGGGGTTGGTCGCCCGGCGCTTCCATGTCGATTACTTACCGGTGCTGCAGGCCGCGATGCGCAGCTCCGAGCCGATGATCCGGGTTCAGGCTGCGGCCGTCGCCTCCCATGTGCGCCCGATGGTCGATCAGCTATTCAAGGGCGCCGTCGCCGAGATGGCGGCGGCAACAGCGCATCCGGCAAAGGCGCTGGTTCTGCTCGATCGTTTCGCCGCGCTCACAGCTTCGGGCTTGCTCGACGAGAGCGACCGGCAACGTGGCCTTGAAATCCAGGCGCGGCTCAGCGACGTCGTCATGGCGGGCGTGGCACTGCCCCGTTTCGCCAGTCGCGAGGCGACGCTGGCGGATGATCCGACCGTCAATGCAGCCTTCGAACGGCTGTTGATTGCGCGCGGGCGATTTGCCGATCTGCGGATCCATCGCAGTTCGCGGACGGCACTGCGCAACCGCCCGCATGCCCGAATCCGCCGCCTCGGCGCGATGCCATCCACCGACGGCAACAGCTCGGGCAAACGCGACGAACTGGTGTCGCCGGAGATGTCAGGATGAGCCAGCGCGAAGTCGACGAGGCCCAGTTCCGCGAAACCTCCCGCGAGACCGACGTCTGCATCATCGTCGAAGGCTGCTACCCCTATATCCCGGGTGGCGTATCCGGTTGGATCGACTGGCTGATCCGCTCGCAGACCGGGACCAGCTTCTCGGTGGTTGCACTCTGGCCGAAACCCACGGGGCAACAGCCACGCTATGCACTGCCGCCAAATGTCAGCGCATTGCATCATCTTTATCTGCAGGATTTCGGGGCTGAGCCGGTCAAGTCCATTCGCCAGCCCCCTGGTATCGAGCGCTTGGGCGAGCACTTGGGACAGCTCCTGTCCGAGGGCGGGGCGCGGCCATTGGCGGACGCAATGGCGGATCTCGCGCGCATGCGCGGCCACGTGTCGTTGCCGCTCCTCTTCAATTCGCCGCTGGCCTGGACCATCGCGCAGCGCGCCTATTCCAAGGAGATGCCCTATGGCTCGTTTCTGCATTTCTTCTGGGCCTGGCGGGCGCTTCTTGGCGGCCTCTTGGCGACGCTGGAATTCCCGTTGCCGAAAGCCAAGGTCTATCACACGATCTCGACGGGCTATGCTGGCGTCCTGGCCGCCCGCGCCGGTATCGAAACCGGCCGGCCGGCGCTGCTGACAGAACACGGCATCTACACCAACGAGCGGCGCATCGAGCTGCTGATGGCGGACTGGGTGGCCGATACCGTCGACAAGGGGCATGCGCTCGACGATCCTCGGTTCGATCTCCGGGAGATGTGGATCACTGCGTTCGAAGCCTATGCCCGCACCTGTTACGAGGGCTGCTCCGACATCGTCACGCTTTACGAGGACAATCAGCGCGCGCAACGCGTCCTCGGGGCGACCGGCGACAATCTGCAGGTCATCGCCAACGGTATCGACGTCAAGCGCTTCGCGGGTATCCGGCCGGCCGGCGACAGCGATCGCCCGACCGTGGCGCTGATCGGCCGTGTCGTGCCCATCAAGGACGTCAAGACATTCATCACCGCCGCCGGCCTGTTGCGCCAACGCATTCCCGATGTCCTCGCCCTGATCCTCGGTCCGACGGACGAAGACCCCACCTATTTCGCCGAATGCGAGACGCTGGTCGCAGCCCTTGGCCTCGAAGGCTGCGTGGAGTTCACCGGCACGGTCAATATTCTCGATTATCTCTCGCGCATCCACGTCGTGGCGCTGACGTCACTCAGCGAGTCGCAGCCACTGGTCGTGCTGGAAGCCGGTGCCGCCGGTATTCCGTTCGTGGCCACCAACGTCGGCTCCTGCCGCGAAATCCTCGAAGGACGGCCGGATGAAACGCCGCCGCTTGGGCCGGGCGGCATCATCACCGAACTGGTGGCGCCGGCCGGTATCGCCAAAGCGATCGGCGATCTGCTCAGCGATTCCGAGCGCCGCCGGCGCTATGGCGAAACGCTGCGCGAGCGGGTGCGCCGGACCTACACGTCCGAGCGGGCGGTCAATGCTTATCGCACGCTTTATCAGCGCTTGATCGCTGCCCCCGACAAGGCCGCCGCGACGGGCCCTCTCGCCGCTGATCGTTTAAGCAAAAGAGCCTGAGGCCGAGACGACGTTTCTTACGACACGCGCATCCGCAGAAGGACTGACAATGGCCGGTATCGGGTTCCAGCTCCGCAAGCTCAGCCGCGAGGACACGCTGTCCTCGGTTATTGCGGCGGTCGGCCACGCAGCAGTCATTGCTGCCGGGCCCTGGCTTTTCACGATCCTTAGCCTTGCCGGCATCACGCTGACGACGGAGCGCGTGGCTGGATTGGAAACGCTGGCCGCCTTCCGGATCGTCATCATCTATGTCTTCGCGATTTCGCTGGTGCTGACCGCGCCCGTCACCATGGTCGCAACGCGTCTGGTCGCCGATGCCCTCTGGCTGAAGAAGCCCGAATTGGTCCGCCCCTTGTTGCTCGGCGCCAACACCGTGGCCTTGGCCGCCACCGGCATTGGCAGCCTGTTTTTGATCGCCTATTTCCAGCCGCCCAAAACGACCGCTGCAGCGCTTGCAGCTGGCTCCATGCTGGTCGGCCTCATCTGGGTGGTGCTGTCGTTCTGTGGCGCCGTCCGCGATTACCGGGGCGTGACGCTGTCGTTTCTCGCGGGCCTCTTCGTGTCGATGCTCGCCAGTATTTCGGCGGCGATCCTTGGTGCGGGCTCAGCCGGCATCGCCTTCGGTTTTCTTGCAGGTCTTACGGTCACGTTTTTCGGGCTGACCTGGCGGGTGCTAGCCACGTTCCCCCAGCCGGTTGCCGATCCGATGTCGGGGCTCAGGGCGCTGCGTGCGGGCGCCGTCGACTACTGGCGGCTGGCGCTTGGGGCATTCGCGGGAACCGCCGGCGTTTGGATCGACAAGTGGGTGTTCTGGTTCTCACCGGCCGGCGAACAACTGAGTGTCGGCCTGTTCCACGCGCCGCTCTACGACAGCGCCATGTTCATCTCGTCGCTTGGCATCATTCCGGCGCTGTCGGCGTTTGTCATCCGGCTCGAGACGGACTTCTTCGAGCGCTACCAGCAGTACTACGCCACCATTTCCGCGCATGGCACCTACGGCCAGATCGAGGAGGCGCGCAGCCGCATGCACGGGTTCACGCTCGACAATCTGACGCTGATTACCGTGTCGCAGATCGGCGTCTGCGCGGTGCTGGCCTTGACCGCGCCGTTGATCATCGACGCGCTCGGGCTGCAGTTCCGGCAAGTGGCGATCCTGCGCTATGGCGCGCTGGGGGCGGTGTTCCAGTTCGTTTTCATCGCGTGCTCGGCGATGCTGCTGTTTTTCGACCGGCGCCGGCTCTACCTCGGGCTGCAATGTGCCTTTCTCGCGCTGATGACCGGCCTGACGTTGGTTTCCGTTCGTCTGGGACCCGACTATTACGGCGCTGGATATTTTCTGGCCTGCCTCGTTTCAGGATTTCTCGCTTATCGCTTCGCCGATCATACCTTTTCCAACCTCAACTACCTGACCTTCATCGGCAACAATCCGTCGATCCAGGCCTCCAGCGCGCTGCGGAGGAAAAGCCTGTTCGAGCGCCTCGGCGCCCGCTGGAGCAAATTCCGGACAGGCTGAGGCGCGCGGGACCACGGCGCCGCTGATCTCTGCGCTCTGGCGCTTTCCGCGCATTCGGTGCGACACTCGGGCTCCCATACCGTTCTCCGCCACGCTGAGGAGGCTGCCCATGCGCGTCGTTGCACTCGAGGAGCATTTCACGGTTCCAGCGCTGGTGACGCGCATCGATAAGGCGGCCATCAGTGCGCGCGGTTTCCGGCCGCGCCGCCTGCCGCCCAATGGTCCCAGTCCCATGGAGGTGGCGCCCGAAATCGGTCCCCGGCGCCTCGCCTCGATGGACGAGGCCGGGATCTCAGTGCAGGTGCTGTCCAACACCGGCCCCGGTCCCGATCTGGTGCCGGGCGCGGACGGTGTCGCGTTGGCGCGCGAGATGAACGACCATCTGGCCGCCGCCATCACGCGCCATCCGGATCGTTTCGCCGGTTTCGCCGTGCTGCCGATGTTGAGCCCCGATGCGGCCGTGATCGAGTTCCGCCGTGCGGTCAAGGATCTCAAATTTGTTGGCGCGCTCATCAATGGCACGACCGAGGGCCGGTTTCTCGATCATCCGAGCTATGATGCCCTGCTCGCCGCGGCCGTCGAGCTGGATGTACCGGTCTACATCCACCCGCATCTGGCGCCCGAACCAGTGCGCACGGCCTACTACTCGGATTTGGAACCGGGGGCGGCGCGCGTGCTCGAGGCTGCCGGTTGGGGCTGGCACCAGGAGACGGCCGTCCACGTGCTGCGGCTCGTTCTCTCAGGCGCGCTCGACCGGCATCCCAAGCTCAGGCTCGTCATCGGGCACATGGGGGAGATGCTGCCGATGATGCTGGCCCGCGCCGACGAGGTCTTCGCGCTCGACACCGCGCACCTGAAACGCTCCGTCAGCCGCACCATTCTCGATCAGGTCTGGCTCACGACGAGCGGCATTTTTACCGAGCCGCCGTTCCTGGCCGCGCTCCTGACCTTCGGTATCGACCGCATCATGTTCTCGGTCGACTACCCGTACGCGCAAAATGCAAGCGGCCGTGCCTTTCTCGACCGGATCGCCCTGGCGCCGGCCGACCTCGCCAAGCTCACCCACGGCAATGCGGATGCGCTGCTGAAGCTCGACGCGCGCACGGGATCGTAACGCCAGATCTCAGCCATCCAGCGGCTTGGCGGCCCATTCGGCGGCGCGCCGTCCCGTTGCCTCGCCGATGGTTTTCAGGCCATGCAGCCGGCAGTGCTCCGTCAGGCCAGCCTTGATGCGCCCGATCAGGCCGGAACCTTCATAGACGAGCCCGGTATAAAGCTGGAGCAGGGAGGCGCCGGCTTCAATTTTCGCCAAAGCCGCAGCACCTGAATCGATGCCACCAGCGCCGATCAGGGGGATGCGGCCGCCAGTCGCCACGAAAACGCGGGCGAGCATGGCTGTCGAGCGATGAAACACGGGCGGGCCCGAAAGGCCGCCGGCCTCTTTGGCGGTCGTTTGGTCTGCAAGACTGGCAGGCCGGGCCAGTGTCGTGTTCGAGACGGCGATGAGATCGACCTTATGCGCTTCCAGCCGTCCGGCGATGGCGGGCACGTCGGCGTCCGCGATATCAGGTGCAATCTTGACGACGATCGGTCGTGTTGGACGCCCCTCCGCCATTTTTGCGGCGCGCGCGGCCATCACGCGTCCGAGCAGCTCGTCGAGGGCGGCCGGCGCTTGCAGGTCGCGCAGGCCCGGCGTGTTCGGCGACGAGATGTTGACCGTGAAATAGCTGGCCACATCGTAGAACGTTTCCAACCCTTGAACGTAATCGGCGGTGCGGTCGGTGGCATCCTTGTTGGCGACGATGTTGACGCCGACGACGCCGCCGCCCCCCCTGAGACCGCCCGACCGTCGCGCCTGCAACCGTTCGAGGGCTGCCGCGTGGCCGCAATTATTAAAGCCGAACCGGTTGATGACAGCCTTGTCCGCGGGCAGGCGGAACAGCCTTGGTCTCGGATTACCGGCCTGCGGGCGGGGCGTCAGTGTTCCGGCTTCGGCAAAGGCGCAGCCCATTGCCAGAACGGCATCGGGTACGCGGGCGTCCTTGTCGAAGCCGGCAGCGATCCCGATGGGGTTGGACAAGCGCAGCGGTCCGAGGCTGGCGGCAAGGCAGGGCGGGTCCGGTTGGAAATCGCGCGGATGCACGCCGCGTTCCAAGGCCGCGATCGTCATCTCGTGAGCGCGTTCGGGATCGAGGTTCAAGAGGGCCTGGCGTCCCAGGTCGAACAGGGCATTCAACATCGTCAGAGATCCTTGCGCAGGATATGGAGGCCATCGCGGCCGACCGGCAACGGCTCGACCGAGAGGGCCGCCGCGGTGCGAAGAGGCTCGTAAAGATGTGGAAACAACTGGCCGCCGCGCGACGGTTCCCACTTCAATTTTGCCCCGAGTGCCGCTGGGTCGAAGCTGATCAGGACCAGGTCGGTCTGGCCCTTGAAGTGGCGGGCCAAAGTTCCAGTCAGTTGCTCAGCCGTCGAGAAATGAATGAATCCGTCCCTGATATCATCATCGGACCCGACATAGGTCTCGGCCGATGTGGCGCGCTGCCACTCGGCGGCGCGGCAGACTTTGTAAATGAGCCGTTGCATGGCGGTTACGTTTTTTCTCCGTGGATCCTCGATCGGACCTTAACCACTTTATGCTATCTCAAGGGCACAGATACGAGCGGACGCCTGAGGTCT
>JANXRM010000298.1 GCA_025353015.1 Hyphomicrobiales bacterium
CTGGACGCTGTCGTCTACCGCGCCAAGTTTGTGCCGACCGTCTTCGCTGCCCGCCAGTTTGTTAGCCACGGCCACATCTCGGTCAACGGACGCCGCGTCACGGTGCCGAGCTACCGCTGCAAGGTCGGCGACACCATCGAGATCAAGGAAGCCTCGCGCCAGCTCGTGCTGGTCATCGAGGGCACCAAGAGCCCAGAGCGCGACGTGCCCGACTATATCGAGGCCGACCACAACAAGATGAGTGCCAAGCTGCTGCGCATCCCGGCCCTGGCTGACGTGCCCTATCAGGTGCAGATGGAGCCGAACCTGGTGGTCGAGTTTTACTCGCGATAAGCCGGCGGACGGCACTGCCATCCTTCCGAAGACGCCTCAGAGCCGCCCTCGGGCGGCTCTTTGCGTTGTGCGGCCGGCCGTTCCTGGCGATCCGAGCGGGGCACGCGCCTGTGGATAAGTTGCGGACTGTCCCCTGAAAATGCTGAGATGACGTGGTGATTGTGGCATCGCCGTCACATGCCGCTAGCATTCGGGAGATGTGGCAACAGTAAGGCAATTCCGTGATTGCGGTGTATCGCACCCATCTTCTATCACTGCTCCCAACGTATTTGGTCCCTTTAGCGTTCGCCAAGAGACGCAACGGTCGGGAGACGCCTATGAGCTGGGATGGAGACTTCATGACAGGACTTCGGGCTTGCTGCGCGACAGCAGCACTTTTGGCATTGAGCACGCCTGCCATCGCTGGTGGTTTTGCCGTCCGCGAACAATCCGCAGAATACCAGGGCTCCTCGTTCGCCGGTAACGCCACCAGCGGTGGCGGTCTTTCAGGCATGTTCTGGAATCCCGCGGTGGCGGCCTATGCGCCCGCCGGGATGTATTCCGAAGCGCACTATTCCGGCATATTCGGCCATGTCAGCATGACCGGGACGTCATCGTCGCTTTCGCCAGCTGCCAATGCGGCTGCTGCGGCTTTGCCGAGCGATAGTGGTAACGTCTCGAAGAACGCGATAGTTCCTGCGTCCTATATGAGCTACCGGATAGATGATCGCTGGGTTCTGGCGATGAGCATCAACTCGCCATTCGGTTTGGCGACTGAGCCATCGAACCGGATCTGGTCTGGGCAAGTTTTCGCGCGGACGTCGGAAATCAAAACCTACACTTTCACACCGACGTTGGCCTACAAGATTATGCCAACGCTTTCGGTGGGCGTCGGCGTGCAAATCGAGCACATGACCGGCGTTTTGAAGCAGGCCTCGGGTTTGACCGCGCCGACGGCCGAGCAGAATACCGTTATCAAGGGCACTGATACGGCGCTTGGTTTCACAGCCGGTGTCAACTGGACGCCAGCTCCAGGGACTGCGGTCGGACTGGGTTGGCGCTCGTCGATCAATCATAATTTGCGTGGCGAAATCGCCCGGCTCGGAACATCGACGGCGTCTGGGATCCAAGCAACGATCAATACGCCTGATATCGTGTCGTTGAGCTTGCGACAGGCGGTAACCGAGCGCTTCGCACTCCTCGCGACCGGCGAGTGGTCCAATTGGAGTCGCGCAGATAAGCTCGATATCGTTTGCGCACGCAATGGTGCTCCCGGTGGCTTTTGCGCTGCAAATGGCAATGTGATTACAACTCTGCCGCTGGCGTGGCATGATGGTTGGATGGTTGCCCTCGGCGGTGAGTATCAATTAAGCGATGCAATGAAGTTGCGGTCTGGCGTTGCCTACGAAATCTCACCCATCCAAAACGCCGAGGAGCGCACACAGCGTGTGCCTGACGTCGATCGGCTCTGGCTCAGCGCTGGCGCGTCTTACAAATGGTCGGAGAAGGTGTCGTTTGATCTTGGCTATAGCCACATCTTCGGCATTGGTGACGGCTCAATAGAGCGAGATAGCGGCACGCCGGGGACTGCGTCGAACATTCATTTCTCGGGCAAGGTCAGCTCCCATGCCGATATCGTGTCTGCCAGCATGAAGATGAAGATTGGCGATATCCCGGTTGCCTACGAGCCGGTGAAATAAAGGCCGCGCCTGGATATCGGCATCAAAAGTTTGAAAGTTCGAACGCCGGGCATCATAGCCCGGCGTTCTTTTTTACTGCCACATCGCGTAGGATGTCATGCCGGCAGGAGCCCGTGAGCCCGTGCCGAGCGTCGTGCTGGCCCGGCCGAAGGCCGACGGATCCGGGGGCGTCGCGTTGAAGGTGGAGAACGCCACGACGCACGAGAGCTGGCGATCGGACCGGCACGCCCGGATGTGCTGGAAGTCCCCGCCGACGTCCTTCCCCTTGCGGACGAGCACCTGGCCCCCGAGCAACACAGCGGACACGAGCTTCGCGCGCGACTGCGGCCGCGGGTCGATCTCGTCGGCGATGAGCTTGC
>JANXRM010000345.1 GCA_025353015.1 Hyphomicrobiales bacterium
GCCGAGAGCATTGCGTTGATGTCCGGCCACCGCGGCGAGCAGGCGGTTCTCGGCCGCATGTTCGAGCGCGTGGTTGGATCCTGGCTGTTGCTGGTGCGAAGGCACGGACACGTCACCTGGATCACCAACACCAGCGGGCCGTTGATCCCAATCGTGCCGCTGCTCTTTGCAGCGCCCAAGTATCTGGCCGGCGATTTGACGTTGGGTCAGGTCACGCAGTTGGCCGGCGCCTTCATCGCGGTGCAGGGCGCCATCTCCTGGGTGGTCGATAATTTCAACCGCATTGCCGAATGGTACGCCTCCGCCCGCCGCGTCATGGACATCGTCGATGCCTGTGACGAGGTCGACCGGTCGCGCGCCGGGATCGAGCGATCGATCACCTATGCGTCCTCGACAGCGGCGGGCGTTGGCCTTGCACGTGTCGCCATCGAAGACCCCTTCGGCAAACCTGTCATCGGCAATATACAACTCACGGCCAAGCCCGGCTCGGGGACGCATATCGCGGGCGAAACCAGCATCGGCAAATCGACCCTTGTCAGGGCGGTGGCTGGGGTGTGGACCCGTGGTGCCGGCCAAATCCGCTTGGCCCCCGATGCCCGCGTGATGATCGTGCCGCAGAAGCCTTATCTGCCGCTTGGCACGCTGCGCGAAACACTTGCGTATCCCGATCTTGGCCAACCGCCTGATGACGACGCGGTCAAAGCAGCCCTAGAACGCGTTGGCTTGGCGGCGTTGTTGCCCGATCTCGACAGGCAAGCGCGCTGGGACCTGCGGCTTTCCAACGGCGAACGCCAACGTCTGGGCATCGCGCGGGTCCTGGCTCAGCGGCCTGATGTGATTTTCCTGGATGACGCGCTTTCGGCCCTCGACGCCGTGGCCCAGGCCGATCTTGTCCGTGCCATTAGAATATCGTTGCCGCAAGCGACGCTGATAAGCCTCGGCCAGACGCTGCCGCCTTCAGGTTTGCACGATCAGGTGGTAACGATGACGCAAAGCGGCGTTGCTGCCACCATTCACATTCGCGATCGCGAGAAAACCTGAGAGGGCCGTCATGCTCAATTATTGGAACTCCACCTGGAGCCTGGACGAGAAGCAATGCCCTTGTGACATTCACCTCTGCGACTATCTCGAGGAAAAGCAGTTCCGGAACAAAACCATTTTTCATTTCGGAACCGGCAACCACCACATCCTCGGTCTGCGCAACGCCAAGAGCGGGCTCAACAATGCCGTCCTGGGAATTACGGCGAGCCCCGACGAGTATCAGGCCTACATCAAGCTGCTGATCGAAAACCCCACGCTTGGCGCTACCTACAAGGCCTACTTCGGCGACATTTACCAGTTGGACGCCCGGTTGTTACCGGATCTCGATTTCGCGTCGCTGTTCCATGTCGGCGAATATCGCACCGAACATAACGACAAATATGGTGCGTTGACCGATACGCAAATGATCATGCTGTGCGCTAGCCGCTTGAAGCCCGGTGGGGAGATCCTGTTTTATACCGGGTCATTCGCCTACGACAAAAGCTTCGAGGCGGGCGCAGAGATGCTCCGCTCGCAGGCATTGGTGGAGGCCGGCGAGTACAAGTCCCTGAAAATCTTCCGCAAGAAGGGTTGAACGAGGCTGAAGCCCCGCCGCCACCTATTCAAGCTTGATGTTGGCGGTCTTGATGACCTCCTCCGTGTTCTTCCAGTCGGCGTCCCAGATCTTCTGGATCTCATCGAGGCTGGCGACGACGGGTAAACAGGCAACCTGCTGCATCTTCGCCTTCCATTCCGGCGTCGCCGAGATTTCGTTCACCTTCGCGTTGAGCTTGGCGACGATCTCCTTTGGCGTTCCCGGCGGCGTGTATAGGCCGAACCAGCTCCCCATATCCGCGTCCTTGACGCCACATTCCGTCAGTGTCGGCACGTCGGGGAATTCGACGAAGCGCGTGGGCGTATTGACGTTCAACAGGATCAGCTTGCCCCCCTTGACGTGGGGCAAGGTCGACGCTTCGTTCATCAATTGGATGTTGCCGGCCAGCAGATCCTGCAGGCTTTCCGAGCCGCCGCGGTAGGGGATATGCGCGATCTGGACGCCGGTCTTGAAGCACAGCATCTCGTGGCGCAGATGCGGTTGCGTGCCCGGGCCCGAGGAGCCGAAATTGAGCTTGCCCGGGTTCTTCCGGGCATAGTCTAGCAACTCGGCGAACGTCTTGACGCCGACCGAGGGATGCACGGCGAAACCCGAGACGCCGTTGCCCATGTGGCCGACGGCCACGAACTGACGGGCGTCGAAATTGATCCTGCTTTTGTACAACAGCGGCACACCGACGGTGCCGGTGTTGCCGGTGAACAGGAACGTGTGGCCATCAGGCGCCGACCTGAAGACGGCTTCGTTGCCGATCATGCCGGAGGCGCCGCCGCGGTTTTCCACCAGAAACTGTTGATTGAAGGCCTTGCTCAAGGCCTCGGCCCAGGGCCGGGCGACGAGATCGGTGGCACCGCCTGGCGGAAACGATACGACGAACTTCACCGGCCGGTCGGGCCAACTGACCTGCGCGATCGCGGTAGAACGCTCGATGATCGGGGTTGCGGCCGCGGCTGCGGCGAGCTTCAGGACGTCGCGGCGCTTCATGTGTGTGGCTCCTGTCCCGGCTGATCTTGATCGCAGCATCAGCCAGGGCAGGAGCGCCCGTCAATATGTAGCCGTGCACTGCACCATCCGGCGATGCAGTACCAAATCAGTGTCACATGATCAGGCCTTTGGCCATGTACTCAAGTGATCAAGCCTCCGGCTTTCGCCTTCAAGTGATCAAGCCTCCGGCTTTTGCCTTCAAGTGATCAAGCCTTCGGCTTTTGCCTTCAAGTGATCAAGCCTTCGGCTTTTGCCTTCAAGTGATCAAGCCTTCGGCTTTTGCCTTCAAGTGATCAAGCCTTCGGCTTTCGCCTTCAAGTGATCAAGCCTTCGGCTTTCATGGCTGCCTTGACGGCCGGACGCGCCTCCATCCGCTTCATGAAGGCCTGCAGATGCGGGAATGGTGCGAGATCGATCTTTGTCGGCACCGTCCAGCGCAGCACGGTGAAGAGATAGGCATCCGGCAAGGAGAACATTTTGCCCATGAGATAGTCGTGGCCGGCCAGATGCTTGTTGACGTGCTCAAGGCGGGTGATGAGTCGTTCGCGGGCGTTCTTCTTACCCTCCTCCGGCATCGCCGGGTTGAACAGCGGCGAAAAACCCTTGTGCAGCTCCGAGGAGACGAAGTTCAGCCAGCTCTGCATTTTGTAGCGCTCGATCGACCCATTGGCCGGAGCGAGCTTCTTCTCCGGCACCTTGTCGGCGATATACTGCACGATGGCCGGCCCTTCCGTCAGGATGGTTCCGTCCTCCAACTCGAGGGCGGGCACGTAGCCCAGCGGATTGGTCTTCTTGTAGTCGTTGCCACCCTCGATCGTCTTGGCGCGGATATCGGTTTTGACAAGGCTGTGCTTCAGGCCGGCTTCCTCGAGGACGATGTGGGGCGACAGTGAGCAGACGCCGGGGGCATAGTAGAGTTTCATGGGCGTGGCACCTTTTGCGGTTTGACACGAGAATATTGCAGGCGGTCCCAACGATATGGCAGTCACCGGCGGTGGTTCAAGGGCGGGACGGCCGTGGCGGAAGGCCATGCGACCACAGGCTGATCGAAATCCAACGGTTTCCAACCGCAACCTCTGCCGGCAATGCTAGACCGGCAGTTGCGTTTGTGTAATGTCCAGAACAGGAAAACAACGCTCCTGGCCCCGCCCTGCGAGGCCAGCGCCGATGAGGGATTCGACGCGATGACCGCTGCTGTTGCCAATGCTGCCATTCCGACGGGAACGCTGATGAAGGGCAAACGCGGCCTGATCATGGGCGTGGCCAACAACAGGTCGATCGCCTGGGGCATCGCGCAAGCCTGTGCGGCGCAAGGGGCGGAACTGGCGTTCACCTATCAGGGCGATGCCCTGAAAAAGCGCGTGGAACCGTTGGCCGCCGAAGCCGGCTCCAAGATCGTGCTGCCCTGCGATGTCACCGACAAGGCGTCGATGGACGCCGTGTTCGCCGAACTCAAGGCGAAATGGGGCCAATTCGACTTCCTGGTGCACGCCATCGCCTATGCCGACAAGAAAGAGCTGGACGGCCGCTACGTCGACACCAGCTTGGAAAACTTCACAAAATCGCTGGCAATCTCCTGCTATTCGTTCACCGCGCTAGCGCAGCGCGCCGAGAAAATGATGCCGAACGGTGGCTCGCTGTTGACGCTCACCTACTACGGCGCCGAAAAGGTTATGCCGCACTACAACGTCATGGGCGTCGCCAAGGCGGCGCTGGAAGCCAGTGTCCGTTATCTGGCGGCCGATCTCGGCAAGCAGAACATCCGCGTCAACGCGATTTCTGCGGGCCCGATCAAGACATTGGCAGCCTCCGGCATCTCGGATTTCCGCTATATCCTCAAGTGGAACGAGTACAACTCGGCGCTGCGCCGCACGGTGACGATCGAAGAGGTCGGCAGCTCGGGGCTTTACCTTTTGTCGGAGCTCGGACGTGCGGTGACGGGCGAGGTGCACCACGTCGATGCCGGTTATCACGTCCAGGGCATGAAGAACGAAGAAGCGCCCGATATCTCGGTTGCCAAAGGCGATTGAGCGGCACGGCTGACCCCCACATAACCGGTTCTGCACGGCCAACGCGGGTGACGCCATCACCCTTGCCTCGCCGCAATTTGGCTGCATAGTCTCGTCGTTCCGGAATACTGAATTTCGGATTTGAGGATGCGGGGATTGCAAATGCGGAAGCTTCTGCTGTGGCTCCTGGCGCCACTCCTGGCGATCTTGGCCATGGGTTCGTTCGATTTAGCGCAGGCGCAACGGCGCGAGCCGCGCCCGGCCGCACCCATCGAAAAGGCGACCATCGAGAAGATCGCAAACAAGCGCATTTCCGGCACGTCCTATCGCCGCTTGAACCGGTTGAGCTACGAACAATGCTCCGCGCGCTGCTTGGCGGACGCGAAATGCTTATCGCTCGAGTTCGATCACGGGGCGCATACGCTGACGCATGCTACGAAATGCCGGTTGTTCAGTATTGTCGGGGATCCGATCGACAACGAGAACGCCGATATCGGCATCAAACGGCGGCCGGTCGCGGCGGCGCCCGATGATGCCGCAACACCGGCCCCACCTGCGAAGAAGAAGGCGGCTGTCGAAACGGCAAAGGAGACCGAGGCGCGGCGGCTGGACGAATTGAAGGCGGTGGAGTCAGCACGCCGGTCTGCTGCGGAGAAGCAGACGCAGGCCGCCGGCGCGAGCGGCGGCGGGACAGCAGCGCCAACCGGAGCGCCGCCAGCCGGCTCGGCATTGCCACCTCCGCCATCTCCGCCGCCGGTCGCGGCTGCTCCGGCCCCCGCACCAACTCCGGCACCAACTCCGGCACCAACGCCGGCACAGCCACGCGCTGCCACGCGCTCGATCAAGCCTGCGCCGGCAACGCCGGCGGCTGCCCCGACCGAGTGGGATCTGGTCCCAGTCTTCTATGGCACGGATCGCAACCGCCGCGACGCACCCAAGCGGATCGCCTACGGGTCCGATCGCGCGCGCAGGCTGGAGCTTGGTCATGCCATCGTGACCGTGCCGAAATCGCATCAAGTTCCCAACGTCGAGCGGCCGTGGGAAATCAAGATCCCCTATTTCGACATCAAGCTCTACCAGGAAACCGAGGATCCGAAGAAGCACTTCACAATTCAGGAACTGCGGGCGCTGTCCAAGGAGCAGATGCTGGCGCTGGTGCGGGATCGCCTGGATGCCTCGAATGGCTTCAAGGATCAGGCGCTCGTGGTCATCCACGGCTACAACAATGGCTTCGACGATGCGCTCTATCGGACCGCGCAGATCGTCTACGATTTGAAGTTCGACGGGGCGCCGTTCCTTTACAGTTGGCCGTCGGGCGGTGGCATCACGAGCTACCCCTATGATCGCGAAAGTGCGATCCAGGCCGAACAGTACCTGAGCCAGTTCCTGCTGCTCGTCCTGAACGAGACGGCTGCGAAGAACGTCAGTATCATTGCGCATTCCATGGGCAACCAGCCGTTGCTGCAGGTGCTGAAGGATCTCAAGCGCTCCAATCCGGCCGAGGTGGCGCGGATCAATCAGGTGGTTCTGGCAGCGCCCGACGTCGACCGCGACAACTTCGAGTATCTGGCGGGGCAGATCCGGGACGTCGGCAAAGGCATCACCATGTACGTCTCGTCGAACGACGTGGCGCTGGGCGTCTCCCGCCGGTTTGCCGGCGGCGTACCCCGCGCTGGCGACGTGCCCGACGGGATCGGCCCCTCTGTGGTGGCCGGAGTCGACACGATCGACGTTTCAGCACTTTCGACCGAGTATCTGGCACTCAACCATTCCAGTTACGCCGAAAAGTCGGCGCTCATCCAGGACATCGACCTGATCCTGCGCACAGGTCAGCGGCCGCCGGAGGCGCGGTTGCCCGCGCTAGTGCGCGTGACCGGACAATCCGGCATTTTCTGGCGCTATCCGAAGTGACGGGCCGGCGAGGTTTCGGCGGGCGTTAACGCAAGCTTTACGGAGATCGACGAATGCTGTCCGCTGGTGCAGTTCGTGCCGGAGAGGGCGATCGTTCGTGGGCATTGGCGTTTACAGAATTTATGTCAGCTATGCCTGGGGCCAGGGTCCGGCGTTGGCCAAGCTGGTTGCCGCACTGGATGCGAACACGGCCTTTCTCTATCGTATGGATCGCTTGTTGCCTGAAGACATGATTGCGTCGCTCGGTTCCGACAATGATGAACTCGGTGCGATCCGGGTGGCCATGACGCAATCGCATGTCATGCTGACGCCGGTTGCGTCTCCCCCGAACGACGATCCTGCGACGGCCACCGGCAGCGCCGATATCTTCGTCGTCGAACGGAATCTAGCGAGTTCCGGATTTCGACGCCGTATCCCGATCCTGGGTGTCAGGCTTGAAGCGGGCGTCGACGGCGACGATCAAAAAGGCCCCCCGATCGCAAGCGTCGACCGTATCGTTGAACTCGCGCCCTCGGAGTTGGCATGCGCAATCCAGGAGCTTGCAGAGGAAGCAGCAGCCGAGCGGCGGCAGGCCAATGCCATCGCACTCGCCCGTCCGGTTCGGGATGCACGGCCTGACCGGAATGCGACGCAGCCTGCCTCGCGCGTGGCATCGGAGACTTTAGCCGCGCGGGCCATTCCGGTTGGCGAAATCATGGAGGCTTATCACCGTCTCGTTGCGACACGGACCATCCCGAAGCCGAGCCAGTAACAGCGCGCGGCCAAAATCCCATTGCGTCAGGGCGGTTGCGACGTCTTAACGGGGCTTAACGAGATGTCGAGCATTTGCGCAAAGGACTGTTCTACTTTTCCTCATATCTTCTCCTCAATCGCGGCAAGACAAGCCGCCTGCCGTCGTGTTGCGTTGCGGGGGGAAAGATGTTCGTGCGTCAAATCTTATCAGGGATGTTCTGCCTGTTGTTTCTCTCGACGGCCTCGGTATGGGCCGCTGACAAACCGCGGGCCGGCAAACAGAAGAATATCGGTACAGCTGGGGCGAAAACGAGCGCATCGACTTTTACCGTCGACACGCTTGTCCTCGATGAGCATCGCATCGACGACAGTGAGGCTGTCAAAGCTGTTCTGGCCGCCCACCCGGGACGCGAGATGATCATTTGCCTCGCCGGTTGCAAGTTCGGCCAAGCGAGCATTCTTTCGAATCATCCAGAGCATCTGCAAACCGTCGATGCGTCTGGCGGTCTCGGTATGGCCGTGTTCTTGGGCGACGGCGATCTATCGCCCACCAGCGCGCCGGCACAAATCGCTGCAGCCGATCCTGATCAACAATCCAATGAGGCTGTCTGCGTCGCTGGCTGTGCTGGGCCTTTGGGCGTCGTCGTCTGGCGTGGCATGCGCCTCGCCTGGGTCCGTGAGGATCGGAAAGAGGATCTGATGTCGGCATTGCGCCGCATCGGCGACCGCCTTGCCCGTCAAGATGCAAGCCAAGCGCACGCGCAGGAAGCCGCCGCATTGCCGCGCGTTTGGGTCGGCGCTGCGGCGCGCGAAAGTCTGTCTGCAGCGTTCGGCGCGCCGTCGCCGGCGGCCAGATTTGCAGCGGTTTCGGTGCGGCCGCGGGGCTGAAGATTAATGAGATGGCGGGTTCGGTGCCACCGGTCTCGAACCGCCAATCTCGATTAGAACGTCTCGATCGGCAAGTCTCGATCGGCAAGTCTAGATCGTGCAGCCTTAGGCCGCGCGTCCGGATTTGACACCCACGCCCGGCGCTGGCCGTTCCAGCATCACCTCGCGGCGGAACCGGAAGAGTTTCGCTGGCCGGCCCCCGGTATGCGTGCGGACCTCGTCGGTCGGCTCGACCAGCCCCGTGCCTTCCACGAGCCGTCTGAAATTCTGCTTGTGCAGGTGCGGCCCGAGGATCGCCTCCACGGTCTTCTGCAACTCGAACAGAGTAAAGATTGGCGGCAACAGCTCGAAAACCACAGGACGATTGCGGATTTTTGCCCGCAGACGCGCGAGCGCCGTCGCCAGAATGCGGCGGTGGTCGCCGCGCATTCTATGGCCGACGCCGACCTGGCCGAGACCGGCTTCCTCGAGTAAGTCCAGCCGGTCGACGACACGCTCGTCGTCCCAGCGGCCGCCGTCGAGCCCAAAGCACATGCGCAGCCGGTCCGGCCGGCTGAGCGCGGAGCGTCCAAGTTGCTGCTGCTCTGCCGAGCTGGCGCACGCCTCGGTTTTTTCGGCCCACGCAAGCAGCCCCGGCGTGATGACATCGGTTAAAATTTCGGGGCGTCCACTGCGCCAATCCTCCCACGGTAGAATGTCATAGCAACTGACCCAGGGTAGGGCTTTTGCAGCCCCCTCGGCGCGCATCAGCGCGAGATAACCGATTGAAAGATGGCAGTCGGATGCGCCCGCCGATGACGTGCCTGCATCGCGGTCGCAGGCGGTCGATAGTTGTTCGAGGTAGCCAAGCGTCAGCCCTGTCTGGGCAACCACGCGGGACCGCATGGCGGCCTCGAGCCCATCATGCTCGGATGGCCGGTAGTGCTCGGAGGGCAGTGCTGCCTCACCACTCAATTGGCCCCGTCCCAGTGGCCGTGTCAGCACCATCGGCTGATCGGCTTGCACCGTAATGACGGCGGCCGTCAGTTCGACGGGCAATTGGTCCGCGCTTTGCCGGGGTTCGATCCTGCCCGCCGCCTCTTGCTCCCATCGAGAGCTCATCTGGCTGCCGTGGCCGGTACTGTTACCAATGTCATCATGCATGTGAGATCTCCTGGCGGGGAGCCTCCAACCAAATCTTGTCAACATTTCGAGCGCGTTAGATAAAAACGGACAGCAGGACATTTCCGCTGAGGCGGGGGATCAGGCGGACGTCAGCTCAGCAAAGCGGGCGAGAAAGCGCTGTTGCATGGGGTTTGCGGCCTGGGCGTCTAGGGCATGCAGAGACGCCGTGAGGGCGGCGGGCAGCGTCTCGACAGGCCCGAAATAGCGGCTCCCCTCGTCAACACTGAACCCGGCGAGCCGGGTCGCCTCGTGATAGGCTGCCAGCCGGTCTGCCCGCTTGATGCCGGCGTTGATGGCGTCGGGCAAGGGGTAGGGCAACTTGAACCGCGCGTGGATGGCCGCCATCAGCCTGTGTTCGAAGGCCTTGTAATCGAGCCCGATCGCAGCTTTGAACGGGCTGATGAGATCGCCAATCACGTACTCGGCGGCGTCGTGTAGCAGGGCGGCGAGCCGCCAGGACAGCGGCCAGTCCGGATAAAGTGCACCAGCGATCGCCTCGACCAGCAACGCGTGTTGGGCGACCGAGAAGGCATGCGCGCCTGTTGTCTGTCCGTTCCAGCGGGCGACGCGGGCGAGGCCATGCGCGATATCCTCGATGGCCACGTCGTCAGGCGAGGGATCGAGGAGATCCAGGCGGCGGCCGGACAGCATGCGTTGCCATGCGCGGGGCCTGGGCATCAACGCGGTCATCGGGCGTTTGCCTTAAGGGTGGGTGCCTTGAATGCGCGCTGCAACTTGGCGCACGGCGCATACCGGTGGCAGGTGACGAGGTGGTCGTTGACGAAGCCCGAGGACTGCAGGAAGGCGTAGATCGTGGTCGGGCCGACGAACCGGAACCCTTCCTTCTTGAGTGCCTTGGAGATCGTCACCGACAGCTCGGTCTGCGCCGGCACCTCCTTGAACGACTGCCGCTCGTGAATGATCGGGCGGCCGTCGATGTGGCCCCACAGGAATGCCGCCAGAGACGTCCGGTCCTGCAGTTTCAAAAAGGCGCGGGCGTTGTCGATCGAGGCGTCGATTTTCAGCCGGTTGCGGATGATGCCCGCGTCCGCCATCAGCCGCGCCTTGTCCTTGGCGGTAAATCGAGCGATGCGCTCGGCGTCGAAATCGTGGAACGCCTGGCGGAAATTCGGACGCTTCTTCAGGATCGTCAGCCAGGACAGGCCGGTCTGGAACCCCTCCAGGATCAGCTTTTCAAACAGCCTGACGTCGTCGGCCTGGGGCACGCCCCATTCCTCGTCGTGATAACGCGTGTATTCGGCATCCGCGATGCCGGTCCACGGGCAGCGGATCAGCTCGGCATTGGTTTTCGCCTCGGTCATAGGGTGTTTGCTGCCCGTTCCGCGAGGCTCGTGCGATAGCGTGCGATCATATCGGGCGCCACGGTCACGGCGATGTCTCCGGCTGTAATCGCTTGCCCCTTGTCGAGTGCTTCGACGACGCGATCCAGGCGCAACATGGCCAGCGCCCGTGTCCCCGCGACCGAGCCGACCGTGCCGATGACGGCCTCGCCGACGGTCACAGCGGCGCCCTTGGCGAGTGGTGCGGCGCCTGTTACCGGCACCACGCGCTTGCGCACCACGGTCTTGTTCTGCATGCGCGCCACCACCTCCTGGCCGACGTAGCAGCCCTTGGTGAAGGAGACGCCATGGAAAAGGTCGAAATCCGCCTCGTGCGGGAACGTATCGCCGATGGGATAGTCGGGACCGGCCTCCGGCACGCCGAGCGCGATGCGGTGGGTTGTGACGAGGTCGGCCGGCATCCGCCGCGCCGCGGTTTTCGCAACAACGTCGCCGACCGCGGGCGCCGGGATCAGGATGCGATCCCCCAGCCGCCCGCTGCGTGGATCGACGAAGGCGATGGCGCCGGGCGGTCGCGCGCGGACATCGCCGAACGAGGCCGCCACGATCACCTCGCCCGGCGCGTCCTTGATCTCGACCTTGGCGCGCAACTTATAGAGCGACAGGCGTTTGGCCAGCGCACCCGTCTGCTCGAAACCCGTTTCCAGCAGGTATCCCGCCGGCGTCTTGACGACGAAGAACTCGAACAGGATCTTGCCTTGCGGCGTCAGCAGGCCTGCATGGATGGCCTCCTGAGTGTCCAGAAGGGCCATGTCGTTGGTGATGAGGTTGTCGAGAAAATCGCGCGCATCCGGGCCCGTGACGCTGACGACGCCACGATCGGGCAACAAGGCCAACATCGCTTCCGGCATGAGGCGCTCTCGCTCTCGTTGGCTCCGGGACGGAACTGGGACTTCCGGGGACCGGATTTCTGCTGTATCTCGCCGACAACAGGTAAGCTCCGCAGATCGCGGACGCAAGATGCGGGGCTAAGCCTGTCTTGTCATGACCGCCGCCGCAAAGGAGTTTCCATGCCCGAGACCTTCGACCTCGTCATCAAAGGCGCCACGGTCGTCAATCAAGACGGCGAAGGGCAGCGCGACATCGGTATCCGTGCTGGGCGGATCGCCGGCATCGGCAATCTCGGGTCCGCCAAAGCCGCCGAGACGCTCGACGCCCGGGGGCTGCACGTTCTCCCCGGCGTCATCGACAGCCAGGTGCATTTTCGCGAGCCCGGCCTCGAGCACAAGGAAAACCTGGAGAGCGGCAGCCGCGCCGCCGTCATGGGCGGCGTCACCGCCGTCTTCGAGATGCCGAACACCAAGCCACTCACCACGGACAACGGCGCGCTCGCCGACAAGGTTCGCCGCGCCCGCGATCGCATGTTCTGCGATTTCGCATTCTACGTCGGTGCTACCCGCGAAAACATCGACGACATCCCGGCGCTGGAAAAACTCGAGTCGTCCGCCGGCATGAAGATCTTCATGGGCGCCTCGACCGGGGACCTGCTGGTAGAGGACGAGCCGTCCCTCGATCGCATCATCGCCAAGATTTCGCGCCGCGCCGCCTTCCATTCCGAGGACGAGGCGCGATTGCGCTCCCGGCTCGGGGTGCGCCGGCCGGGCGACGCCTCCTCGCATCCGGAATGGCGCGACGTCGAGGCCGCCATGATCGCCACCACGCGCCTCGTGCGCCTCGCCGAAAAGCATCGGAAGCGCGTGCACGTGCTGCATATCTCGACCGCGGACGAAATCGCGTTTTTGCGTGACCACAAGGCGTGGGCCTCGCTCGAGGTGACGCCGCATCACCTGACGCTGGTGGCGCCGGAGTGCTATCAGCGCCTCGGGACCTTTGCGCAGATGAACCCGCCCGTGCGCGATGCGGCCCATCTGGCCGGGATCTGGGCCGGGATCGCGGACGGCACGGTCGATGTGGTCGGCTCCGATCACGCGCCGCATACGGCGGAGGAAAAGCATCACCCCTATCCCGACAGCCACTCCGGCATGACTGGTGTGCAGACGCTGGTGCCCGTGATGCTCGATCACGTGAACGCGGGGCGCCTCTCGCTGGCGCGGTTCGTGGATCTGACGAGTGCTGGGCCGCAGCGGCTGTTCGGCATCCGCAACAAAGGGCGGATCGCGGTCGGCTACGACGCCGATTTGACCGTCGTGGATCTCAAGCGCACGGAGACCATCACCGCCGGCTGGATCCAGTCGGTTGCACAGTGGACGCCCTACGATGGCATGAAGGTCAAGGGCTGGCCGGTCGGCACGTTCGTGCGCGGCCGCCGCGTGATGTGGGCGGGTGCGATCGAGGGCAAGGCGCATGGCGCGCCGGTTGGGTTTTATGAAGGGCAGTGAAGAGCAGGCCAGGGGACTAGTCCCCTGGCCTGCTCTGCACTTAACTGGCGAGCCGCGCCTCGATCGCGGCTAACGCGGCACCCGCCTTGGCACCATCGGGTCCCCCCGCCTGCGCCATGTCGGGCCGGCCGCCGCCGCCTTTGCCGCCGAGCGCCTCGGCGCCCACTTTCACGAGATCGACGGCACTCCAGGTCTTGACAAGATCGTCGGTCACGCCGACGGCGAGGCCAGCTTTGCCGTCCTCGGTGACACCGACGACGGCGACGATCCCGGAGCCAACCTGCTTCTTGCCGTCGTCGATGAGGCCACGCAGATCCTTCGGGTTGAGGCCTTGCACGGAGCGGGCGAGCAGCTTGACGCTGCCGATGGTCTTGATGGCGGCAGCGGCCGTCGCTGCAGTGCCAGCCGAACCAGTGCCACCGCCAAGCGCCATCGCGCGCTTGGCGTCGGCCAGTTCCTTCTCGAGTGTGCGTGCGGTCTCCATCAAACCCTTGACGCGCTCGACCACGTCGCTGGGCTTGGTGCGCATGAGCAGTGCCAGTTCGCGCACGCGGGCGTCCTGCTCGCCGAGGTAGGTGCGGGCGCCCTCGCCGGTTAGCGCCTCGATGCGCCGGATACCGGCCGCCGAGGCGCTGTCGCTGACGATACGGATGAGGCCGATATCGCCGGTGCGCCGGACGTGGGTGCCGCCGCACAGCTCCACCGACCAGGGCTTGTCGACCTTTTCGCCGCCGGTGCCGACACCCATGGAGACAACGCGGACCTCGTCGCCGTATTTTTCACCGAAGAGCGCCATGGCGCCGGTAGCGCGGGCGTCGTCGAGGCTCATCAGGCGGGTCGCAACGGCGCCGTTCTGCAGCACGTAGCTGTTGGCCATGGCCTCCACCTTGGCGATCTCGCCGGGTGCCATGGGCTTGGTGTGCGAGATGTCGAAGCGCAGCCGCTCCGGCGCCACCAGCGAGCCCTTCTGGGCAACGTGGCTGCCGAGCACCTGGCGCAAGGCCTCGTGGATCAAGTGGGTCGCGGAATGATTGGCGCGGATCGCCGTGCGGCGGGCGTGATCGACCTCGAGTTCGACGGCATCGCCGGCGTTGAATTGGCCAGCCTCGACGATGCCCACATGCACAAAGAGGTCGCCGAGCTTCTTCTGGGTTTCGGTGACGCGGAACACCGCGCCTTTCGGTCCCTTGATCAGGCCCTGGTCGCCGACCTGGCCGCCGGATTCGCCGTAGAATGGCGTCTGATTGAGGACGATCAGACCCTCGTCGTCCTTGCCAAGCTGAGCGATCTCCTTGCCGCCCTTGAACAGACCGCGGATTTCTCCTTCGGCCGTTTCGGTCTCGTAGCCGAGGAACTCGGTCGCGCCGATACGCTCCTTGACCTCGAACCAGATGCCCTCGGTCGCTGCCTCGCCCGAGCCCTTCCAGGCCTTGCGCGCCTCGTCCTTCTGGCGCGCCATGGCGGCGTCGAAGCCCTTGAGGTCGACGGACACGCCGCGCGGTTTCAGGGCGTCCTGCGTCAGATCCAGCGGGAAGCCGAATGTGTCGTAGAGCTTGAACGCGACATCACCCGGCAGCACGTCACCCTTGCGCAGGTTATTGGCGGCATCATCGAGCAGGCCGATGCCCCGCTCCAGCGTGCGGCGGAAACGCGTTTCCTCGAGCAGCAGCGTTTCCGAAATCAAGCCCTGCGCCGTCAGGAGTTCAGGATAGGTGTCGCCCATCTGGCGCATCAGCGCCGGCACCAGCCGGTGCATGAGCGGATCCTTGGCGCCGAGCAGGTGGGCGTGGCGCATGGCGCGGCGCATGATGCGGCGCAGCACGTAGCCGCGCCCCTCGTTCAGCGGCAGCACGCCATCGGCGATGAGGAAGCAGGCGGCGCGCAGGTGGTCGGCGATGACGCGATGGCTCGGCTGTTGTGCGCCGATTGCCGGCACGCCGGTGGCATCCACAGAAGCGGCGATCAGCGCCCGGAACAGATCCGTATCGTAGTTGGAGGTGACGCCTTGCAGCAGGGCCGAGATGCGCTCGAGCCCCATGCCCGTATCGATCGAGGGTTTGGGAAGCGCTAGCCGATCGCCGGGGCCGCGCTGCTCGTACTGCATGAAGACGAGATTGTAGAACTCGAGAAAGCGGTCGCCATCCTCGTCGGGGCTGCCCGGCGGGCCGCCCTTGAGCTTGTCTCCCTGGTCCACGAACATCTCGGAGCAGGGACCGCAAGGCCCGGTGTCGCCCATGGCCCAGAAGTTGTCCGACGTTTTGATGCGAATGATCCGGCTGTCGGGAAGGCCAGCAATCTTCTTCCACAGGCCTGCCGCCTCCTCGTCCTCGTGGTAGACCGTGATCAGCAGGCGGTCTTTGGCGAGGCCATACTCTTTGGTGACGAGGTTCCAAGCGAACTCGATGGCTTGCGGCTTGAAATAGTCGCCGAACGAGAAGTTCCCGAGCATCTCGAAAAAGGTGTGGTGGCGCGCGGTATAGCCGACGTTGTCGAGGTCGTTGTGCTTGCCGCCGGCGCGCACGCATTTCTGTGCCGTTACCGCGCGCTTATAGGCCCGCGTCTCTTGGCCGGTGAAGATGTTCTTGAACTGCACCATGCCGGCCGTCGTGAACATCAGCGTCGGGTCGTTACGCGGTACCAGCGGCGAGGATGCCACGTGTTGATGGCCCTGTCGCTTGAAGTAGTCGACGAAGGTGGACCGGATCTCGTTGACACCGGTCGTCGAGCGAACAATGGGCTTGCTGCCAGTCATGAGTGTCACGTATCCGCGATCTGGTGGTTCCGCCGCCAGCAGCCGCGCAGTCGTTGAGCGCACGCAGGCCCGCAAACCGGACAATTCCAATGCCGCCACTATTAGCGGCGGCATTCCGGACTGTCCACCAGCCAGCTTGATGAGGCCCCTTGATTTGGCACCTCGAATTGGCGCCACGAATTGGCGCCACGAATTGGCGGGCACTTTGGGCGCCAGAATCCGGGGCGCATAACGCGCTTGATAACCTAGCGTCATAACCAAGCGTCGCGTTACGGCAGGCGAATGCGCAACGCCGGCCCTGGAGGATCGCCCAGCAGGACCGGCGAGGAGGATTGGCCAGAGGCTTTCCCAGACGATTGCTAAATCAATCGCCTCAGAGGCGCGTGCTCAGCGACGGCCGCGCGCGCCCTTTTTCGGCTCGTCGGCATCCGGTAAGACGCCATCGGCATCGGGGCCTTCGTCGGCCTCCTTGCCTTCATCGCCTTCGGGGGCCGCCTGCAGCATTTTCTCGACGATCAAACCGGCATTGGCACGAATGGCCTTTTCAATCTCGTTGGCGATCTTCGGGTTGTCCTTCAGGAAGGTTTTGGCATTTTCCCGGCCTTGGCCAATGCGCTCGCCCTTGTAGGAGAGCCAGGAGCCCGACTTTTCAACGAGCCCGGCTTTGACGCCGAGATCGACAAGCTCACCGGTCTTGGAAATGCCTTCACCATACATGATGTCGAATTCGACCTGTTTGAAGGGTGGCGCCACCTTGTTCTTGACGACCTTGACGCGCGTCTG
>JANXRM010000377.1 GCA_025353015.1 Hyphomicrobiales bacterium
CCCGGCGTCGTCGTCCTTCACGGACGGCAGGTTCTGCGGCGTCTTTTCGCGCATCGCCATCCTGATCACGTTCAGAATGCCGGCTGCAGCGCCGAGCAGGAAAAACAGGACGAAGAACCACGGCTTATCCAAGCCGAGCCAGCTATCCAGAAACCACCCGATCGCACCACCAACGACAATCCCACCAATCAACTCAGCCGAGACGCGCAAGGCACGGCTCATGGCTTCACCTCGGCCTGCCCCCGAAGTCCGGCTCGTTTCCGGGCCATCCTTCCGGTGTTTTGCCTCGTCCAAACGACGGCCAAGCGCGTCGGACCGCTTCTTGATGGCATCCCGGTCTTCAGGTGCCATCTGTCCCCGCGGTCCGCGATCGTCTTTGCCATCGGCTGACATGGAGGTCCTCGCCAGTGCACAAACAAGTCCCGGCGCAAACAAGTCCCGGCACATACAAGTCCCGCGCGGTACATCCCTGCCAAGCACAGTCCCAGCAAAGCGGGTATGCTTGGTGCGGGCCGTACCCGCGCAAGACCGGTCCCGTGCGCGGCGGGGTCGATCTGCGGCGCGGACCATAGGTCCCAGTCAGGGGAGTGTCAAGAAATCGGCCTCCAATGCCGGCGCGCAAAAAGAGTGGCGAATGCGCGCAGGCCTTGGTAGCACCCTGCTGTTCTTCGGGGACGTCGTTTTCAATGATCTTCTCGGCAGAGGTGAGACCGGCCGAGACAGCTATCCCCCCCGCACGCCAGGCGAGGGCATGTCCCACCAACGCCCGGTCGCGCGTCACGAGCCGCATCTGCTCGATGTGGGCCTGCGCCAAGAGGAGGCGATCGAACGGATCCCGCGTTCCGGGTTCCGGGATGAGATCGACCAGGGGACATGTGGGGCCTGGATCGGCAAAATCGTGGCGGACGCAGCGGTGCAAAGGTCGACCAAAGCTGCCGGGTGCAGCCAGAGTTCCAGCTTGCCAAGCCGTGTCTTGATTGCGATCTCCCAGAGCGATGCGACGCTGACATACAACTTTGCCGACGCATGCGTCATGGCGTTGAGCATTTCGTCTGGCAGCCTAGCGGAACCGAGATCGGCGATCCCCAGAAAAACATGGGTATCGAGCAACAGCTTCATGGTTCGTTCGCAGAGGTCGTCAGCGGCAAGATCAGAACGTCTTCGGGCAGCGGATCGTCGACGTCCGGAGCCAAGTAGGTCACCAGCTTTTCGAGGCCGCGTTGCCGTTTGAAGCGCTCGATACCTTCGAGGTCCAAGCCACTGGCTTGCTTGTGCGGACCCAAGTCGGCCACGGGCTTGCCGTCGCGCACGATGACGACCGTCTCGCCCTACTCAGCGCGCCGCGCCAGATCGACCCGACGCAGCTCGGCATCCTCGATGTTTATGTTTTCCATCGCTCAAATATACAGTTCGGAGCACCTTGCTGCAATTGTGGAGCCGCCCGATCCAATTCAAGCCGCGCCTTGTTGCTGCTCGGGCAGGTCGTTCTCGATGATCTTTTCGGCGGTGGCGAGGTCGACCGAGACCAGCTGCGAGACGCCCTTTTCGCCCATGGTGACGCCGAACAGCCGGTTCATCCGGGCCATGGTCATCGGGTGATGCGTTATGACCAGGAAGCGCGTGTCCGTTTCCTCAGCCATCCGTTCCATCATCGATGCGAAACGGTCGACGTTGGAATCGTCCAGCGGCGCATCCACCTCGTCGAGCACGCAGATCGGCGAGGGATTCGTCAGGAACACCGCGAAAATCAGCGACAGGGCCGTCAGCGTCTGCTCGCCGCCCGACAGCAATGAAAGTGTAGCCGGTTTCTTGCCCGGCGGCTTGGCGATGATCTCGAGGCCGCCTTCCAGCGGGTCCTCGGCGCTTTCGATCATTTCCAGGCGCGCTTCACCGCCGGCCCCGAACAGCACACCGAACAGGCGTTGAAAGTGCGCGTTGACCTGTTCAAACGCCGTGTTCAGCCGGTTCTTGGCCTCGCGGTTGAGCTGGCCGATGGCACCGCGCAGCTTGTTGATAGCGCCGTCGACGTCGAGCCGCTCCAGGTCCATGCTGGCGAATTGCTCGGTGAGCGTGGCCAGCTCCTCGTCGGCTTGCAGGTTGACGCCGCCAAGCCGCTCGCGTTCGGCTTTCAGTTTCTGGAAGTTTCGGTCGAGGTCGGCGATCGTCGGCAGCGCGGTATCGGGAGCCAACTCGGCCAGTCCGAGACACGCTTCCGGCGCGCAATCCATGGTCTCGCGAATGCGCCGCGCTTCTTCCTGCCGCCGCGTGCGGGCGCCTTCGAGACGGGCCTCGGTGCGCGCGCGCGCCTCGCGGGCTTCGGTGACGGCTGATTGCGCGCGCCGCAGGGCCTGCTGGGCCGTCCGGTGCGCCGTATCGGCGGCGGCGAGTTGATCGGCTGCAGTCCGGCGCTCGGCGTCGGCCACCGCCATCTGGTCCATGATCTGAGAGCGCCGCTCGTCAAGCATCGCCGGCAGGTCAGCGAGCTTTTCACGTTCGGCCTCGGTCTCGGCAGCCCGCGCGCGCAGTGTCGCCACCTGCGCATCGGCGCCGCCTCCCCGGGCCGACCAGCGCTCATGCTCTGATTTGACGGTCTTGTAGCGTTCGGCCCGGATCTGGCGCTCGCGTTGGAGCCTGCTGACGGCCTCCCTGCTATCGGCAAGCTTCAGACGCTGGTCGCGGGTTGCGGCCTCTGTCGCCGCTAGCTCGTCCTCCAGGTTGTCGTTGTCCGCCATCACGTCGAGGGCGGCTTCGATATCGCCGAGCTTTTCGTGTGCCGTCGCCAGCGCTTCCTCGGTGTGGCTGCGCGCCTCGTCCACGGCCGCCATGCGGCTCTCGGTCTCCCGCGCCTGCCGCTCGATCTGGGTCAACTGCTCGCGCGTTTTGGCAAGCTCCGTCTGCGTCTCGCGCCAGAGCTGGCGCAGGCGCCGCTCGTCCGCCTCGGCAATGCGATGCATCTCCGACGTGGTGCGCTCGGCGGACGCCAGATCGTCGGCTTCGCGGCGGGCGGCAACGGCGCGCGCTTCGATATCCCCGAGGCGGTTGCGCTCGGCAAGCCGTTGTCCGGCAGCCGTTGGCGCGTCGGCAGCGGCGACGAACCCATCCCACCGCCACAGATCGCCCTCGAGGGAAACCAGCCGCTGGCCGGGCTTCAAATGCGCTTGCAGCACGCGGCCATATTCACGGTTAACCACGCCGATCTGGCGCAGCCGGCGGGCCAACTCGGCCGGCGCTTCGACGCGGGACAGCAGCGGCTCGACGCCCTCGGGCAGAGCTGGATCGGCAAGCCCCATATCCAGCCGCCGCCAATGGATCGCTGCTGCCTCGGCGACCGGCGCGTCGAGATCGTCGCCAAGGGCTGCCCCCAGCGCCATCTCGTAGCCAGGCGTAACGCGAACCTGATCGACGACCGGCGGCAGCCCGTCGGTTCGGATCGGCATCAGCAGTTTCGAGAGCGTATCGATCTCGGTGCCAAGCTGGCTCGCCTTGAGATGCTGGATCTGCGCCGCCTCGCGGCGGATCTTCATTTCGACAGCCAGCTCCAGCGCCTTTTCCTCGGCGCCCAGGGCCTGCGCCTCGATGTCGGCGATGTCGGCCAGCAACTTTTGACCGCACTCGGTGGTCTCCGTCAGCTTGCGCGCATCCGGCGCGCGGGCGACGATCTCACGCTTCTGGGTTTCCAGCGCCCCGAGTTGCTTGGTCAGCTTCTCCACGTCGGCCGCCCGCTCGATGCGGCCGTTCTCCAAGCTCTTCCGGCGCGCGCGCGCTTCGAAGGCCCGCCGCGTCACCTCGGCAAGGCGCGCCTCCGAGGCCTTCAAGGTCGCGTCCGCCTGATCGTGGCCGGCGCGGGCGGCATCCTCGGCGTCCGCTTGTTCCTCGTCGCGGCCAATCAGCACTTCGGCTTCCGCCACCAGCCGTTCGATGATCTCGCGGGCTTCGGCGACCAGCGCATCTTCGCGGGCGATATCGCGGGCCAATTGCGCGGCGCGGGCATCGAATTCCTGCTGGCGCAGCGCCAGCCGTTCGGCCTCCCTTTCGAAGGCCTCCTGCTCGATCCGGTAGCGCGCGAGAATGGCGCCGCGCTTGGCTTCCTCGTCGCGCAGCGGCTGCAGGCTGTCGGCGAATTCGGCTTCCTCGCGGATGGCTTTCGATTCGGCTTCCGTCGCGGTTGCCAGCAGCGACAGCGTTTCGGTTAGGCCGGCTTCGGCCGTCTCGACCTCGGTATGCGCCGCCGTCCACATTAGATGCGCCAGCAACGCCTCGGATTTGCGGATTTCGCCCGACAGCTCCTTGTAGCGCCGTGCGTGCCGCGCCTGGCGCTTCAGGCTTTCAATCTGGCTGGTGAGGCCGCCGAGCACGTCGTTGAGGCGAGCAAGGTTGGCCTCCGCCGCCTTCAAGCGCAGCTCCGCCTCGTGCCGGCGCGAATGCAGGCCCGCGACACCGGCCGCGTCTTCCAAGATGCGGCGGCGCTGCTCGGGCTTGGAATTGACGATCTCGCCGATCTGGCCTTGCCGGACGAGTGCCGGCGAACGGGCGCCGGTGGCTGCGTCCTCGAACAGGATCTTGACGTCGCGCGCGCGCGCTTCCGTGCCGTTGATGCGGTAGGCCGAGCCCATGTCGCGCTCGATGCGGCGCGTGACCTCCAGGATGTCATTGTCGTTGAAACCTGCGGGCGCGGTGCGCGCCGTGTTGTCGATGAAGATCGTGACTTCGGCGGTATTGCGGGCGGGCCGTATGTTGGTGCCGGCAAAAATCACGTCCTCCATGCTCGAGGCCCGCATGGACTTGTAGGACGTCTCGCCCATCACCCAGCGCAGTGCTTCGAGGAGGTTGGATTTGCCGCAGCCGTTCGGGCCGACGACGCCCGTCAGCCCGCGCTCGATGTGGAGTTCTGTCGGTTCGACGAACGACTTGAAGCCGAGCAAGCGCAAACGATTGATGTGCATCGCGGATCCTCTCGCGGCACTTTCTAGCACTTTCAGCGGGTTGTGGAGACCAGAGACGGGGTGTTTTGCACAAGTGGCGGCGGTCAGATAGGCGGGCGGTTCCTCAGAACAACCTGACACTTGAGACTATTGTAGTCCCGACTGGAATTGTCCGCTAGCTGCACATGCGGAAGTCGAGGATGCGAGGCAGCCCCCGCTCAATTCGCGACGGCCTTCTGGGCGGTGGCGCCCATCCCTCGCGCCGCTATGATGGGATCTATCATGGCGCGGATATCCTTGATGCCGATCTGCTTCTTCACCAGCTTGTCGGCGACGAAGAAGTTGGGCGTGCCGATGATGCCGAGTGTGCGGCCGCGATCCTTCACCCATTTCAGGCCTTCGATGGTCGCCTGGTTCTCAAGGCACGCGTCGAACTGCGGCCGCGTGATGCCGATCTGCTGCGCTACCTTGAAGATCACGTCCGGCCGCACGTCCTGCGAAACCCAGGCGGATTGCTGTGCCAGGAATTTCTCGTAAAGCGTCAGGTATTTTTCCATGGGCGCACAGCGCAACGCCACGGTGGCGTTGCCGCTCTGCTTGCCGATCGGGAACTCGCGGATGATGAAGCGCACCAGCCCCTTATCGATGTACTCGCGCTTCAATGTGGGAAACGTTTCGGCCTGGAAAAGGCGGCAATACTGGCAGGTCAGTGACATGTATTTGATAATCGTGACCGGCGCGTCGGACTTGCCCATCGAGAATTCCGGCAGCACGCCGGCCTTCATGATTTCGGCACGCGACGGAGTGTCGATTACTTCGCGGGCGGGACTGGCCGTCGCACTGACGTTGGAAAACGGGTTGAAGGCGGGCTTGTCGGCGGTCGTGAGGCCGCTGGCTTCGCCGTTGGCGCCGGCGGCAGCAAGCAGCGACGGCGCATCGCCAGAGCAGCCGCTGAGGCCACCGAACAGCGTCGCGACAGCAAGTAGTCTCGACAACTTATGCAACGGTGCCTCCACGCCAGCGCTTCTGCAGTCGATCGCTTCGAGCCTATTTCTTCAACAGCGGCTCGATCGCCTGCTCGAAGCTTTCGATCCGGTCGCTGGCGGCTTCCAGGCGTTTGCCGTTGATGAAGAACGTCGGCGTCGAGCTGACCCCGAAATTCTTGTTCGCCCGGTCGCGCGTGGCGGTGATGTTCTCGAGGAGCTTGTCGTCTTTCAGGCACTTGTCGAAGCTGTCTTTGGTAAAGCCCGCGCTTTCTGCGACCTTGAACAGTGCCGGCACTGCATTCGTGCGGACAAACGCCCAGGCCTCCTGTTCGGCGAACAATTTAGCCGTCAGGTCGTAGGACTTATCAGGGGCTGCGCAGCGCGTCAGCATCGAGGCGGCCGCTGCCAGATTGTCGAGCGGGAACTCGCGCAGGATGAGGCGCGCCTTGCCTGTCTCGATGTACTTCTGTTTCAGGCTCGGCAGCACCGCGGTGTGGAAGCTGGCGCAATGACCGCAGGTCATCGAGGCGTATTCGACGATCGTGACCGGTGCGTCGGCCTTGCCGAGCACGACGTCGGGCAGCGGCCCAGGCGCCATCAATTCGGCGGTCGACACGTCGGCCGGCCCTTTTTTCTGCTGGGCGAAGGCTGGATAGAAACCTGCGAATACGATGCCGCCACCGGCTGCTCCGCCGAGGAGAAGCGCGCGCCGGGAGACTGCGAAGTTCGGGAAGGTCTTGGCGAGATCGGACACGTTCATCTCCTCGGAGGCGTTGTGCGGCTTTCAAACCATGCGTCGCTAAATAAGTCGCTTCACGGGTAGTCTTCGGTCACAGGCGTCGACGCTCGGCTCACTGTTGGAACGACGGATTAAGGCAATTTCGCGCTGAATGCCATCTGAACGGCGTGCGACTGTTGACCCCAGAGGCGCACGATTTGGTGATGTGGCGCGCGCAGGCGCTGAATTGGGCCGGGATTTACCGTTTGAACGGCGTTTTTGCCCTGCTAGCCAGGCCTTGCGCCATCCGTTCCAGCGCCTGCCGCAGGTCTGGATCTTCGACGGCGGTCACCTCTGATGGCACCGGCTGGGGTTTTGCTGGCGCCAGCTGCATCGGAGCCGCAAACCTCGTGTCCAGTGGCGCTTGCAGAATGCGCAGGTCCGCGACGGCGCGATAGCCGAAGTAGGCGTTGATGCGCTCGATGATCTGGCGGCTCTTGTATTGGATATCGAGCGCCCGGCCGTGATCCACCCGCAAGATAAGCGTCGCACCCGGGCGGCCCTGGTCGATTTCCTCCACCGCTTTGCCTTGTGCGGCGACGCCCTTCGGCCACTTCAGGCGTTCAGGCTGGGTGGCACGGGCAAGATCGGCGCCAACGATCTGGGACCAGTCGGTGATCAGGGTTGCCGCCGAAAACCCGTATTTTTCGAAGGCCTGCCGGGTCAACCGCGGCACGAATGTGCCGACCGCCTTGGCACCGAAGCCGGGCTTGCGGACTGGGAATTGCGGTGGCACGGGCCGTTGCTGAGGTGCGCCCCCCCGCGGCAGCGCAACCGGCTTTCCGGCTTGAGTTTTCCCCGACAACATCGCCATGCCGCAACTCTCTGCTGATTGAATCATTCAAACCCATGCTTATCATCTACGACATGATTCGCCTGCGCCTGACCGGGGGACACCATGACCGCTGTGGCGCGAAAGCAACGATCGGCACGAGCCGAAAGCCTGATCGAAACCAAGGCTGGCCCGCAAACGGCGCCGGCTCTGCTTAGCTGGTACGATGCGGGAAACCGCGATCTGCCCTGGCGCTACGGGCCGGACGAGACGCCGGATCCTTACCGCGTCTGGATCTCGGAGGTTATGCTGCAGCAGACCACCGTGAAAGCGGTTATCCCCTACTTCGAAAAGTTTCTGCAGCGCTGGCCGACCGTGAAAGCACTGGCCAAAGCGGATCTCGACGAAGTGCTCGGCGTCTGGGCGGGGCTTGGCTATTATTCCCGAGCTCGCAATCTGTACGCCTGTGCCCAGGTCGTCGCGAAAAACCACAAGGCCAAGCTTCCGCGTTCCGAGACCGAGCTGCTCAAACTGCCGGGCATCGGGCCTTATACTGCGGCAGCCATCTCAGCCATTGCCTTCGGCGCGCGCGCCAGTCCCGTCGATGGCAACGTCGAGCGGGTCGTCGCCCGCCTGTTCGCCGTCCGCGAGCCGATGCCGGCATCGAAACCGCGACTGCGCGCGCTGGCTGGAACGCTCACTCCGAACAAGCGCTCTGGCGATTTCGCCCAGGCGATGATGGACCTAGGCGCCACCGTCTGCACGCCGAAGCGGCCGTCTTGCCTCATGTGCCCGCTGCACTCGCAGTGCGCGGCGCATGCGCTGGGGATCGAAGAGACGCTGCCCGGGCGGGCCATCAAGGGCGAGCGGCCGGTGCGCTACGGCTCAGCCTTTCTGGTCCTGCGCGAGGACGGACATTTGCTGCTGCGCCAGCGGCCGTCAGCAGGGCTTCTCGGCGCAATGCTGGAGGTGCCGTCGACTGCTTGGGGCGAGGCCTGGTTGGCGAAAGATGAGGCGTGCCGTTCGGCGCCCGTGCATGCGGATTGGTGGCCAGTGGCAGGAAACGTAAGCCACATCTTCACGCATTTTCGCCTGGAAATGCAGGTGTTCCGCGCCCTTGTTCCGTCAGACGTGCAATTGCACCTCTGGGCCGAACCCGACCGCTGCCGCTGGCTCCACCGCCGCGACCTCCAAGGCTCAGCCCTCCCCAGCGTCATGAAGAAGATCATCGCGCATGGATTGAAAGAGTAAGGGTATTTCGCGCAACTGAACTCAAGCAGTCGCCATAGCTCATCGCCACGCCCTGTTCTCCGCACTCGAACGAAGTGATTGTCGGTGGCCGCCTGATCCGGGATCGCGATTGACGTCGTCCGCAGCGCCTTCATCGGCCAGCGTTGTGTTGGCTGCCATAACGAGCTGGCTGCCATAAGACGTGATCCAAATCAGCTGAAAAAGCACTCTGGCACTGCGGTTTCTGACGCCTCACCGTGCCGCGGTCAAGCCGTAGACGCCGCGTTCGAAACTCTCGTAGAGCGCCAGGACCTTGGGATCGGCGAACGGCAATATCTGCGTCATGATCGTGCCGCCAATGCGGCGCTTCGGATCGATCCAGTAGTAGGTGTTTTGCAGACCCGCCCAGCAGAGGCTGCCGGCTGACCGGCGGCCGGGCACGTCCTCGGTATTGATGAGGAACGTCAGTCCCCATTTCTGCTTCATGCCCGGAAAGAGATCGGCATCGTTCGACAACGCCGGCCGCGCGGTCCGCATGACCTGGACGTCGAGGTCGCCGATGTGGTTCTGGCCCATCAGCGCCACCGTTTCTGGCTTCAGGATTCGCTCGCCGTCGAGCGCGCCGCCGTTGAGCAGCATCAGGATGAATCGGGTGTAGTCCCCGGCCGTGCCGTAAAGCCCGCCGCCACCCAGGAACGTCTTTGGGTCTTGTGCCGGCAGCGGGGTTGTCGGCGCCGGAACCGTCGGCGAAGGCGACGCCACGAGGCGGCCGTCGCTGGTCCGCTGATGCCCGCTCGCGAGCCGTTGACTGATCTCGGGCCGCAGCAGATAGCCAGTCGACGTCATGCCGAGCGGCCGCAGGATATGTTTTTGCATAGTGGCGTCGAGCGTTTCGCCCGTGATCGCCTCCAGCACCTTGCCTGCCCAATCGATGTTGACGCCGTATTCCCACCGCGTACCCGGTTCCGACGCCAGCGGCAGGCAATCTTCCGGCTTCTGGAAGGTAACAGGGCGTGGGATCTTCGTGTGGCTCGTGTATTTCAGCTGATCCGCATTCCACATGTCGTAGGCAAAGCCCGCCGTGTGCGTCAGCAGCCGCCGCAGCGTGATCTTGTTTTTGGCCGGGCGCAGGATGGGTTTTCCCGCCGCATCGAAGCCTTCGAGAACGCGCGGGTTTGCAAGCGCTGGCACCCATTTTCCCACGTCGTCGTCGAGCCCGACCCGGCCCTGCTCGACCAACTGCATGACGGCTGCACCGGTGATAGCCTTCGTCATCGAGGCGATCCAAAACACGGTGTCCGGGCTCATTGCGACGTTTCCACCGAGCACACGCTTGCCGAAGGCACCTTCGTAGATGACGTCACGCCCATCCGTCGCCATGGCTACCACGCCGGGCACGTCGCCTGAATTGACGGCGGCAGTCAAAGCTGCGTCGATGGTTTTACGGTCGGTCATGGCTGCTCCTCAGCGTCGGCTGGACGCGGTCCGGCGTCGATCATAACCTCAATTCCAGATTTGCGACCGACCTGCAAAAGATTTCGGCACGACTGGGCGAGGCACGACTGGGCAAGAGACGATCATGACTGATCCTGACGATCTGCACCCGCAGCCCATATCCGCGGCCGGCGCGCGCATCCGTCCGCACAGCATCGGCGATTTGGGGCACGTCGTGCACCGGCATGCCGTGCTCTATCACCAGGAATACGGCTTCGATGCCAGTTTCGAGGCCACAGTCGCGCGGATCGCCGCCGATTTCATCGAGGGCTACAATCCCGCGCGTGAATGTTCGCGCATTGCCGAGATCGATGGGCGCATCGTCGGTTCGGCGTTCGTCGTGCACAGCTCACAGCACGTCGCGAAGTTGCGGCTCGTCTACCTCGAACCTGCGGCGCGCGGCTCCGGCCTCGGCCGCCGGCTGGTCGGCTCCTGCCTATCGTTTGCGCGCGGTGCTGGCTACAGGCGGATGACGCTTGCCACGCACGATATCCTGCTACCGGCGCGGCGGCTTTATGCGAGCCTCGGATTCCAGTGCACCAACGCCGAGCCGATCCACGCCTTTGGCCGCCACATGCTCGATGAAGCGTGGGAGCTGGACTTGTGAGCGAGAGCACCGCCGTCACACCTGCATCAGCTCGATGCTGACGCCATCAGGCGCCTCTACGTAGCAGAGGAGGCTGCCGTTGACGCCCTTTTTCAGAGGCACCGGAAACGTGACGCCCTTCGCGCGCAGCCCCTCACAAAAAGTCGAGAGGTCGCCATAATACAAGAAGCCGAAATGATCGGTGCCCCACTCGTTCTTGCTGGAAAAATCGTTGTAGCCCATGAAACCCTTGGCCGGCGTCGGCGCTTCGCCCGGACGCTTGCCTCTGATGATGATGATCGTGCCGCCGATCTCCAGGAAGATCTGCGGCGCTCCGCGGGCCATGGTGTTTGCCGTGACATCGGCCCCGAACATCTCCACGTACCATTTGACCGTCGCTTCGGGATTCGCCGCGATGATGTGGATGTGGTCGAACTTGAGGGCCGGATTGCTCATCGGGTATCCTTGGGGCTGCGCAGGCGACGACCTCAATCATCGGATTGCTGCCCTCGGTTTGTCAAAGGCTCACCATTGTGGGCTGGCCTGCGTCGGCTAACCATAAGCTGGCCATTGCGATTCCGGCGAGAATGTCCACTAATCCAGAGCAGCACAATATTCGGCGAGGAAATGGACCATGAGCGACAAGCAATCGAAAGCAGCAAAATCGGGAACCAGAATATCGAGCCACGACGATGGCACCGATGCGGTCGCTCGCGCCAAGAGCGTCGTCGAATTGCTGCGCAGTGCCACGCCGCGGATAGACACCGAGCGCGCGCTGCCGTCAGATGTTCTGGCCGCCTTGCACAAGGCGCGGCTGTTCCGCCTGCTACTGCCGCGTTCGGTCGGTGGCGACGAAGTGCACATCAAGACGCTGGCGCAAGTCATGGAGATCATTGCCGGTGCCAACGCCAGCACGGGCTGGTGCATCGGCCAGGCGGCCGGCTGCGCGATGGCGGCCGCCTGGTTGCAGCCAGCTGTTGCTCAACGCCTGTTCGGGCCCGCCGACGCCGTGCTCGCCTGGGGCG
Source organism: Hyphomicrobiales bacterium (assembly GCA_025353015.1). Lineage (GTDB taxonomy): Bacteria > Pseudomonadota > Alphaproteobacteria > Rhizobiales > Hyphomicrobiaceae. The sequence continues at coordinate 11,794 of JANXRM010000377.1, forward strand.
CGGGCATCCAGGGCAGGGCCGTGGCAGCCGACGGCGGTTATCGAATTTCAGGCAAATGGACGTTCGCCAGCGGCTGCGCCAACGCCACCATGCTCGGCGCCCACTGCTATGTCTACGAAAAGGACGGCACGACCAAGCGCATGCGCGCCGATGGCCGGCAGGTCGATCGCACCGCGCTGATCGTCAAGGGCAAAATGCACGTGCACGACAACTGGCACACGCTGGGCTTGCGCGGCACGGCCAGCAACACCTACGAGACCGAAAACCTTTTCGTGCCCGACGAAGAAACCATCGACCGGGAAGCGCCCGAGGAACAGACCGAGCACGGCACACTCTATACGATCACCTATACGCATTATTATGCGGCAGCCTTCAGCGCGCTGATGCTCGGCATCGCGCAGAGTACCGTCAATGAGCTGATGGATCTGGCGCTCGTCAAGACGCCGCGCGGAGCGGCCTCGTCGATGAAGGAAAGCCCCGTTTTTCAGTCGCAACTTGCGGTTCTCGAGGCGCGTCTGCGGTCATTACGCGCATATCTCCACACCACGCTCGACGACGCCTGGCGCAACGCCGAGGCGACCGGTACATTTCCGATCGGCGAGCGCGCCAACATCAAGCTGGCGTCCACCTACCTCATCAACCAGGGCGTGGAGATCGTCTCGGAAGCCTATCGCGCGGCGGGCGCCACGGCCATTTTCCCAACCAATCCCTTCGAACAGAAACTGCGCGATGCCATGACCGCCTCGCAGCAAACGCAAGGCCGGCCGCTCAATTACATCACGCTCGGCCGCGTCCTGCTCGGCATGCCGCCGGATACGATTTTGCTCAGGTGAGTGGGGCCTGAGTTACTTTTTGTGGGTACGACGGCGATCGGCGCCGTGACCGCGGCCGGCGGCGGGCCTATACTGGCGCCATGACACAGCCAGCGAACTCGAACGACGACAATGCCAACGGCTCGCTCACCACCGTGCCTGACGGCGAGCCCGTGCCTGTCGGCAAAGGCAGCCACGTCTACCTGATCGACGGCTCGGGCTACATTTTCCGGGCATTCCACGCGCTGCCGCCGTTGACGCGGCCCTCGGACGGGTTGCCGGTCGGCGCGGTGCACGGCTTCTGCGCCATGCTCTGGAAATTCATGCAGGAGGCGAAAACCGGCCGCGGCCCGACGCATCTCGCCGTCATTTTCGACGCCTCGCGCGAGAATTACCGGAACGCGATTTATCCCAATTACAAAGCCAACCGCCCACCGGCGCCAGAGGAACTGGTGCCGCAGTTCCCGCTGATCCGCAATGCCGTCGAGGCGTTCAACATCGCCTGCATCGAGCAGGAAGGCTATGAGGCCGACGACTTGATCGCCACCTATGCCAAGCATGCCGTGGCCAAAGGCGGCGACGTCACCATCGTTT
>JANXRM010000381.1 GCA_025353015.1 Hyphomicrobiales bacterium
ACACCGGCTTCAGCGGCTCTGACTCGCAGCTGGTTTTCAACCATGCCTATCGGGCGGATCCGGAAGTCGCCAAATGGACAGGCAACGTCGAGTTCCGGCGCGCGCTGTCGTTGGCGATCGATCGCGAGCAGCTCAATCAGGCGTTCTGGCTTGGTCTTGGGACCATCGGATCGCCGATCCCGGCAGATACGATGCCCGAGAGCCCCGGTCCCGAATGGCGCAAGCGCTGGTCGACGTTCGATGCGCCGAAGGCCCGGGCCATGCTCGATGCCATCGGACTGACAAAGAAGGACGCCGAGGGTTATCGGCTGCGCACCGACAACGGCGAACGCCTGCGGCTGCAAATCGATGTCGCGCAGACGCTGTCGCCGACCTGGCCGGCTCAAGCCGAGATGATCATCCAGCAATGGCGCGCGGTCGGCATCGCTGCTGACGCCAAGCTGCTCGAGCGCAGCCTGTTCTACACGCGCGTGCGCAATGATCAGAACCAGCTTACGATCTTTTCGAATGGCGGCAGCGAAAGCCTGTTTCTCTATAGCGTTCCGGTCCTGCCGACCGATCCGCAATCCAGTCAGTTGGGCGCTGGCATCGCGCAGTGGTACGTCTCGAACGGCGCCGCCGGCCTCAAGCCGTCGGACCCGGAAATGCTGAGGGCATTCGATCTCTTTCGCCAGGCCTCCGGCCAGACGGGCGAGGCGCGCAACAAGACGGCGCAGGAAATCTGGAAGATCGTGGTCGAGCAACAATACTCGGTTGGCCTGGTCGGCCTGTCGCCGGCCTACATGGGTACGCGCGTCGTCTCCAATCGCCTGGAGAATGTGCCGGGCCGCACGTGCCTATCCCAGCATTGCCGAACGCCCTGGGGCGGGCATCCCGAGCAGTGGTTCTACAAATAAAATGGTCGCGGCGCCTGTCGGAATAGAACCGGGAACGGGCGGCACTCCACCCGTTTTAGCCGGCGTTTTTGAGAGTACCCTACTTCTTCGACAGCGCCTCGCCGATGCCGCGGGCCATGGAGACGAATTCGCTCGGCATCATGACGATGGTCATCGTGTTCTGTTCGGCACCGACCTCGGTGATCATTTGCATCCGGCGTAATTCCAGGCCCGCCGGGCTCTGCATGATTTCCTCGGCCGCCTTGCGCAGCAGGATGGCCGCGTCGAACTCGGCTTCCGCCTTGATCTGCCGTGCCCGCTTTTCGCGCAACGCCTCAGCTTCCTGGGCCATGGCGCGCTGCATGCTCTCGGGGATCTCGACGTTCTTCATCTGCACGCGCTCGACTTTGACACCCCAGGGTGCCGTGACCTTGTCCACGGCCGTCTCGATGATGTGGGCGATGTTGTCTTGTTCCTTCAACACATCGTCCAGCGTGTGCTGGCCGATGACACTGCGCAGCGTCGTCACGGCCACCTGGACGACCGCGTTGCCGACGTCGGCCACCTCGAGAACCGCGCGCTTCGGATCGACAATGCGCTGCCAGATGACCGTGTTGATCTTGATCGGCACGTTGTCGCGGGTGATGGTTTCCTGCGCGTCGACGGTGGCGGTCTTGGTGCGCAGGTCGAGGATGCTTTTCCATTCGATGAACGGGATCAGGAAATAGAGCCCAGGACCGGCCGTCCGGTTATAGCGGCCCAGGCGGAACACCACCGCCCGCTCGTATTGCATTGCAATGCGGAGGCTTAAGATAAGCCAGACGAACATCAAGAGCGCGACGAGAATAATGACGGGAGCGATCAGCCAGCCCATGGTGGGCCTCCATATTTAAGACGTGCACCACACGGCGCAGACCATCCAGATGGCCCCGGTGCCGTCTGCCGACCATAGCCGGCGATGCATGCCTCACATGCGGGGGTAACGATTAACAAAAAAGCCTGCGAATCGCTCCGCAGGCCCCGTTGGTTTCGTCGACGGCTGGTTTCAGTGACGGTTGGCCCAGATCCGCTTCTTGGCGAAGTAGAGCAGCAGCGATGTGATGAGCAGGTACAACATGACCTTCCAGCCCATGGACTTGCGCTCTTCGAGCTTGGGATCGCCCGTCCACATCAGGAACGCAGTGACGTCCTTGGCGTATTGCTCCGCGCTCGTCGGGGTGCCGTCCTGGTACTTGACCTGTCCAGCAACCATCGGCGGGATCATCGCGATCTGGTTACCCGGGAACGCCCGGTTATAGTTCATGCCGTCGGCCATCTTCATGTCGGCCGGCGGGTTTCCGTAGCCGGTCAGCAGGGCATAAACGTAGTCCGCGCCGCCTTCCTGATAGCCGCGGCTGATGTCGCCGAGCATGTGGAAGGGATGCGCCCAGAGCGGCCCCTGATACTCGAGCGAGCGCGCTTTGGTGATCAGCGAAAGATCCGGCGGCAAGGCGCCGTTTTGGGCGGCGCGGGCTGCCTTCTCGTTATCGTAGGGCCCGAGGATCGGATCCGACGGCTTGGCCGGACGCTTGATGATCTGGCCCTTCGAGGTGGCAATCAGGCCCTGGTCGTTCGGGCCGTCGAAGATCTGGTTCGGCCACGACGCAGCCAAGCCTTTCACCGAGTCCTCGGGGAAGCCCGGGCCACCCGGCTCGGCGAGATTGCGGAAGTTAACGCGCTTCAAGCCATGGCAAGCCGAACAGACCTGCTGGTAGACCTGAAAGCCACGCTGCAACTGCGCCTTGTCGAACTTGCCGCGCGCGCCGGAAAACGTCCAGTCGCCCTGGCGGGCGATCTGGGGGCCTGACTCGGCGGCTGTGGCAGCGCCAGTCATACCTCCGACAGCGAACCCAGCGACAGCCATGCCAGCGACGACTGCTGCAGGTAGCAGCGCCGTCCAAATAGCCACCCGGGCAAAGGCCTTGAGTGCAAAAGTCTTGGTCATTATCAGCCCCTGCCCCTTAGTGCTTGCCGGCAGCTGACGTCGCACCCG
>JANXRM010000438.1 GCA_025353015.1 Hyphomicrobiales bacterium
CTTCACATATGCCATCAAGGCCGGATCGACTTCGGCGTGGACCGGTGAAACGTGCAACCCAGCCAGGACGCCAACCAACGTACCGAAAAGTGTCACGGCAACGGTCACAATGGCTTGCGTTACGGCTGCAATGACCGGTGCACGGGCGGCGGTCGCCATTGGGAGATCCTTCCAGCACGGTTGGCGATGAGTGATGCTCTCGTATCAGTCTGGCTGGCATTCCGCATCCCCCGCTCAAGCGCACGTGATGGTTCGGGATAAGAATTGAACGCGCGTCGCAGGTCGAAACCGCTCAACGCGGTCCCGTCCGGGCCCTTTTCGCAGATCGCAAGAGCGGCTGAAGACGTCGGCCATACCGATGCGGACCACACCGAGACTGCCATGATGGGGAAAGCCCCGATGTCGGGAAAGCCCTGATTGACGGCTGCGGCCGGGGCCCCTATAAGCCGCTGGACCCAAGTTCACGCATGATCAGGTCGCGCCATGCGAAAGCGAGGCATGCGGCCCAGATTGCTATCGATGACCGCTTTACAAGATCGATCACTTTACAAAAGCGATCGTGCCAAAACCAATCGTGTCAAGGAAGTCGAGTTTCGGCCTGCATTGGCCTGGAACCGGCGCAAAGCTCCAGTTCAGGGGCTGTTTAGTGTGGAGAGACGCAAGTGAAACGGACTTATCAGGCCAGCCGCCTCGTGCGCAAACGGCGCCACGGCTTCCGTAAGCGGATGTCGACGCCGGGTGGCATTCGCGTTCTGGCGCGGCGCCGGGCCAAAGGGCGCAAGCGGCTGTCTGCTTAATGTGTTGACGATGAGGCCGAATTTGAGCGTCGATACCGGCTTCTGGTATTGCGCGCGGGGCCGGACCCTGGGGATACGGCCAGCATGGGCCTTTGCACGATCAAAAGATCGTCCGAGTTCCAGCGCGTGCGCGGGGGGCTGCGTGCGGCCAATGCATCATTCGTGATCGAGACGCGGGTTCGGAAATCGGTGCCGGTTGCTGCGACCCGAGACTTGCCAACGAAGAGCGACGTGCCAATCACCCCTCACCGGCATCGGCCCGACGCGGGTTTGGTAGCGCTTGAATCGGCTTCATGTCCCCGGTTTGGTTTCACGGTCACCCGTAAGATTGGCAATGCCGTTGTCCGCAACCGCATCCGCCGCCGGTTCAAGGAAGCGCTGCGCTTGCTGGCGCCAGGGATTATCGCGCCGGGTCACGACTATGTCGTCATCGCGCGACCAGGTGTGATCGAGCTGCCGTTCGCAGAGCTGAAGCAGATCCTTGCCACCACCATTACTGGTTTGCACCAGCCTCGAACCGCGAGTGCAGGTGGAGATCGCAAACGATCGACCGGCAAACGGGCTTCCGGGAATCCCGTCTCTGCAAAGCCTGGCACCGAGATGGATCGGTCGCAGGACCGCTTGCAGAAGCGTCATCCAACTGAACCGCCAGCAGGCCAGTCAAAACCAGATCGCGGCCGAACCTGATTGCCCGAACCTGACCGCAAAGTGTCCGAGACCTTAGCTTCAGGACGTTCAACCCAGGCCCCGCCGAACGGCATCTCAATCGAGGCGAATTCCATGCAGGACGAAGACCAGAAAAACCTCCTCCTCGCCATCGTCCTCGCGGTCGTCATTCTGCTGGGCTGGCAAGTGTTCTTCGTCAATCCGAAGATCAAGGAAGAGCGGCTGAAGCAAGCGCAATCGCAACAAGTCCCGGGTGCGACGCCGGCTGGCGGGGCGCAGCAACCTGGCGCAACCGTGCCCGGCACCGCGCCAGCAGCCAACCCCGGCGCGACACCGCCCCCGACGCTGGCGCCTGTCGTCACGATGACGCGTGACAATGCTCTGAAGGTCACGCAACGCGTTCCGATCGAGACGCCAAGCCTGATCGGCTCGATTTCGCTCAAGGGTGGTCGCCTCGACGACCTTGGCCTGGTGTCGTACCGCGAGACCGCTGACCCGAAAAGTCCGCCGGTTTCGCTGCTGTCGCCGACCGGCTCGCCCGAACCCTACTATGCCGAGTTCGGCTGGATAGCCCCTGCCGGCGTAACCCTCGTCCCACCCAATGCGGCAACCGATTGGCGTCTCGAGAAAGGCACGAAGCTCACCCCGGAAAGCCCGGTCACGCTTGTAGTCGACGACGGCCGGGGCTTCGTTTACCGGCGCACTTTCAGCGTCGACACGAACTTCATGTTCACGATCGAGGACACGATCGAGAACAAGAGCGGGGCTGCTGCCGTACTCGACCATCACTCAGCAATTTCGCGCCATGGCACGCCGAAGATCGAGGGCTTCTACATTCTGCATGAGGGTCCGATCGGCGTCGCCGGCGACAAAGGCCTGCAGGAACTCACCTACGCCGACGCGCTCAAGGGAACGAAGGATGGCGAACGCAACACCAAGCCGTTCGAAAAAATAACCAGCGGCTGGCTCGGCATCACGGACAAGTACTGGGCCACTGCACTCATTCCCGATCAGACAGCCGTTCTCGACGGTTTCATTACCGGCCATGCCAAAGATCCACGCATCATCGGCGGTAAGGAAAGCTACCAGATCGATTACGTGCAACGCGGCGTCACGGCAGCACCGGCCGCGAGTCAATCGGTCACGACCCGCTTCTATGCCGGCGCCAAGCGCGTCAAGCTCATCGAGGGCTACGAGAAGGATCTCGGCATCAAGAAGTTCGACCTGATGGTCGATTGGGGCATGTTTTACTTCATCACCAAGCCGCTGTTCCATCTGATCGACTTTATGGCGCGGTTCTTCGGCGGCCTCGGGCTCATCGGCAACTTCGGCCTGGCGATCCTGTTCGTTACCGTTCTTGTGAAGGGCGCATTCTTTCCACTCGCCAACAAGAGTTACGAATCGATGGCGAAGATGAAGAAGCTGCAGCCGGAAATCGAAAGTCTGCGCGAGCGCTTCAAGGACGACCAGCCGCGTATCCAGAAAGAAATGATGGAGCTCTACAAGAACCAGAAGATCAACCCCATGGCAGGCTGCCTGCCGATCGCATTGCAGATCCCGGTCTTCTTCGCACTCTACAAGGTGTTGTTCGTGACGATCGACATGCGTCACGCGCCGTTCTACGGCTGGATCAAGGATCTCTCGGCGCCCGATCCGACGACCATCTTCAATTTCTTCGGACTGTTGCCGTACACGGTCCCAGACTTTCTGCACGTTGGTTTGTGGCCGATCATCATGGGGGCTACGATGTGGTTCCAGATGCAGCTCAATCCGCAACAACCGGACCCGATCCAGCAGAAAATCTTCAACTGGATGCCCGTGATGTTCACGTTTATGCTGGCCTCGTTTCCGGTCGGCCTCGTGATCTACTGGGCTTGGAGCAACATCCTGTCGCTGATTCAACAGTACTTCATCAACAAGAAAAACGGCGCCGAGATCCACCTCTGGAAGAACATGGGGCTGGACAAGCTGCAGGCCCTGTTCAGTAAAGGCACGACTTCCGGCAAGCCCTGAGGCAGGGCTGTTGCCGTTCTGCGGTTGCAGCCGTTTGCGGCCGTCCTCGAACCCGAGTTATGCCCTGTGAGCCATGCTGTGACGCGCTCGAACCACGTCGATATCACGCCGGGACCGGCTGACCCGGAACGGGTCCACGACGTCGAGCGCGCGGAGCGCCTATTCACGCTGGATTGGGGTTTTCTGAAAAGCGTGCCGGCGCTCGAGTTCCTACCGGAGTCGGACCGGCCGGAGATCGCCTTTGCGGGTCGCTCGAATGTGGGCAAGTCCAGCCTCATCAACGCGCTTGTCCGTCAGAAGGGCTTGGCGCGCGCCTCGAACACGCCGGGGCGCACGCAGGAGCTCAACTACTTTTTTCCCGAGCGTTATAATCAGCGGTTCTATCTGGTGGACATGCCCGGCTACGGCTACGCGGAAGCGCCAAAAGCCAAGGTCGAAGCCTGGACCGAGTTAGTCAAAGAATACCTCAAGGGCCGACCGACGCTGGCGCGCGTCTTTCTGCTGATCGATAGCCGGCACGGGCTGAAAGCGATCGATCGTGAGATTATGAAAATGCTGGACGAGGCTGCCGTCACATTTCAGGTGGTGCTCACTAAAGCCGACAAGATCAAACCGCAGGCACTGACGGCGGTGCAGGCAGCCGTCACGACGGCCGTCCACGGGCATCCGGCCGCTTTCCCCGTGGTGCTCGCGACATCCTCCGAAAAGGGACTTGGGCTCGATGAGCTTCGCATCACGCTTGCCAAAGTCGTCGCCGAGCGATCGACGTGAACGCCAAGGCTTGCCCCGCTATGCCGCAGCAGCCGTGATCCCGAGGTAGGCGTCGAAGGCCGCCCAGAAGCGCTGCCGCATCTCGTCCCGCTCCTGCAGGATTTCGTGCCGGGATCCGCCGATGACGACGCGTGCGCCGATTTTCAACCGGCTGGCCAGCGTTTCCGTCGCCGAGGAGGACACGATGCGGTCCTGTCCGGCGGCGACCAGCAGCAGCGGAACCCGCACGCGCAGAGAGAACTCTGGCCGCATAACCTCGTTGCAGGATTGATATGCCGCGCGCAGCCACCCTATGGTCGGCGAGCCGATCCCGAGGCCCGGGGCCATTTCAACGATCTGCTTATTCCGCTCGAAGCGTTCGGGATCGGACGTTAAGGCATTGCCTTCGAAGGGTTTGGTCTCCTCCGCGATATCGCTGCCACCCAGGACATACATGTGTCCGAGGGGCCCCCAACCGAGGGCGCCGGCATAAAGCTGGGCCAATGCGTGCGGTGCCGGCACTTTCTCGTCGGCCAGCGCGAGCATCGGCGCCGTCAAAATCATGCGGTCGAACCACGAGCCTTGGATCGTGGCGTTGCGCAACAGAACGTTGGCGCCCATGGAGTGCGCGATTGCAATGTACGGGGGTGGACAATCCGGCAGCACGACATCCTTCATAAAGCGCGTCAGATCGCCATCATATTCCCGGAAGCTCCGCACATGCCCTTTTCGCGGATTGGCCAGCGGGCGTGCCGAACCGCCCTGCCCGCGCCAATCATGTATGGCGACCGCATAGCCGCGGCGCCTGAGGTCGGCGATCACCTCGAAATACTTTTCGATGAACTCGCCGCGGCCGGTGAAAATGCACGCCGTTCCGCGCCGCGGCCCGCGCGTTGCATCCCAACGCGCGTAGCGCAGAACGGTGCCGTCGTGGCCGGCGAATGTGCCGCAAACGGCGCCGCTCGGGACCGGATTTCTTGCAAGAGAGAAGAGTTGAGCCAGTGCCGACGCCGGCGCAACGGCCGATGCGATCGCCGGTGCAATGGGGCTTCCCGGGGCGGAAAGAGGGGCGGCGGATGGCATGTTGTGCTCTGCGGTGGCCATGACGACGATATTGCAGGGATGATTGCGAATCCCCCCACACGCAGTCTACCAGTTGAACCCGCCAGAACCTAGGCCGGTGCAGGCCGTCATCGCGATAGCACCGCGATGCCAAGGCATCAATAGTAGGGGCGGCGCTGGCCGTCATCATAGGCATAGGGGCGGGCGCCCACACGTTCGATGAGCCGGCTGCCAACGATATCGCCCGAGCAGCGATCTACGTTGAGAGCGTAACGATCGCCGTTCGGCCGTCGTGCCTCGATGCGGGCGACGCTACCGCGCAAGCCGAGACCCTGGAAATCGCGCCAACCTTCGCCGAGCAACCGCTCGCGGACGGCTTCGCGCGGCAAGCATCCGGTCTGGCCGTAGCGGGGTGGCGCGTCGCGATAGACAGAGCCGGGTGGCACGGGATGGCCGCGATCGTACCCCGGCTCGTACTGGGGAGCAGCACTATAGCGGCGTGGCGGCTCTGGCGCGTAGAGATCCCGGTAGCGCGGATCTTCATAAGCGTCCGAATAACGATCCGAGGGTAGCCGGCCGTAATCAAGGTCGGCGGCTCGGGCGGCCATAGTGCCGACGGTCAACGCCGTGGCAACCGCGGCAATTATCAGCAAAGCTTGTCTCATAACGGGTACTCCTTCAATGCCTGATCGGACCCAGCCATTTGGGATCCGCCTGACGCCATCTTGTTTCGCCCTGCACTGGACTTTCGCCCTGCATTCAACGCCCGCTCCGCTGCCGCCATTCTGAACTGCGCCAGCTCCTGGCCGTCCAGCTCCTCGCCGACTGCGTCAATCTGGCGGCCATGATATGAATGGCGGTGGAAACTAGCGTTCATCTGCCATTCATCTTCGTGGTCATGTTCGCCCGATTCTTCGTCAGAAGAGGCACTGCCGTAATCGTTAACACGTTGCATCATCGAGAAAAAGATGGCTCGGATCAGGTATAATGACCGCTGTTGCCAGTGCGGCACAGGCCAGGCGGTGTTCCAGAGAGAGATGGCGACGTGCACAAGACAATTGCGAACTTGCTGGAAATTCATCCCCCCGGTAGCGCTGCACGAGCCCCGGTCTCAGCCGAAATCGGCACCGAAATCCTCGCGGGCATTGTCGCGTCATTCGTGACGCTGGCCCACTGCTTATCCTTCAGCGCATTGATATTTTCGGGCGCGCTGCGTGACGGATTTTCCCTTGGCCTCTGGGGCTTCATGGCCGCGAGCGCACTCACCAGTCTCGCTGCTGCATTGGCGACCACGCTGCCACCTTATCTAGCTGGGCCGCGCAATCCGGTTGTCGCAGTCATGGGCGTTCTCGCGGCGGTCGTTACAGCCGATGTGTTGATGGGAGGCGGATCGGACGCGTCGGCATTGCGGCACGTCCTGTTGGCGTTTTCGCTGGCAGGACTTTTGACGGGTGCTGCGTTATGGCTGCTCGGCCGGTTCCGCCTCGGCCAGATCGTGCGTTTCGTGCCGTATCCGGTCATCGGCGGATTTCTGGCAGCGTCTGGCTGGCTGCTGATTTCAGGCGGATTGACGCTGTCCATCGGAAAGCCGATCGCTTGGGCGACGCTTTCGACATTGACGATCGATGACGGTGCCCGCCTCTTCCTCGCGGTCCTGTTCGCGGTGCTCGTCATCGGCCTCCGCCGAATGGGGGTGGGATCGATCGCACTGCCCTTGCTTTTTCTGTCTGCCACCGTCGTTCTCGATCTTGCGTTATGGCTTGCCGGGCTTCGCGCCGGCTGGTTTCTGGACAGCACTCCCGCTGCGCAATTCTGGTCGCCGCTTGGGGTGCTGCAACTCGGTCCGGGAAGCGCCGAGCCGATCCAGCTGCAGGTTCTCCTCCGCGCCACTGTCGAGATCATGACGATTGCTGCGGTCTCGGTGTTTGCCATGCCCTTGGATCTGTCGAGCCTCGAGGTGCAGCGGCGGACCAATGCCGACATCGACGCCGAATTTCGCAGCACCGGCGCCGTGAATATCGTCATGGCGCTGTTCGGCGGGCTCCCGGTCGGGCTTGCGCCGAATACCAGCCGACTTGCCGACGAGCTTGGGGCGACGTCGCGACTGTCGGGTCTTGCAGCTGGCGTGTTCGTCGGCCTCGTGCTGCTTGCAGGGCTCGATGTCGCCGCGCTGGTTCCGATGCCGCTGCTGGCGGGCCTCGTTCTGTTTCTTGGGCTCAATGTGCTTGGTGATGTTTTCGCAAGCCCATCCACCGTCCCATCGATGGGCCAATCGATGGGCGGCTCAGGTGGGCGCTCATTGGGCCGCTCCTGGGGTGAGACGCTTCTCACCCTCGCGATCATGCTTGCAATCGTCCAATTCGGTTATTTGGCCGGCATTGTCTTCGGCTTGGTCGCGGCCTGCCTGTTGTTTGCTGTTCGCTACAGCCGGATCGATGCCATTCGGCGCCATTTGACACGGGCAGAATTCGCATCCGCGATCGAACGCGCACCGGCCGAGCAGATAGCACTTCGTGAGGCCGGAGGCAGAATCCACATTCTCTGGCTCAATGGCTTTATCTTCTTCGGCTCGGCCAACCGGATTTTTGATCAGATCCGCAGCCGGCTGGACGTCGAAAATGGTAAACTTAACACCGTCAAACCACCTAGCCGCTGGATGGTGCTCGAACTTTCTGGCGTCAGCGGCATTGATTCCTCGGCTCTCGTCTCATTCACCAAGCTGCGATCCTGGGCGCTCAGCAACAACTTGATCCTGGTGCTTGCCGGCGTTCCGGTAGTGCTCGTTCGCGAACTTGGACTGGCGGACGCGAACGCGCTCCGCGTTTTCCCGAGCCGAACCGACGCTCTGGCATGGTGCGAAGATGCGCTGCTTGCAGAGTTTCGGGACGCACAAGTCGCGATCGAAGGCCAATTGGTGCCGAATGGAGGCGCCGGCGTCACGGCCTGGCTTGGCTGGGAACTCGGGGTCGACGCCGCGGAGCGGTTGACGGAACGCTATCTCGAGAAACTGCTACTGGCACCCGGTGATTGCTTGTGCCGGCAAGGTGAGCCCGCGGACAAGCTGCATTTTGTTGCATCCGGATCCTTGTCGATCGATGTCTGCGATGATCAGGGGCGAGCGACAACACTGCGCCGGATGAACGGACATACCGTGGTCGGCGAAATGGGTTTTTTTCGCCAGAGTTTACGAACGGCCTCCGTGGTCGCGGCCAGTGACACCATTGTATTCGCCCTCGACCGTCGCAGTTACGATGCGTTAGCCGACGAAGATCCGGCTTTGGCCCGGGCCTTGCTCGAATTCGTCGTGCGCATTCAGGCCGACCGGGTGGAGTTTGCAAACCGCGAGATCGCAGCCCTGATCTGATCTCACGCATGTAGAGATATGATCGGCGGGTGCTGCTTGAGCTGCATCATGCCGTTGGTGGCGGATCACCGGCGATCAGGGCGAATTTCGCGCAAGGTTGGAAAAAACGCCGCCACGCTCGCTCGGCGCTGACGGTGCATAGTAAACGACGCGCGGCGCTGGACTTGCCCGACCGACATAACTCGGTGGAACGTACCGCTGAATGAACCGTGCCGTTTGACGTGGCGCTGGCTCATTTGCCGGATTCTGGCGCGGTGCTGGTCGCGCCACTTTTTTGGGTTGAGGCGCTACTGCGCGTGGCGCGGCCGGGAACGGTGCGCCGATCGTTACGGGGAGCGCCGGTGTTACGGGGGCGACGGGCGTTGTGGCCGGGGAAATCGAACCGGTCAGAAACGGCACCGACCCTGACTGGGCAGCTCCGGCGCTTGACGCTGCCGATCCAGCGGGCGGTGCGGCAGATGTCGCAATATGCGAGTTTGCGGCGACAGGCGCCACTGGCTCAGCCAACGCTGGCTTGTCGGGCGCCTGTGGGAGGGGCGCCTTCTCGACTGGCGCGGTGGCGACGGCCGGCTGCCGCGTGCTTTGGGTATTGGCGGCCAATGCTTGCGTGTTCTCTGATTGAGATTTCTGGGCTTGAGATTTTTTCTGATCGATGACGAGTTGGCGGCGGCGCGCTTCCTCGATGGCCGCGGCAGCCTTTATGCGTTGATCTTCGGCCGCCATCGCCAAGACAAGGCGTTGTGCCTGATCGCGCGAGCGCTGCTGCTGTTCCATGACCAATTTCTGGCGGTGGGCTTCCTCGGCAGCGGCTTCCTTGGCGCGCCTTTGCTCCGCCAAACGAGCGTCGGCCAATCGCTGCTGTTCGAGCCGCTGCTGTTCGAATTGCGCCAACTGACGGCGCCGCGCCTCGTCGAGTGCTGCAGCCTTCGCACGCTGCTCTTCTACCGAGCGTTCCTGGGCCACGCGTTGGGCCTCTGCCTTGGCGTTATTTTGGATGCGGTTCTGTTCGTCGAGCGCTAGCTGTTTGTGGCGCGCTTCTTCAGCCACGGCCTCCGTTTTTAGGCGCAAAGCTTCGGCCGTGCGGATCTGCGAGAGCCGTTCCGCTTCGGCCTTTGCATTGGCCAAAGCTTGGGCCCCTCTGAGAGCCTGAGCGTCTGCCCGATTCTGGGTTTCCGCCTGCTGCGCAGCTTTCCGGCGGGCTCGCTCGGCTTCCGCGAGTATATTGGCCCTGCTCTCTTCGGCCGCCCGAAGCTGCACTTCGATCTCAGTGCGGCGCTGCTGCTCGGTTGCCGCTGGCTGCACCTGCGCAACCGATGCGCGGACTCCCGGATCACGAGAGTCATTGGTATTGCGCGACTGCGCGCCACCGCCTTGCGGGCCGCCAGCATCACGTGGCGCAACTTCGCGCGCCTCCACCTCACGGCGAGGCATGCGCCGATCAGCTTGCGCAACAATCGCCTTCGGCTGGCAACGGCCGTCGTTGGCCAGCAATTGCCCTGCCGGACAGGCTTTGCCGCAAACCCTGTTGCCATGTCCTTGCAGCAGCGTCAGCAGGATGTAATCGGGCTCTTTGACCGGCAATGTCGCGTTGATCCGTTCGATGAAGGTCTTCAATGCCGAACGCGTGCTGGTATTCCAAGCGCCGTCCGCCTCGCCTTCAAAACAACCGACGCGCTTCAATTCAACCTGGATGGAGCGCGACAAGGCGCGCCTGGCTTCGTCATCGACAGGCTTCACAGACCCTCGCCGCCCCGGGTGCTCGTCCAGGCTAATGGGCCCGGGGGTGACAGCCTGAGCGATGATCAGCGGCCGGGATTTGAGGTCTGGAGCGGGTTGCGCAAGTGCCGGAGCATTTCTGGTCCCATTCTGCGGCGTACCCTGGGACGCGTTCTGGCCAGCAGCCGTTTGATCGGCGATCAGCGCCGGTTTCGACGACGTATTGGCGGTCGAGGTATTGGCTGTCGAACTTGTATGCGTACGATCGCTTCTCACCGTCGATTGCGCCATAGTCCGCGTAACTTCCGCGGCAATGCGCACCAGCGACGTTAGCTTCTCGGTTGCGGCGCGCTCGGTGTCCGGCGCCACCATGACGTAGGTTGCGGCACCGAAACCCAGCGTTGCCAGCAGAAGGCCTGTTGCTTTGCCCATACGCAACTCCGACTGTTACACAGCTACGCGCGACGCTTGTGCGGCAAGCACCTGCGTCGCAAACATTGCAGTCCGCCAAGCTCGTCGCCGGGCTTCACGCTTTTCGCCAGGCCTGACGCTTTTCGCAACCTTCACGTTGGGCCGTACCCCGGCACACCGCTCTCGCCGCTCACACCATACGTTGTCGACTTTCGATGCTGACGCCGCCACAGAGGCGCCGCCAATTTCATCAACGCCGCGTTCGTCTGATCGTCTGCCGCTCCGCGCCTTTGAGTCATCGTTGCAGTTCCACCGCCGCGTTTACTATTGCGCAGCGTGCGGTCAAGTTCAACCAAAAATCAACTTTTCGCCATAGTTTCAGTTGCTCCCGCGTCCGTTTGGCGGCGGTGATAGCACCAACCGCCGGCGGTTGGTGCTATCGAGAGACAGGTGTGGTTAAGGTTCGCTGCGGCTATGGCGGCTTTTACTCGCGGCGGCGAATTCAGAGGTCTGCAACCGTCTCGGCAATCAGATGATCGACGACCGTCCGCATGGCTACCTCTGGTTTAGCGCCGGCCGCGACGGCCTTCTGATAGACATCCAATTGACGGTCGGCGCTCGTGCCATTGGCGACTATCTCGCGCGCGCGTGCGACCTCGCGGGTACAGCCCAGTGCTGCCGCGTCTTCGCGCACAAGCTCGAGTATTTCGTCGAGGAGGGTGGCATAGGGGACCAGTGCACCTTTGCCGAAGTCCAACAGGCTACCGGAAACGCCATACCTCTGCGCCCGCCAACGGTTCTCCTCCAACAGGAAGACTGGATAGCTCCGCCAGCTCAGGTTCTGCCGTCGCAACCTGTAAAGCATGCGACAGAGCGCGACATAAAGTGCAGCGATGGTAACTGCGTCGTCGACCCGGGTTGCGACGTCGGTTATGCGCATCTCCAATGTCGGGTACCGCGCCGACGGGCGCAGATCCCACCAGATCTTGGTTGCGTCATCGATCACGCCAGCTTCGACCAGAACGGCGATCGTGCGCTGGTATTCGTCCCAGCTGTTGAAACGCCCCGGGAGCCCCTTGCGCGGGCTTTCCTGGCTGACGGCGAGCCGATAGCTTTTCAGGCCGGTATCGCGTCCATCCCAAAACGGCGACGATGTCGAGAGCATCAGCAGATGCGGGAGGAAATAGCGCACCTGGTTCATGATATCGATGCGTAGCTCCGGGTCCTCGATGCCGACGTGAACGTGCATGCCGCAGATCACGAGGCGCTGACCAACGATCGCGAGATCCTCCGCGAGGCTCTGATAGCGCGCCTTCGGCGTCGTCTCGAGCGAGGACCAGCGGCCAACAGGCGGCGTGCCGGCGGCGATGGGCGCCAGACCATGTGTGCGCGCGGCTGCGGCAATGGCCTGTCGCAAGCGGACAAGTTCGCAACGCGCTTCGGCAAACGAGGACAGCACCGGCGTGCCGATCTCGATCTGGGAACGCAAGAACTCCGGGCTGACGTTCTCGCCGAGCCGCTTGCCCAACGCCTCCATCATGTCGGCGGGGGCCGATGCCAGATCGCGGGAGACCAGATCGACGAGATGATATTCTTCCTCGATCCCGAACGTGAAACTCGGTTCTTTGAGCATGCGATTGCCCTTTCTCGGTCAGTTCTTGGTCTTCGATTGGTCCATAGTCTTCGGCAAAGGTCTTCTGTCTTTGCCAACGTGCCGAAGCTCAACTAGGGATAACCTTTGATCCGCAAACAGTCTTGAAACCGCGAATTTTTGCACTAATAGGAACATCGTTCATTTTTAAAATTCGTGGATGGCAATGCTCCCAGCCATGCGGACGGTAGCGAAAATCACGGTTCGAGGTTACCTATAGTAGCTAGAGGGTCCGGCTCAGGTACGGCTCGATGGCCGTGACCGGGCGGCTCGCAAGGGCTTCGCCACTTGCTTGTGCCAGACCGCCGTAGAGGCACCACATTGCCAGTGCACGACCATGCGGGAGTGTAGGCGCGCGATCAGGTGCATGGCAGCCAGCGCTTGGGTGGCCAGGAGCCGATCCGGGATCTGCAGCCAGCGCCGACAGGGAGACGTTACAGATGATCGAGCGCAAAGAGCGAAAGCCATATTGGCGGCATACGAAATGGCAGGTGTTGACCAGTCTGCTGCCGTTTTTGCTGACGCTGGTGACATTCCCGCTCTACGCTGACCGGCTCAACTCCAACAAGGTGCTGGGCTTTCCACTCGGATATTTTCTGGTCTGCCACGGCCTGATTCTGATTGCGATCGTGACGGTCTTTACGTTCGCGAACAGCCAGGATGCCATCGATCACTGGCATGGCGCGAACGAGGATGTGTGACCTCCCATGACGGCCCGCACGCGCCAGCCCCAGGCAAACCCGATGCTCGGGATTTATTTTGGCATCTTTATCACCAGCCTGATCGCTGTGGTGCTGTTGTTGCTGATATTCGAGCAGCTTGGCGTCGCGGAAAGCCATCTTCGCTTTGCATTGATGGCAGGCTCCTGTTGCCTTTTCATGGCGATCGGGGCAGCCGGCTTCACGTCGGAACCGGCGCAATTTTTTCTGGCCTTCCGGCGTATCCCGGCTTTTTTTGCCGGTTTGGGGCTGGCGATCACTGCCATCGGCGGCTCGGGACTGGTTGTTTTCTCAGGCACAATATTTCTCGCGGGTTTCGATGCGCTCTGCGTGCCCATGGGGATCGTCGCGGGCCTCGTCGCGATGGCCATTCTGATCGCGCCGTATCTCCGCAAGTTCGGCGCGCCTTCGATACCCGCCTACCTCGGACTGCGCTTCGATAGCCCCGCGGTGCGCCTTGCCGCCGCTTCGGCCGCCGCCGCCCCACTCATTCTGCTCATCATCGCCGAAATGAAAATCGCGCTCCTCGCCATGTCCTGGCTGGTGGACTGGCCGCCAGGCGTGCCGGTGCTCGTGCTGACATTCACACTGGCCGTGACGTTGATCCCAGGCGGGGTCCGTTCGCTCAGCTGGTCGAGCGCCGCGCAAGCCCTGACCGCGCTGCTCGCCGTGCTGATCCCCGCGACGATCGTTGCCGTCATTGCCACCAACTTGCCACTCGGCCAGATGAGCCATGGGCCGGTGTTGCGGGCACTCGGCCGCACGGAACTGGCGCAGGGATTGCCGATCTCGATCGCTACGGCCATGACATTCGATCTGCCGCGACAGGCGTTGCAGCCCATTGCCGGCCGCTTCGCCAATCCCTTCAGCAGCGTCGGCAGCACCGCATTCGTCCTGATGATGCTGTGCATCATGGCCGGCATTGCTGCGTCACCCGCCGCCCTTGGCCGCGCGGTCGTCACGCAGAGCGTTTATGAGGCCCGTAAATCAATTGGCTGGGCGGTCTTCATCGTCGGTGTGATCATCATGACGCTGTCAGCCAACGCCGTCTTCTTCCGCGACATCCTGATGAACCAGCTTGCAGGCGCCGCGCCCGGTCAGTTGCCGGCTGGCTTCCAGTCGCTGGTGGAGCATGGGCTTGCAGCCGTCGATCCCAAGGCGGTCAAATTGACTGCCAGTAGTTTCGCGTTCCGTCGCGACGGCACGTTGCTTGGTCTGCCGATCTTGCTGGGCTTTCCGCTCGCGCTCATTCTGCTGATCGCCGCGGGTGTGCTTGCCGCAGCACTTGCTGCAGCCTCGGCGAGTCTTGCCCAGCTTGCCGTCATCGCCAGTGAGGATGTTATCGCCGGATTGCCGGGAGAACCAATCCCGGCTCAACACCGGCTGCTTGCAACACGGGCCGCCATCGCGGTCCTCGCGACGCTTTGCGGCTGGGCCGCCGCGATCGCCATACGCGATCCGCTCGATCTCGTTTTGTGGTCGCTGGCGCTCTCGGGCTCGACGTTTTTTCCTGTACTCGTGCTGTCGATCTGGTGGAAGCGGATCACCGCGCTGGGGGCGCTCGCTGGGATTGGAACCGGGTTTGCGGTCGCGCTGGTCGCGCTCATCGCCGGCGTCTTTGATCTGACGCGCTTTCCCGAGGAGTTGTCGTCGATCTTCGGCATTCCCTGCGGCTTCGCGGCAGCCATCGGTGTGAGTTTGATTACCCCAGTGCCTGGCCGGCATATCCTCGAAATGGTTCGCGATCTCCGGGTCCCGGGTGGCGAAACCTTGCACGATCGCGAGATCCGGCTGCTCCGGCAAAAGCGCTCGCAGAACAGTTGAATTGGCGTGCACTTGGGCATGCGGCACGCACCTTGCTCGGGCCCAGATCGAGACCCGGTCGTGGATAGCGAAACAGTCGGATCTTGCGAACGCCGCCGCGGATTGCTCTAAAGGAGCGATGTCATCGCGCGATCGCTTCGGCCTCTATGCCCCCATCGAGCCTTACCGCCACGGCCGGCTGGCCGTGTCGGGCGGGCACGAACTCTATTTCGAAGAATGCGGCAAGCGCGACGGCAAGCCGGTTCTCATCGTGCATGGTGGGCCTGGCGGCGGCAGCAACCCGACGATGCGCCGCTTTCACGATCCATCGCGCTACCGCATCATTCTTCTCGATCAACGGGGCTGCGGACGTTCCACCCCCCATGCCAGCCTGCACGAGAACACGACCTGGCACCTGATCGACGACATGGAGATACTACGCCGGGACATCGGCGTTGACCGCTGGCAGATCCTCGGCGGTTCCTGGGGGTCGACCTTGGCACTGGCATACGCGCAGCAACACCCGGCCCAAGTTCTTGAACTCGTGCTGCGCGGCGTGTTTCTGCTGCGCAAGTCCGAGCTGGACTGGTTCTACCGGGAGGGCGCCAACTGGCTTTTCCCGGATGCGTGGGAAAACTTCCTGAAGCCTATTCCGGCCGCCGAACGGGGTGATCTGATCGCGGCCTACTATCGCCGACTTTCGCATCCTGACCGCAACGTCCAACTCGAAGCCGCGCGTGCCTGGAGTGTCTGGGAAGGCTCGACGCTGGCGCTCTACCAGAACCAGGAGCGGATCAAGCTCTTCGGCGCGGACTCCTACGCTCTCGCGTTCGCGCGCATCGAATGCCATTACTTCGTCAACCGTGGCTTCTTCCGGCGCGATGGCGACCTGCTGGCTGGCGCCAGCGCGCTGCGCGGCATTCCCTGCGTCATCGTCAACGGCCGATATGACGTCGTCACGCCGCTGAAGAGCGCCTGGGATCTCAAGGCGGTTTGGCCCGAAGCCGACCTGCGCATCGTTGCCGACGCCGGACACGCCATGACCGAGCCCGGCATCATTCATGAGCTGATCTCGGCCACACGAACTTTCGCGGGCTGAACGACGGACCATTGCATATGGCGTTTAAGATAGCCGCTGGTTGTTCGGCGGCGACCCGGAGCTGAGCGGTGCGACACGGCACGATCACTTTGGCGATTGACATGCGGGCCCGGATGCTGTGTTTTGCGCGCAGCAGCCGACGCGCCGGCCCAGTGTGCATCTCGCATCCTGAACCGATGACGCGTTTGTTACTCCGAACCGTGGGGTTGGTTCGAGGTGATGGTTTGCTAAGATGCCCAGATGGCGGAATTGGTAGACGCACCAGTTTCAGGTACTGGCGCCGCAAGGCGTGGAGGTTCGAGTCCTCTTCTGGGCACCACTCAAGCACCGTAAATGTGCTTTTCTTCCTGCGCTGGTTGGGTTCGCTGGTTGGCCTTAGAGCGAAGCGCTCCCCTGCGCGTCTCTCAGTCACAGGCATGTCGTGAAGAGCCATTAGAAATGGCGTCGGTCAGGGTTCTGCAACTATCGAGACTTGAGCCGTCCGGCGTCGCTATTGCGGCCGGGGCGAGCCGGCCGGTTGGCTGCAGCCCACAAAACGAAACGCCGCCGACAGGAGTGCTGCTCCTATCGACGGCGCACGAGAACGCTTGCGCGCCCTCGATCGTCAGTTCGCGAGCTGCTTCTTCAGCTCGTCGATCTCGTCCTTGAGGCGTGCATTGCCGGCGATCTCGTTGTCGATCTTGCGGATCGCGTGCAGCACGGTCGTATGATCGCGATTGCCGAAGCGGCGGCCGATCTCGGGCAACGAGCGCGAGGTCAGCTGCTTCGCCAAGTACATGCCGATCTGGCGCGGCCAGACAACTGAGCGATGCCGGCGCTGCGAGAGGATGTCCCCGCGCGAGATGCCGTAGTGACGCGAGATCACCTTGAGGATGTCCTCGATCTTGATGCGCCGCTGATCGCCACCACTCTGGATGAGGTCGCGGATCACGTTTTCGACGATCTCAAGCGTGATCGGCGTCTTCATGTACTGCCACGTTGCGTAAAGGCGCGTTACGGCGCCTTCGAGTTCGCGGCCGCTTTCGGTCAGGCGCTCGGCAAGCAGCGTCACAACCTCACGCGGGATTTCGAACGACGGATCGCTTGCCCGCTTGTCCTGCACGCGACGTTCCAGAATCTTGCCGCGAAGCTCGGCGTCGAGGGCGCCGATCTCCGTGACGAGGCCGCGCTGCAACCGCGACCGCATACGATCGTTCAGATGCGCAAGCTGACTTGCGGGCCGCGACGAGGCAACGACCAGCTGCCGGCCGCTATCGAGCAGCATGTTGATGATGTGATCGAACTCGAGCTCGGTCTTTTCACCGCGCATGAACTCGAAGTCGTCGATCAGCAGAATATCGACCGAGCGGAAGCGATCCTTGAACGCCATGGCGTCCTGGGCCTTCAAGGCCTCCACAAACTGAAAGCGGAAGCGCTCAGCGGTGAGGTAGAGGACCTGGGCATGCGGTGTGCGGCGGCGCACTTCCCAGGCGATGGCGTGCAGAAGATGCGTCTTGCCCTGGCCGACACCCGAGTGGATGTAAAGCGGGTTGAAGCCACGCTCTTCGGCAAAAACCGTTTCCGCGACCTGGATCGCACCGGCATGCGCCATCCGGTTGGCAGCGCCAACCGCAAAGCTCTCGAAGGTACAGCGCGGATCGAGCGGCGACCCTTCGAGGCCATTGACCTGAATGCGTTGCGCCGGACCGGCTGAGGTCAAAACGCGGCTAGCAACATGTTTGCGCATATCGAGTTCGTTGCCAGCGTCGCCGCTGGAGCGCGATTGCGCCTGAACCTGAGGCCGAACGGCTCCGCCGCCGGGCTGGCGCACCAGCACTTCGACACGCTGCGCGCCCTTGAACTCGGTTGCTGCAGCTTCCAGCAACGCGTCGTTGTAGTGCGTCTGAATCCAGTTCCGCAGGAATTTGACCGGAACGGTAACCTTGAGCAAGGACCCGTCGAAGCTCTGAAATTCCAGAGCGCCGAACCAGCTTTTGTAGACCTCTTCGCCAAGGCGCGCCAACAGCACGGCGCGAACGCGCTGGCCCTGTTGATTGATTTCAGTTTTCTTGGTTTCGGTCGTCGATGGATCGCTTTGTGACGGCGCTTTTGCAAACTTTGTTGCATAGGCGGTAATCGGGCTGTCCACGGCCGAAGCATCATGCGCTGCTTCCGACACGCCCGCATCTGCCTCCGACGAATCCAATTCGCCGAAGGACTCGAGTTCCTTCTTGTCGATCATGTATACCCCACACTTGAATTGACGTCCGGCAAGTTGCCCTCAAGCCAGACAAAACCCAGCACCACGCCGCGCGCGGTTCATGAATTTCCTTTTACACCAACACGTTACGCTATTGACGCTGGACTGAATTGACGCTGTACTAACCCTGGCTCCAAGGCAGATCTTCGGCCTTCCAACCAGACTGCGTGCCGCGATGCCGGGTCGGATCGAGAGGTCCCTCGAAGCCTTCTGCAACATTATGACACTTTCGGAACCCGGCCGCCGTCATGGCCTTTGCCGCATTCATGCTGCGCGCGCCCGACCGGCAAATAAAGTAGAGTTCCGTATCGTGATCCGCTCCCACGCTCGCCAGCATCTCAGAGAGTTGCGCGACGAACTCGGGATTGGGCCGGTTCTCAGGAAAGGTCAGCCACTCGACGAGAACCGGTCGCCGAGAGAGTGCCGAGAGATCGGGAATTCCGACAAAAGCCCATTCTGCTCGCGTCCGCACATCGATCAGAACAGCCTTCGCGTCAGCTTCCAGGCGCTCCCAGGTCGCCTTGACCGGAACATCGTCCACGTTTGTATATTCGGACGAATGCACGCGACGTCACTCCATCTATTGAACCGGGCCAATAATCCGGGACTTTTGTGAACCGGGACCTTTGCACCAAGGCTTTGCAACCGTGAGGCACCCGTCCGCGCTCACAACCGAAAACGAGCTGGTTCACTTGGCAGGCCAAACAGGCTGGCCAAAAACCGGCTAGAACGAAAACAAGCGACACAAGCAGTCTGCATCCGCTCCCCGGAGCGTGCATTCTACTCTGTCACCCATACTCGCCACCAAAACTCCGAGGCCGAAACGTGTGCCGGAACGCCCGGCCCGCGCTGCAATCTCGATGTCCCAACCTTAACCCATCGGGTGACGATAGCAAATCGAGCCCGGGGCAGTTGGGGGGCGTGATGCCTGGCCCAGGATCCAGCTTGTGCGAGCTGTGGGTGACCTCTGGAAAACGTGCTGAGATGTGGATAAACGCCTTATCTGGCGAGAAGAATCCAGATGTTGAAAAACGCTGGTCAGTATGTCGATTTGTGTGGAACATGATTCAGCTTTGAATCAAGTTTAGCGTAGAAAGTGCCTTGGACAATTTTGGTCTGAGTCTCGAAAAAAATAGATTGATCTATAAATTCAGTAACTTGAACTTGAGCCTGGACTGATGGAGTTCAATGTTCGTGTTCTGGACTCATCACCTAACGTAACCGCCTCGACGGGCCTGGAACAGCCCGTCGAACCGGCGATTGGCTTCAGGCCGTCATGGATTTGATGCGCGCAGTGAGGCGCGAAACCTTCCGCGATGCCGTCTTCTTGTGGACGACGCCCTTTTGGGCAGACCGCATCAGCATGGGCTCGGCAGCCTTGAGTGCCTGCTCGGCGTCGGCCTTCTTGCCCGATGCGATCGCCTCTTCGACGGTGCGAACGCCGGACTTCAAGCGTGTGCGCCGGCTCTTGTTCACGTCGAGGCGGCGTTCGGATACTCGTGCGGCGCGTTTTGCCGATTTCGTATTGGCCATTTCTGGCTTCCTTTCTGCTGAAACTGAGTGGGTAAAGGCGTGCAGCTGATCTCGGGCTCATCCGACGCTCAGCGAGCCAGTCGTAACGACCGCTGCAGATTGCCAAACAAACACGTTTGCCGCCCAAGGCAGGAGCCTGGGGCGGAAATGATGCGAAACGCGTACACTATGAGACTTGGCGCGGTCAACGGCGGCGTCGACGGCTGAGGTCTTGCATAAGCGCTTTCCGCCAGTCGAAATCAGCAGATAATGTGGTGCGAGACTGCCCGGGGCCACCGAACTACGCGCCATTTTATGGGGATCCAGACCCGCTGCCAGACCGTGCCTGGGCGCCGATTAACGAAACTTAAACCTGCACGAAGCACTTTGGTGCGAACTCGTCATTGCTGGGCAAGACGTGCGATTAGGAGGATCTAATGTCATCGATGATCATTTGGGTGCTCGGGATCGGTGTGAGCGTCGCCCTGCTCGTGTTGAGCGCCGCCAAGGGCCTGTTCTGGGTGCATGTGATGGTCGCAGCATCGGTCGCAATCCTCGTTGCGCTGTCGGCTTTCGTCGAATCCAGGTCGATTGGCAGCGATGGCAAAGGCGACGTCGGCCGGCAGGCAAGCTCCAACTTGCGGCACATGGGCCTCGTCTGGACCTGGGCCGCCCTGGCAACGGTCGTGACCTACAGCTTCGATATTTTGCAATGGCGCGAATGGTGGCATTTTTTCATCGCGGCGTTGGCCTTTGCGGGCCTCACGCTATTCCTGTCGGCAACCTTGCAGAAAGATGCCGACACCAAAACCGACGACGACACGATGTTCAAAATCGCTCATGGTTATGCGATCGCAACGCTGGTGGGGGCTCCTCTGGTCATGCTGGGTTTGTTGCAGCAAGGCAAGATGTGGCGGTACTTCACGGAAGCCGGCCAGCGTTCGGGCTCGCAAGACTGGGCTGCCAGCAACGTCTACTTTTTTGGCGCGCTCGCGATTGCCGCAATAGCTTGCAACGCGGTGATCGGATTGCGCAAAGGCAAACGCTGAGTATTGCTTGAGCAGGCTGACGATTGAGCCGGCAGACTGTTGATAGGGATGGCTTGGGTTGTTGCTGCATGCGGCATGGTGGCTCGCGTTGCATCGCCCGGCTTTACAACATTTGAATTTCATAGCATCCGAACACTTGCGTTGTTAGGGCGACGTTCGTCCGGTCGAAATATTTTGTCCAAGGCCACCTTGGCGCTTTGCCGAACCTGCGGCACCATTTACTGATGGCGTGAAATTGCGGCATGTCCGGCTGGTTGCCCTGCGAAAACACGCAGCTGAGGCGTAGCGTTGTTTTCAGGAGCGCCGGGTTCTGGGACCACACGGTTGGTTTTGGGACCATCCCGGCAAAGCACAAGGATGACCACGCTTGGAACGCCTGATCGGCTTCGTTTTGGCATTGGTGCCTTTGAGCGTCGCCGGCATGGCCTATGGCGGGCGTGAGCATCGATTGTCGGTGGTCATCCTGTCGGCGACGCTGTTTTGTAGCTGCCTGATCGGATTGGCGATCGCGACCAACGCCAAATTCGTCGCCACGAACACCGATGGTTCCCCCGATAGCAGCACGGCCGTGCCGTTTCTGCGGCACAACACGCGCCTGCTTGCAGTGGCTTATGCCTGGGGCGGATTTGCCATGCAGGTCCTCTATACGACGCCGCTGACCACCCTGAAGTGGCAACATGGTTGGCAGTATGCCGCCATCATGGCGCTGATGGCTGCTGGTGCCTTGCTGTACGCCCGCATGCTGGAGCACGAGCGGCCAATTCTCAAGCGCATGCTGCTGGCGGCGGCAGTACCGCTCACCATTGGTCATGCCTTCTTGGGTGCCGGTGGACTGGTCTATTTGGCAGCATCGGGCAAATTGCTTATCAGAGGCTCCGATTGGGCAGCCAACCAGGTGTTTCTCTTCGGCGCGCTGACGGTGATGATCCTGGCGGCCATCACGCTGCGCACACACGCCCGTCTCACACGAGGGTAGCGGCGACACGAGGGTAGGTCATGGCTAGCGCCGGGAGACGCGCTCAGGCTGGCTGCCGCTCCAGTATCCACGTGACCGTCGCCTCGCCAGACCACGCCCCACGCAAAACGATCTGCCGGCTTTTCGCCGCTGGGAGCATCGTATCGTATCGCGTGCTCGCCTCGATCTGAGGATCGGCCCCTTCAGCGGAAAATCGCCAGGCACCTCCGCCAGGCAGCTCAAGTAATACCTCTCGCCGCCCATCGACCGTCTGTATATTGGCTTCGACGCTCGGGGCCAGATGGAAATGAATGGCAAACGGCAGGTCCCGTCCGAGGCGCAACACACCGTGCCTTGGCCCGAGCCAATCCTGGCATTCGAGCTTGCGCCCATCTGGCGAGAGTTCCATCCGGCGACGGTGGATGAGTTGAAATGCAGCCGCAAAGCCGTCATGCGAGGCCTCGAATGCATCGGCGCCGTTGTGCTGCATGAAGCGAAACGGCACCTGCAATGGGCCCGCGAGGCTCGCATCGCCACACAGGCGCAACACGGCGGGCGTCTTGACGAAACGGGCCGAGGACTGGCCGCTGACCGACAGTGTGTTGTGGCTTGCCGTTGCCCGCGCGACGGGCCGCTCGTTGCGGCGGCTCCCCGTGGGATAGCCGCCATTGATCAGCAGCGGTTCGAGACCGTCGCTCATTTCGAAAGAAAGGCAGCCGGCTTGGGCCGCTCCCGCCAATTCAAGCGGTGGCAACGACCCGCAGTCCATCAGCAGGATCGTCGCGCCACGTTCGAGGCGGGCATAACCACTCCCTGGAAACTCGCGTGGTAGTGCAGGCGCGACCGCCGCGAATGCCAGGACCGTGGCCAACGTCTCTGGTGCTGCGAACCCGGCCCCGTTGAAACGGGCCAGTGTGCCATCGCCCAACCGCATCGCGCGCAAAAAGACCAGCATCCGTTCGACAGGCGCGTCCAAATCGGCGGGCGCTACCAATTCACGTCCGGCATAGCAGCGCCGTAATGGCAGGAGATCGAGCAGAAGTTCGAGGACGGCGGCCGGATTGCGGCTGACGTGCCCGCCGTCGGGGAATATTTGACGCCCCAATTCAGCGAGGAATAACTTTTCGCTGCGTACGCGCGCCTGGTCGCGGCCGGCAACGGCAAAATCGGCCAGGAGCATTGCGATCAAGCATTGCAGGTGCGGCACCCCGGGCCTTGCAGCACGGTGTGAGGCCGCCAAGGCACGCATCTGCGCGCCAAGGCTCGTCGTCACAGCTCGGAAGAAGGCAGGTTCGGCTTCATCCAGTAGAAAGCCTGCGTGCGAAAGCAATGAAATGACGCGGCGTGCCAACGTCTCGGGGGCCCAGGCAGACCCGCCGGGCTTACCGAAGTGCGCGAGCCAATCGGCTGTCAGTTGTCGCGCCAAGCTGACGGCGCCGGCGCTCGCCAGATCGTGTAACCAGCCAAACCCGTGCAGGTGGCTTTGCCAGAGGTCTGGCGCACCCTGGACCAGAAAAGGCGAATGCTGCCCAAAACGCACGGTCACGCCGTCGAAACTGAGCGTCCCGCGGCGGAACTCGGCCTCGACCGTTGGGTCGGCCGCGCGCAAATCCGATGGTACGAGCATTAAGCCTTCGACCGGCCGCGCCATCCAGCGCGACCCAATACCGAGTACCTCGCGATGCGCCTGGCGAGGCCGGCTGCGCCGGGCCGTCAGCCTGAGAACGCGCAATCGCTCGACAAAGCTTGGTCCCGTCATTGCCGGCCACCCTGCCGACCAGCCCGCTTGAACGCGCGATGTTGCCAGCGAGCCACGACGCTGTGGCATCCCAAGCGCGTCATGGCCGGCCACGAAGTGACCAGAATGCGCGCCCTAATAGCGAGCCAGGCCTTGAAAGCGGCTAAGACCTGGGGGCGGGCGTTGGGAACCTGACATTGCATGGCGTTGCGATAACCGTCCATCTGGCCCAAGACAAGCCTGCTCGCGTGCCGCGATGGACGCCTCTGTGGAGCATCCTGTTCGCAATTCGTGAGCCTCGCCCGTCGTTGCCGGAGTATCGCATTGAAGTCAGAGCACAAATCGGAGCGCCCAGAAATTTGCTGTCAGCCTCCGCCCTTGGCTTCCGGGTGCGAATGGCCTAAGTTCGGCGCGTTGATGAACAATTGCCTTCGGGGTTGGTTCACCGCGTCGCGTACCCTACATGCACGATTGAGATGCACCTTTGGCATACGGCGTCATGCTGGAGCTGCGCGCCTCAATCCGCTATCCGCGCCTTCGTCCGCACGATGGCGCCTTGATGCAACCCTCCGTCTCTTGCTTGGAAAGCAGCACTGAATGGACAGCAAGATCGACATCTTCACACTCATTTTCTTGGTCCTGGCCGTCATTATCATCTTGAAATTGCGCAGCGTTCTCGGCCGGCGCACGGATGACGACGAAATCAGGCGGCAGCGTTTCGACGAGCAGGCACGAACCGCGGCCGCCGAAGCGCGCGACAAGGTCGTCATGATGCCGCGCCGGCCAGGCTCTGCCACGGATGCCATGGCCGACGGCGCCGCCGCGACCGATACGGCTTTGGCTGATGCCGAACAGAAGATCCGGACGTTTGCCGCCGGCAATCCACCGCTGATCGATGGGCTGCTGGCGCTGCATCGGGTGGACGCCACGTTCGACCCCGAGCATTTCATGCTCGGCGCCAAGCAGGCCTATGAGATGATCGTCACGTCCTTCGCCGAGGGAAACCGCAAAACCTTGCGCAATCTTCTCAGCCGCGAGGTCTATGAGGGCTTTATCGCGGCCATCGGCGAGCGAGAGGGCCGCGGCGATCAAATCGATCAAAGCTTCGTCGGCATCAACAAGGCCGAGCTGATGGAAATCGACATGAAGAAGAGTACAGCCCAAATCACGGTCAAATTCGTCAGCGAACTCATTACGGCGACGCGCGACAAGGCGGGGACGGTGTTGGCTGGTGACCCTAAGAAAATCAAGGAAGTCATCGACATCTGGACATTCGCCCGCGATACAACGGCGCGCGATCCGAACTGGAAGCTGGTCGCCACGCAAGCGCCGAACTGACCGGCGGCTCAGCTCGGATCGATCCGGGAGAACGGGTTGGAAGAGAGCAGCAATCCAGGGACGTTCAAGCCACGGCAGGCGGCATCAGCAACAGTGCATCTGTTGGCGGTTGGGCTGCTGCTGTTGTCTACTCCTCTTTCGGCAAACTCACCCGCGATGACCGGAGAGCGACCTGTGCCCCAATCCGGCTCGACCACGACAGACGCCGGCGCCGCTGCAAAATCAACGCCGGTCAGTTACGTTCAAGTGCCGTTCGCGAATTTGCCGGGCTGGGCCGATGATGATCACCTCGCGGCCCTAAGGGCCTTCCGCGTCTCCTGCCCGAAGGTCCTCGCAACCGCGAAGGAGGCTGGCAAAGGAATGCGGCTCATCCCATCGCCCCACCTTTTAGCCGCATGCGAGGTTGCGTTGCGGTTGCCGGTGAAGATCACGGCCAAGGCTGCGGGCACGTTCTTCGAGGCGCACTTCACGGCCGAGCGCGTTGTCCACGCGACGCCAAATGGGCTCATGACCGGCTATTACGAGCCGCTTCTTGCCGGATCGCGTGTCCGCGAAGGCCGCTTCCAGACCCCCATCCTTCGGCGGCCCCCCGACCTTGTCAACTTGGTCGACGAAGCGAGCCGTGGTGCGGTCGGAAATAAACTTAGCCATGCCCGCGCGACCGCGGCCGGCCCGGTTCTCTATGCCACCCGCGCCGAGATCGAAGCCGGTGCGCTCAATGCCCACAAGCTGGACCTGTTCTATCTGGCTGATGCGGTCGACGTCTTCTTCCTGCAAATCCAGGGCTCCGGCCGCATTAAGCTTGCGGACGGCAGCATCGTCCGCGTGCAATACGACGGCAAGAACGGGCATCCCTACACCTCGATTGGCCGCTATCTGATCGACAAGGGCTTGCTTGCTGCGGACAAGATGTCGATGGCGGCGCTGGGCACGTGGCTGCGCGCGGATCCGAGCCGCGGCGCCCAGGTCATGCAGCAAAACATGTCCTACGTTTTCTTTCGCGAAATGCCGCCCGGTGCCGAAGGCCCGCTGGGCGCGCTGGACATTCCGCTCACTCCGGGCCGCAGCTTGGCCGTCGACAGCAGTTTCAATACGCTCGGCGCGCCGGTTTATGTCAGCGCACCAACTTTGACGCATGCCGTGAAAGGCAAGCCGTATAACCGTCTCATGATCGCACAGGACGTCGGCTCCGCGATCCGCGGGCCGGAACGGGGCGATATCTATTTCGGGTCGGGCGAGGCTGCAGGCCGGCTCGCGGGTATCACCAAGCATCCAGGCCATCTATTTTTGCTGCGAGCACGCCCGCCGGGCGATGGACACGCCGCAGACGGCAACAAAACCGCACCCCAGCGGCCGCAACAATGACACGCGGTCGCATCGGGGTGGGAGGTGACGGGGGCAACAATGGCGAGCGCAAGCGTCGCCAAGGCATTGGCACACTTGGAAAACCCGAAAAAAAAGGTGCGCTCACGGCCGAAGACAGAGATCTCTGGCAGAAGCTCGCGGAATCGGTGGAGCCGCTCAACGAGATGAAGCCGCGGGTTCGCGACGGTGACCGGTCCGGGCTGGATCTGGCTGTATCACGGACCGAACCCGGCACGCCGGAGCGCCACTCGCAGTATGCGCCTTCGCGAACGACGTCCGGACCGGAGCCATTTCGCGCGCCTCTACCGCCGCAAAAAGCTCCACCTCCCTTGGCGCCATTCGATCGGAAGCGGTCGCGGCGCATCGCCTCGGGACGCATCGAGATCGAGGCGCGCTTGGACCTGCACGGCGCAAGGCAAGCCGAGGCCTATGGCCGTTTCCGCGCGTTTATTCTGGATAGCGTCGCCCGGGGCATGTCGACCGTGCTCGTCGTGACCGGCAAAGGCAATTCACGTCCACGCAACAACACCGGCTTGGACTGGGAGGATTATGGGTCATCTGGCACGGAACGCGGCGTTCTCAGGCGGAGCGTGCCGTTGTGGCTCGAGGAACCGGAACTGCGCCTGCTCGTTGCGAGCTATACTGCGGCCGACATCAAGCACGGCGGCGACGGCGCGCTCTATATTCATTTGCGCCGGCGCCGCGACTGGCGCGAGCCTTGACGCGCACGCGGAAACGTTCCGGCCTAGATGTTGAACCAATGCCGGATCTTGAGCCTCAGCCAGCCGGGCTCGCTTGGCGCTGGACCGTTGAGCTTCAGGTACGCATGGGCTGCCGCCAATTGAGCCCGCAACTTGGGGGCTTCGACCCCACCGGCCGCCTGATTGACGTCGTCGAGATTGCGCGCCCAGATCCGCTCCGGATTGGCGGGATCAATCACGGCCACGAAGGGAATGGACTTGATCTTGGCGCCACCTGCGCGCTTCAAAGTCCAAGCCAAGGCTGCTTCGCCGCTCGGAATATCGGCTTTTTTGCCTTTGTAGACGGTCGATAAGCCGATCTCGATGTGATGGAATGTGCGGCCGTAATCGAGGGCGTCCCCGGCCCGGCCCAGGACCTCGGTCGTCGGCAACAGCTTTTGCAAGGTCGCGCACCACGGACACCACGTGGCGCCAAAGGTCACCAGCAACAGTTTCCCCGAGGCCTTTGCGTCGAAAAGGCCCCTCGCGTAGATCGCCATTTGATCGGCACAGACCTGATAGGCAGCATCGCTCGGCCGCGATTGTTTGCCAGCCCGCGCCGCATCCTCCAGGCAAGGTTCCGCCGGTTTGAAGACATACCCATCAGGTGGAAGTTGCTGCGCTGTTGCAGACAGGGCGCCGGCCGCTTCTACGGAAATCGCGAGAACCAACGATATCAGAGCACGATAGAGCATGGGACAGCCTCGCGATGAACAGCTTGGGATACGGCATAGCATCGACCGTGCCAGTCGGATTCGCCGGCATGTGGCAGGACAACAGACATTGCCGGGCGCCGCTGTGTTCTGCGTCACAGGGGAGGGACGTGCCAGTCGTCCGCAGCCTGCGGCCATTTTGCGGCCTGTGCCGTCATGCGAATTCAGGCAAAGGGATGAAGCGGTCGAGCGGACCCAGGGCATTCAAGCGGGTCGAGGCCCGGGAACAAGGGCGGACAGAACGTGCCATCGGTTGATCTCGATCGAGTTGCGACACTGATGCGGGAGGTCGCCGCAGAGGTCATCATGCCCCGGTGGCGCAATCTCGCGGCCCATGAAATCGGCAGCAAATCCAATCCCCGCGACATCGTCACGATCGCTGACCGGGAAGCCGAGGCGCTGCTGACGACGCATCTCGGCGCCCTTTTGCCGGGGTCGCATGTCATCGGCGAGGAAGCGGTCTCGGCCGATCCGGGGCTGCTGCAACTGTTTCGGAGTTCCGAACCGGTCTGGGTCATCGATCCCATCGATGGGACGAGAAAATTCACCGAGGGCCAAACCATCTTCGATGTGATGGTGGCACTCGTCCAGGGCGGACGCGGGGTTGCCGGCTGGATTTATGCGCCAGCCGAGAACGACTTTCTGATGGGCGAGGCCGGTGGTGGCGTCTTCCGGCAGCAGGGACAGGGCGCGCGCGAGCGAGTTTCAGCCCCTTCGCGGACGGCGCTTGCCGACCTTACGGGGATCGTTACGTCGCAGGGGTTCCTCAATCGGAGAATGCAAGATCCCGAGGTCGTGCGATCCCAGTTCCGCGGCTACGTCAGGCATACCTGTGCCGGGCACAATTACACACGACTACTCAAGGGCGAGTGCGATTTTCTCATCAATCTGGCGACCTTGCCGTGGGATCATCTGCCGGGACTGACGCTCGCAGGCGAGGCCGGCTTCACTCATGCTCGCCTGGATGGTGCTGTCTTCGATCCACTGGACCAGAAAGGCGGCATTCTGATCGCCCCAGACCTAAAGAGCTGGCGGGAGATCAAGGCCGCGCTCGTTCCGGGATCATGAACCGGACATCGGCGCCTGATCGATGATGCTATTGCGCCACATCGCGCACGCTGATTCTGTTCTTTTGCTGACGAACGCGACAAAGTCACACAGACGGGCTAAATCGCAGGGTCGATATAAGGAAGGATCGAGCGGATGAATTTTCGCCGGTCAGCTTAACAGAGCTGGTAAGGGAGCTGGAGACCGTCATGTTTCGAAATATTGGGAAATTGGCCGTTACCGGTCTGGTGTTGGCAACCGTCGCAGCACCCTCGGCATCAGCACAGGACAAGGTCAAGATCGGCGCCATCTATCCGCTCAGCGGCAACGCGGCGAGCGCCGGCAACTCGTCGAAGGCTGCCATCGAGTTGGCGGTCGAGATCGTCAATGGCAATTTCCCAGATCTCAAGGATCTGCCGCTCGCGACGACGGAAGGGCTGCCCAACCTGAAGGGCGCGAAGATCGAAGTCATCTTTGCCGACAATCAGGGAACGCCCGCGGCCGGTCAAAATCAGACCTTGCGGCTGATCACCGAGGAAAAGGTGCACGCCCTTCTCGGTGCCTATCAATCGGGCATTACCGTGACAGCCAGCGCCATGGCCGAGCGCCACGGCATTCCATTCCTGACGCCGGAATCTGTTGCGTCCGACCTGACCGAGCGTGGGTTCAAGTGGTTCTTCCGCTCGACACCGGTCGCTGCCGATTTCGCGCGCTCCTATTCCGAGCTGTTGCGGGAGCAGAAGGCCGCCGGCCGCAAGATCGAGACGATCGCGCTGGTCAACGAGAACACCGAATACGGCAATTCCGTTTCGAAGGTGATCAAGGACGTCTTTATCAAGGACGGCATCCCAATCACGACCCAGATCAGTTACTCGGCCAATACGACGGACGTGCAGCCGCAGGTTCTGCAGCTGAAGGAGAAAAATCCCGACGTTGTGCTCTTCATCTCCTACACGTCGGACGCCATTCTCTATGCCAAGACCATGAAGGATCTGGATTGGAAGCCGGCAATCATGATTGCCGACAACGCTGGATTCAATGATCCCTCGTTCGTGAGGACCTCCGGGGCGCTTGTCGAAGGCCTGATCAACCGTTCCGCCTTTGCAGCGGGTAAGCCCGGCTCCATCTCCGCAGTGATCAACGAGATGTTCAAAAAGAAGACCGGCAACGATCTCGACGACCCGTCGGCGCGCGCTATGCAGGGCTTGCTCATCCTGGCAGATGCGATCAACCGGGCCGGCTCGACCGAGCCTGCAAAGATCCAGGAAGCAATGAAAGCGACGGACCTCAAGGCCGAGCAACTCGTGACCGGTTACAAGGGCGTGAAGTTCGACGAGAAGGGGCAGAATGTTCTCGCGTCGAGCCTGATCACACAGATGACGGGCGGCAAATACGTGCCGGTCTGGCCGAAAGAATCGGCAACGGCTGAGATCGTTCTGCCGTATAAGGGTTGGTAATCGATTCGGTGCATGTTGCAGCGCGGCGATACTGACCCCCGATACATGGGGATCGGCGCTCGTTGTGCAAGCGCAAGCGGGCAGATGCGGTCTTAACCGACGCGGTCGTAGCTTCGGTTCGGTCGTAGCTTCGGTTTTGGTGTGTGCTCCAAGATGTTTGTTGGCGGTCACGGGTCGAATCCGGCCGCCCGGGACTTGCTTCCTGCGGGACTTGCGTCCTGAACGCCCGCGTGCCGCGTGCTGCTTAAGAAGGCGATGAAACGGCATGTCGAACACGCTCTTGCAAGTCATCGTCAGCGGACTGTTGCTCGGGGCCGTCTACGCGCTCTTCTCGTCCGGTTTGACGCTCATCTGGGGCATGATGAACGTGGTGAACTTCGCGCACGGCGAGTTCGTCATGCTGGCGATGTACGTGGCGTTCATGGTTTACACGAGCCTCGGCTTGGGGCCCGCCGCGTCCGTGCCGATCGCCGCCATGGCGTTGGCGGCTGTCGGCATGGCAAGCTATTTCTTGCTCGTCCGGCACATCATGAAGGGGCCGATGCTCGCCCAGATTCTGGGCACCTTCGGGCTCTCGCTTTTCTTGCGCTACTCGGCCTTCTGGTGGTTCGGGTCGGATTTCCGCACGCTGCCGGATACGTTGGTCGGCTCACCGTTTCAATTCGCCGGGCTGCGCCTTGACGCGCCAAGGTTGCTGGCCGGCGTGGTGGCGCTTTTCGTAACACTGGGACTGCATCTCATCTTGACCAGAACATCGCTCGGCAGCCGTATGCTTGCCGTGTCCGAGGATGCGACCGCCGCGCAGCTCATGGGTATACGTCCCGAGCGCATGCAGGCCGCCGCATGGGGGCTCGCTGCCGGTGCAACCGGAATTGCCGGCGCGCTAATTGCCACCTTTTTCTACACCTCGCCGACGGTCGGTGAAACCTTGGCCATCGTCGCCTTCGTGACGGTTTCACTCGGCGGCTTCGGCAGCGTGCCCGGTGCCCTGGTTGCCGGTTTGCTGATCGGCCTTGTCGAGTCCGTTTCGGCCTACAAGCTTGGGCCCGTCTACAAGGACGTGGTCGTTTACTCGTTGTTCGTGCTGGTGCTCTGGTGCAGGCCGCAGGGCCTGATGGGGAAGATGTGATGCAGCACCGATTTTTCTGGATCGCCGTCGGCGTTCTCGCGTTGGCTTATCCGATCCTGACGATGCCCTTCCCGGTCTACCAGCGTTTGGGCGCCTTGGTATTGCTTGCCGCCATCGGGGCATCGGCCTGGAACGTCGTCGGTGGGTATGCGGGCCAAGTGTCGGTCGGTCATGCGATCTTTTTCGGGATCGGCGCCTATTCTGCTGTCCTTGGATACCACTACCTGGGCTTGCCGCCGATCCTCGGTGTGCCGCTCGGCATGATCGTGTGCATCGCCATTGCCGCGGTGATCGGCGTGCCGACGCTCAAGCTTTCCGGCCACTACTTCAGCATGGCAACGATTGCCGTCGCCGAACTTGTGCGGGTGCTCGTGCCAACATTTGACTCCCTCGGTGGCGCGCAAGGCCTTTCCGGCCCGACGTTGCCCCGTACTGTGCTCGACCTCTCATTCACGTCGGCGATGCCCTACTATTACTTGTTCCTTACAGTGCTGGTCGCCATCCTGTTCGTCACGTGGCGGATCGAGAACAGCCGGATGGGCTTTTATCTCCGCGCCATCAAGGACAGCGAACGTGCCGCGCGCTCGCTCGGCGTAGAAGCCGGCCGCTACAAGCTTTACGCCTACATGCTCAGCGCCGCGATGACGGCCATGGCCGGCGGTCTCTATTTGACGATGATCGGTTTCGTCGACCCGGAATCTGGTTTCGGCATTCTCATCTCGGTGAAGATGCTGATCATGGCGGCGCTTGGCGGCGCCGGTGTTCTGTTCGGCCCCTTGGTCGGCGCGCTGATTCTTGTGCCGCTTGAGGAGATCTCCAACAGCCTGCTCGGCGGCAAGGGGGCTGGTATCACCTACGTCGTTTATGGCGCCATCATCATCATCATCGCGCGGTTTCTGCCGAATGGTCTTCTGGCGCTTCTCAAGCCGACGCAAGTGAAACCTGCCGATGCGCCTAACGGATCGCCAGTTGGAGCGGGAGAGAAGCATGCTGCTTGAAGCCCGCCACGTTACGAAGGCGTTCGGCGCCTTCAAAGCCGTCGATGACGCGTCTGCGACCGTCGAAAAGGGCGAGATCCTGGGTCTCATCGGACCTAATGGCGCCGGCAAGTCGACGTTTTTCAACTGCCTGTCCGGTGACACTTTCCCGACTTCGGGCACGGTGCTGTTTGAAGGCAAAGAGGTCACCGCACTTGCACCGGAAGCCCGCGCCAGGCTCGGCATCGCGCGCACGTTCCAGGTGCCGCTGACATTCGAATCCATGTCGGTCATCGACAACGTCATGATCGGCGCCTTCCTGCGGACTGCCGACGCTGGGCAGGCGCGCGCCAAAGCGCGGGAGGTCGTCGACCGGGTTGGTCTTGGCGGCCTCGCCGACACGCCCGCCAAGAGCCTCGGCACGCCCGGCCGAAAGCGTCTTGAAATCGCCCGGGCGCTGGCCTCCGAGCCGAAAGTCCTGCTGCTGGACGAAGCCATGGCCGGACTGACGCCGACCGAAGTCCGCTCGGCCATCGAACTGGTGCGGAAAATTCACGCCACTGGCATCACGCTCGTGATCGTCGAGCACATCATGGAAGTCATCGTGTCGCTGACAAGCCGCGTCATCGTCTTCCATCAAGGCAAGGAAATTGCCCGTGGCACGCCGAAGGAAGTGACCACCAACGAACGTGTCATCGAGGCTTATCTCGGCCGGCGCCAGGCGCGGCAGATGGCGGGAGGCAAGGCATGAGTTCGCCTCAGAATGCGGCCCCTCAAGCTTCAGTCGGCGCACCGTTGCTGTCCGTCACCAACCTCGAAGTCCGTTATGGCGACCTGATCGGGGTTGCCGATGTCTCGCTGGTGGTGCCGAAGGGCAGCGTTGTCGCCCTGCTCGGCTCCAATGGCGCCGGCAAAACGACGACGCTCAATGCCATTGCCGGCATTGTTCCAGCGTCCAAGGGCAAGATCGAGTTCGAAGGCCAAGCGATCGCCGGACAACCCGCTTATGCCATCGTGCGCAAGGGCTTGGCGCTGTCACCAGAAGGCTGGCGGCTGTTCGTGCAACAAACGGTCGAGGCGAACCTGCTGCTCGGCGCGACGCCGCTCGCCGACAAATCTCAAGCGCCGCACCTGCTGCAGAAGGTCTATGCGATTTTCCCGCGCCTCGCGGAACGCCGCCTGCAGCGCGCCGGCACCATGTCGGGCGGGGAACGCCAAATGCTGGCTGTGGGCCGCGCCTTGATGAGCGCGCCGCACATGCTGCTGTTGGACGAGCCGAGCCTGGGCCTAGCCCCTGCGATCGTCGAGTCGATGTACGAGACCTTCCAGAAGCTGCACAAAGATGGTCTGACGATCCTGCTGGCGGAGCAGTCGGTCGACCTCGCTCTCGAGGTTTCGGACACGGCTTATGTGCTCCAGGTCGGCAAAAGTGTGCTGTCGGGCAGCGCGCGTGAACTCGCCAACAACGCCGAAGTGCAACGCATCTACCTCGGCGCCGGGCATTAGAGGCTTCGGCGTTCGCCGCCAGCGCCACCCGTTGGCTTTCGGAACTTTGGTTTGGCCGCGCGTCTTGCCGCGGTCATGTCATGCTGCGCCGCGTGTTACGCTCGGCGGGCTGCCTCCATAAGACCGCAAAAGTCGTGTCGAGGTGGTTTCGTTCCCAAGGTTGCGCTCCTATGGTGTCCGGCAGACCCATCTTTGGGCAATGCTTTTTCGCCCACCGCCGAACCAGAGAGAGCCCGAATGAAGCGATCGAGCTATGTCATACTGGCGTTGGGCGGCCTCCTGATCGGCGGTCTTACCGCGGTGCTGACCAAGCCCGGCATGCAGCAAAAGCTTCTGGAACCGCAGGCGTCCGTCGGCAAGGCGCTGGTGGGCGGCCCGTTTTCGCTGGTCGATCACACCGGCAAACGCGTCACGGAACAAGACTTCCGCGGCCGCTATAGCCTCGTGTTGTTTGGCTTCACCTATTGCCCTGATGTCTGCCCGTCCGGGCTGCAGGTTATGGCTGCCGCCCTCGACAAGCTCGGGGCCAAAGGCGATCGCATCACGCCGGTGTTCATCTCGGTCGATCCGGAGCGGGATACCCCAGCCCAGCTCGCACAGTATGTCGCAAGCTTTCATCGGCGGCTTGTTGGACTGACCGGAACGCAGGCCGAAGTCGATGCCGTGGCGAAGGCCTATCGTGTTTATTTCAAAAAGGTGCGTGACGAAAAATCATCAGCCAATTACACGATCGACCATACCGCGCTGATTTACCTCATGGATCAGAATGGATCCTATGTAGCACATTTCACCCCGACGACGGGGTTGGATGCGATGGCTGAACGTCTGGCAAAGCTCCTACCAGGCTAATAACACTTTAACCATGTTGCGAATCAATTCAAACTGAACGCAGAACAAATGTGACAATACGACCGTCGGAAATCCGATGCCGCCAAAGAAGTGGCGCGGGTTTGAACGGTGGCAAAAAAGGAATACGTCGAACCGAATATCTTTGGGGGACTTGAAAGATGCTCTACCACTGGTACGAGCTCGGTCACGCGGCCGTTCGGCCTGCGCGTGTCGCAGCTGACTCCTATCGATTGATGCTCAAGCATCCCTTCAATCCGATGACGCATACGAGCATGGGGCGACACGCCGCCGCCGCGCTGGAAGTCTTCGAGCGCACGACGCGCCGTTACGATAAGCCCCATTTCCGTATGCCAACGACGAAAGTCGACGGCAAAGAGGTCACGGTCTCCGAGCAGCCCGTCTGGCAGAGCCCGTTTTGCAACCTCGTCCACTTCAAGCGCAACATTCCAGCGGCGCGGGCTGCCCGCGATCCGAAGCTTTTGCTGGTCGCGCCGATGTCGGGGCACTACGCAACACTGCTGCGAGGAACGGTCGAGGCCTTCCTGCCGGATCATGAGGTCTACATCACCGACTGGAAGGATGCCGGCGGCGTTCCACTTGCCGACGGCAACTTCGATCTCGACGACTACATCGTGACGATGCGTGACATCTTTCGGCATTTCGACGGTGATGTGCACGTTTTCGCCGTCTGCCAGCCGTCCGTGCCTGTCCTGGCCGCGACCGCGCTCATGGAAGCCGACGGCGAAAAGTGCGTGCCGTTGTCGCTGACGCTCGCCGGTGGGCCGGTCGATACACGGGTCAGCCCGACGGTCGTCAACAAACTCGCCGTCGAACGCGGCATCAACTGGTTCCGCGAGAAGGTCATCTCGAACGTGCCCTGGCCCAATCCTGGCGCTGGTCGCATGGTTTATCCGGGGTTCCTGCAGCTGTCCGGGTTCATGACGATGAACCTCGACCGGCATGTGACGGCGCACAAGGATCTCTTCTTCCATCTCGTCCGTGGCGACGGTGATGGCGCTGAAAAGCACCGCGAGTTCTATGATGAATATCTCGCCGTTATGGATCTCACGGCCGAGTTTTTTCTGCAGACCGTCGAAAAGGTTTTCGTCAATCACGAGATGCCGCGCGGCGTCATGCAGCATCGTGGGCGGCCGATCGATTTGCGAAAGATCAAGCGCGTTGCGCTGATGACGATCGAGGGTGAGAAGGACGACATCACAGGCATCGGCCAGTGCAGCGCCGCACTTGCGTTGTGCAGCGGCATCCCCGCCGCGCGCAAGGCACACTTCGAGTGCCCTGAAGTCGGCCATTACGGTGTCTTCAACGGCTCCCGTTTCCGCCGGGAAATCGCGCCGCGCATCGCCGATTTTGCGCGGCAGCATGATCCCCGCTCGGCCCGCGGCATGGTTTCAAAGCCCATTGATCGCCGGGCCCTCAAGTCAGGTAGCAACGTGGGCGATAAAAAATCAGCGATCAACCCATCCGCTGCAGCCTTTACTTTCAAAGGTGCACCGACAGCAACACCAGCGTCCTGTCTTCCGGGAACGGATATGCCCGTCGGCGTTGCTTCGTTGATCAAGAGCGCTCCGGAGGCGCTCAATCTCACCGATTTCACGCCATTGCGGATGTGGCAGATCGCCGGCACCATGGTTTTCGACAGCCTTACGCAATTGAACCCATTGGACGTGGTACCGCTGCCGGTCCCGTTCAGTATCGCTCGCTGATCAACGCTGCGTTGTAGCGTCGCGTGGCGGTGTGGCAACGGATCCACAACGCTCTCGTTTCATTCGGCATTGCGTGCTCGCGGTGTGGCCGGCTGAGTTGCTATCTCACAGTCATAGCATTGCCGCCGCACGAGCGCCGCAATGAGTTGCGCATCGTACCGAACGCGAGATCACCTGAGTGCACCGTAGTGTGCCGTTGGTTTCCGTCCGCGTCCTGTGCTTGAGATTCCGACATTCGGATCGAGGTTTTCATGTCAAGGCACATCGCCAAGGCAGCATCCATCAAACTCTTGAAGGTCGATGGTATTCATGCGCCTGTCGAGATCCGGCGTCATCCGACGGCGCGGCGACTGACGTTGCGCGTCAGTCGTACGCAGCGCAGCGTTATTCTGACAATTCCCCGGAATTCTGATTTTCAGGAGGCTGATCGGTTTCTTGAGCGTAGCATCGATTGGGTGCGCGAACGCCTCAAGGGCGTTCCAGAACCTGTCAGCTTTGCATCAGGCGTCTGCATTCCTCTGCGCGGCGTGCCGCAGGAAATTGCCTTCGCCGGGCCTGTTGCCGGCCGCCCGATCGTGGAAGTGTTTCCTGGACACCAGGGACGTGCGCCGCGGCTCGTCGTGACCGGCGCCGTCGAGCATGCGCCACGCCGCTTGAAGGACTGGCTGGTTGCCGAGGCTGCGCGTGATCTGGATGCTCGCGTTGCCTACCATGCGAAAAATTTGAAACTTCGGGCCCGCCGCTTGACGGTCCGAGATCAAAAAAGCCGGTGGGGCTCCTGTTCCAGCGCCGGACAGCTGTCGTTCTCCTGGCGACTCATTCTCGCGCCGCGGCTTGTTCTCGACTACGTGGCCGCGCACGAGGTGGCTCACTTGGCCGAAATGAATCACGGCCCGCGTTTCTGGCGGCTCGTGAAGGCAACGATGCCGGCACTCGACGAAGCCAAAGTCTGGCTGCGTTGCCATGGTGCCGAGCTTTATAGATACGGTGCTGACGGCTCGTCGGATTGACTGTTTCAGGCATCG
>JANXRM010000486.1 GCA_025353015.1 Hyphomicrobiales bacterium
CCCCCCCCCCCCCCACGGGTGCGGGTGGTAACCCGCTCGCGAGGCGATGATGCACGTTCCGACACGCATTGCCATGCGCGACGCCCGCGCGACGCCCGCCTCACGCGGGGTGCCTACCGTTGGGTTGGACAAGGCTTGAGGCCAGCCGCACGGTCGCGCCGCTTCCCGGTGTTATCGCGCCGGCCTTAACCGCGCGCTTGACCGCCGCTGCCTTGCCCAGCACAGTTCCGGCTCCGAACTGACCGCCAGGAGCCCCCCTTTGCCCGTCCGCATCATCGGTATGATCGGCGTGACGCCGCCGGCGAAGGCCGCAACGTTGCTTATTCTCGAGGGCGAGGTCTCACCGCCGTTCATCGTTGATTTCGCTCAGGCCCATGAGGCGGCGGGTTTCGACATGGCGCTGATTGGCTACACCTCGTCGTCGGCGGAGGGTTTTTTGGTCGCCATGCATGCCGCGGCCAAGACGGAGCGCCTGCAGTTTCTCCTCGCGCACCGGCCGGGGTTCGTAGCGCCAACACTTTTTGCACGCAAGGTCGCGACGTTCGATCAATTGACCGGCGGGCGCATCGCGCTGCACATCATCACCGGCAAGACGGACGCGGAGCAGCAGGGCGACGGCGATTTCACGCCGAAGGCTGAGCGCTACCGCCGCGCCACGGAATATCTGCACCTGATGAAGCGGACCTGGGCCGCGAGCGAGCCGTTCGATTTTTCAGGTGAATTCTACAAGGTTGCGGGCGCGCACTCCGACGTGCGGCCGCTGCAGCAGCCGCATCCGCTGATCATGTTCGGCGGCGCCTCCGAGGGTGCGCTGGCGATGGGGGCGGCCGAGTGCGATGTGTT
The DNA here is from genome assembly GCA_025353015.1 of Hyphomicrobiales bacterium. Classification (GTDB taxonomy): domain Bacteria; phylum Pseudomonadota; class Alphaproteobacteria; order Rhizobiales; family Hyphomicrobiaceae. The sequence continues at coordinate 844 of JANXRM010000486.1, forward strand.
TGCCATCTACGCCGAGCCGTTGGCGACGACAGCGGAGCGCATCCGCGATTTCCGCGTGCGGGCGGCGGGGCATGGCCGCACGGTCGGGTTCAATATGTCCGTGCGCCCGATCATTGCCGAGACCGAAGCAGCCGCCTGGGGCAAGGCGCGCCGTATACTGTCGGCCATGACCGGTAAGCTCGGCTGGAGCCGGCAGGAAACCACGAGCGAAGAACGGGAGGCACATGCCAGAGCGCCCGTCGACAACGCAGGACGGCGCCAGTTCGCGTTCGCCTTGGAGCGCGACGTGCACGACGAGCGGCTGTGGATGGGCATCACCAAGGCGACCGGCGCGCTCGGCAACACGTCGTGTCTGGTTGGCACGCCTGAGCAGGTCGCTGAGGCGATCCTCGCCTACTACCGCCTCGGCATCGGCTCGTTCCTGATCCGCGGCTTCGATCCGGTGGCCGATACCACGGAATTCGGGCGCGAACTCATTCCGCGCCTCAAGGCGGGCGCGCTGGAGATCGACAAACACGCCGCGGCGGAATAAATCGGGTGGCGAAGAGCCGGCCGAGCACCCGGGCCACAACCCACCGGGTCATTGAGGGAGACCATTCATGACTTCAAACTTGATGCGCGCGCTGGCATTGGCCTGTGTGCTGGTCTCGGGCCTGCTCGGCACCGCGCCGGCACTGGCCCAGGCGCAGAACTACCCATCGAAGCCGATCCGAGTTGTGGTGCCGTTCCCGGCAGGGGGGACGCTCGACCAGATCGCACGTCGCGTGCAGCCGGTGCTGCAGAGGGAACTGGGCCAGACCATTATCGTCGACAACAAGGGCGGCGCGTCCGGCTCGATCGGCACGGCGCAGGTCGCGATGGCAGCGCCGGACGGTTATACGATCCTGATGGTTTTCGACACCCACTCGGTCAACGCGACACTGATCCAGGGCCTTTCCTACGACACGCTCAAGGATTTCGCGTCCGTTATGAAGATCGGCTCGTCGCCGATGCTGCTCGGCGTGCATGACGCGACGCCCTACAAATCGTTCGCCGATCTCCTCGCGGCGGCCAAGTCCAAGCCCGGCACGGTTCCCTATGGGACGGTCGGCCAGGGCAGCCTCGCACATCTCGCAATGTCACAGATCGGCAATGAACTCGGGGTGGATTGGACGCACGTGCCGTACAAGGGCGGCGGCCCGCTGATGAATGATGCGACGGCCGGCCAGGTTCCTGTCGCCATCGCGTCGCTCGCGTCCATCGGCCCGCATGTGAAGTCGGG
>JANXRM010000496.1 GCA_025353015.1 Hyphomicrobiales bacterium
CTCATGTAGCCAAGCTCGATCAGGACGGCCGGCGAACCGGCCTGGCGCAGCACCTTGAAGGGTGCCGAGCGCGTCGGCTCCTTGGCCAAGGCCAGTTTCGGGCGCAACTGCTTCACCAGGGAACGCTGAAAATCATTTGAAAAATTGGCAGATTCTCGACGAACCAGATCGAACAGGATATGGCGCACCTGGTCGTCGTCAGGGGCGTTGGAGACATTCAGGCCCGCAAGGACGTCGGCAGCGTTCTCCTTCTCGGCAAGCCGGCGCGAGCGATCGTCGGTCGCCTTTTCCGAGAGCGTATAGACGGTGGCGCCGCGAATGTTCTGCGCCAGCTCCTTCTGCGCCAACGAATCCGCATGGACCGAGACGAAGAGATCCGCCTGATTCTGGCGGGATATTCTAACGCGCTGATCCAGAGATATAAAAACATCGTTCGAGCGCGTCATGACAATGTCGAATCGGCGCGACGCAAGCAAGGCGCGCCGAATTTCCCGCGACACCGCCAGCACGACGTCTTTTTCGTAGCCGTGGGCGCCTTGGGCGCCGGGATCGATGCCGCCATGGCCGGGATCGATCACGATCAACGGCTTGGAGCGCGCTTTTTCCGGTTGGGCCGACGGTGTATCGGGCGGCTGAACCTCGATGCTCTGGGCGGCAGCGGCGATTTCGGCCGCCGCCAATTCCGTGGCGCTGGTGGGAATCAGCACCATTTCGAACTGTGCCGGTCCCTCTCCAAGAGCCGTGCTCATGCGCGCCGTCTGGACCCGGACGGGACCACTTGTATCGATGACGAGCCTGGCTTTCCCAGGAGCAAACAGCCCGTAGCGAAAGGAGGCGACAAGCCCGCGTCCTTGGCTTCCGAGCCCAGCCGGCATGCGGAATTCCAGATTGTCCAGGTCGACGATGACCCGATAGGGGCTCGACATGCGAAAGACGCCGAAGTTCGTGCTCGCGGTCAGCTCCAATACGAGCCGCGTTCGTGTGCCGTCACCCGACAGCACCGCGTTGCTGGCGATGGGACCAGTCGAGCTGGCCGTTGCGGCGGCGATTGACACAACGGGCGGGGCGGAGTCTGGACGTGGCGAGCTGGGGCGTGGGCTACGGGAACGCGGGCGGACCAAGGCGCCCCACTCGCCCTGGGCTGGGGGTGCGTACGCCGTTTGAGCACCCAAAGGTTGTGGATCCGCGGCGGCTGCGAGCGCAGCTGTGACGGCAGTTGCATATGCGGCACGTGCCAACACCGAACGTGAAAGCGCTGAACTTGAAAACATTGCCCCCGTCCGTTTTTGGCCGCGGCGTTGGCCTGCTCATGGGCCGCGTCGTCGGCCGCATCGCTGTTCGCGTCGCCGTGAGAACTAGCCTCTCGGGACGCACGCTTAAAATGTAAGGTCTGCGGTGCTAGCGTAGCTCGCGTTAATCAAAAATTGTCCAAATCTCGGCCTAGTATCCACAGTATCCACAGCCAGTTTTGCCCGAAGCCGTCCTAGACCGTGATGCGGTGTCGGTGGAGGCAAAAACCAAGCAGTGGCGACTCCTGCCTGTTTTGGCGCCATCGTGGGACGGCGATCAATAGAAAGAGGGCAATGAGAAGCTTGCGTCGGGACGGCCGAGACCCTATTATGAACGGGGACCTTGACGTGATCCTCCGCCATCGCTGCAATGTCAGTCGCCAGGGCCTTTAACGTGGGCCTTCACGTGAGCGCAATTGCAGGTCATCAGGGGGAGGCTGGTCGTTAGGGGTGCCTCCACGCTGCCAGATGCGGCGGGTTCTGGAGACCATAATGCTCGGCCGCGTTCGGTTGCCTGAGAGTTGGGAATTAGTTCCGGCAACTGATCCGGCAACTGATCCTGGGGCGAACGCTTAAGTGGAACCTTTGGCGAATGCCTGAGATGTAAGGGTGAATGTAGGGGTAGAATTGCACACGCGTCAGGCGTCGATGCAGGACGATACAACCGGCCGGAATCCAGTTGGAATCCAACCATATGGATTTCCGGAAGACCTTTCGGCTTGCCGTTCCTGGGGCCGTGCTCGACGAGCGGCGGAAGACAGGGTGGTGGGTCAGCCTGCTGACGTGGATTGCCCCAAGTTGTTTTGGTTCCAAGGTGTTTGGCACCAAGTCGTTTTGGGAGCGTGCGATCCACAACAGCGGGAACAGCACCCGGCCTTGCTTGAAAGAGCGTGAGCTGGGAAAACAAAGCGCTAACAAGAGCCCGGCGCTTCACAGAGCCAGGCATCTTATCGAGACTGAACAGGACACGAAAGTCCGATCCAGGACAATGACCAGCCAGAGCTTCAATCGCTGCACAGCCCTGCGACCCGACGGCTTGGCCGTCTGGCCCGAGAGCCGTCGGCGAGCGCGTCGCGCAGCAGTCCGCACAGGAAGCGGTTCGCTCGCCGAGGCATTTGAGTTCCGGCTCCCATCGACATTTCCATCACTTCATCGCGCCTCGACGCCTGTTCGAGCGATCTCCGGCCACCTGTCCGGTCTGATCGCCGACGCGCCGCGTCGCGCAAGGACAATCCCATGGACAAGAACAAAATGCTTATCGATGCCACCCACCCCGAGGAGACTCGGGTGGTGGTGTTGCGGAATGGACGGGTAGAGGAGTTCGACTTCGAGTCAGCATCGCGAAAACTGCTGCGCGGCAATATCTATCTGGCCAAGGTTACGCGCGTCGAGCCGTCGCTGCAGGCGGCTTTCGTGGAGTATGGCGGCAATCGCCACGGCTTCCTGGCCTTCGCCGAAATACATCCCGACTACTACCAGATCCCGATCGCCGACCGCGAATTGCTGAAGCAAGAAGAGGCCGACGCGGAAGCCGCCGCCGAGGCAGAGGCCGACGAACGGTCGCGCCAACGCGAAAGCCGCCGCCGGCGTGGCGGTGGTGGAGGTCGCGGTGAAGATCGCGGCGACGGTGATCGCGCCGATCGCTTGGCACATCAGGATGGCGGCGAGGGCCTCGAAGCGGGCGCAGGCGCCCCATACGATAGTGCCCATTCGCACGATGACGGTGACAGTTCGGGCGGCGCGCCGCGCCGCGCCGAAGCACTCGGCCACGATCATGATGCAGGCGACTCCGTCGCCTATGATCGCCATTCCGGCCACGATCGTGTTGAGCATGACCGCGTCGCACATGACGGCGTCGAGCATGACCGGGCTGACCATGCCCACGGCGATGCTGGGGGTGGCCATTCCGAACCGTCTCTGCGTGGTGACAGCGGGCATTACGCGGGCGATGAGCCCTATGGTAGCACTCGTTCCGGCGGGGCTGGTTCGGACGTATCCGGTTCGGAGGGGCACGGCTCTGGCGACCATGGCAACGTCGAGGAGGTCGGCAGCTCCGACCGCCATGGCGGCGACGACGGTTCGGGCGATGTCGACCAGGTCGAACAGGTGGCAACCGGAGAAGACGCGCTTGAGGAGTTGCCCGAGCGGCCGCGCCGACGCGCGCGCCAGTATAAGATCCAGGAAGTCATCAAGCGGCGGCAGATCATTCTGGTCCAGATTGTCAAGGAAGAGCGCGGCAACAAGGGCGCTGCACTGACCACCTACATCTCGCTGGCCGGCCGCTACACCGTGCTGATGCCGAACACCGGCCGCGGCGGTGGCATTTCCCGCAAGATCACGCAGCCGCAGGATCGCAAGCGTCTCAAAGCTATTGCCGAGGACCTCGAGGTTTCGGAGGGCATGGGCCTCATCATCCGGACGGCGGGCGCCGCCCAGTCGAAGCAGGAGATCAAGCGCGACTACGAATACCTGCTGCGCCTCTGGGAGAGCGTGCGTGACCTGACGTTGACATCGACTGCGCCGTGCCTCGTCTACGAGGAAGGCAATCTGATCAAGCGCTCCATTCGCGATCTTTACTCCAAGGACATCGACGACATCCAGGTTGCAGGCCCCGCGGCCTACGCGGAAGCCAGCGATTTCATGGGCATGCTGATGCCCGGCCACCAGGACAGCGTCGTCAACTACGTGGCACCCGAGCCGCTCTTTGCCCGGTTCGGTATCGAACGCCAGCTCAACGCCATGTTCAACCCGACGGTGACGTTGCGCTCCGGCGGCTACATCGTCATCAACCAGACCGAGGCATTGGTCGCGATCGACGTCAACTCGGGCAAATCCACGCGCGAGTTCTCGATCGAGGAGACGGCGCTCAACACGAACCTCGAAGCTTCCGAGGAAATCGCCCGGCAACTGAAACTGCGCGACCTCGCCGGCCTGATCGTCGTCGATTTCATCGACATGGAGGAGAAGCGCAACAACCGCACGGTCGAGCGGCGCATGAAAGATGCGCTCCGGCACGATCGCGCCCGCATCCAGGTTGGGCGGATCTCGCACTTCGGTTTGCTGGAAATGTCGCGCCAACGGCTGCGCACTGGCGTCGTCGAAGGCTCCACGTCGCAGTGCCCGCATTGCGTCGGCACCGGTATTATCCGATCGACGGAGTCGATTGCGCTCGCCGTACTGCGTGGGATCGAAGATCACCTGATGAAGCAGCCGGCGTCGATGGCCGTCACCACCAATGCAGGCGTCGCGCTTTATATCCTGAACAACAAGCGGCCCTATATCACGGAGATTGAGCAGCGCTTCGGCATCACCATCACGGTCGAGGCCAGCGATCGCATGCACGGGGCGAATTTCGCCATCGAGCGGTCGGCGGCGGCTTTGGTCGACGCGGCAAAGCCCTCGCCGCGCACGGCTGTCAGTATGGATTGGGGCTTCGACGCCAGCGAACCCGACTCGACAGAAGACGCAGGCGCTGGCCGTGATACGCCGCGCGAACAGCGGCACGGCCGCGAGCGCCAAGGCCAGGATCGGGGTGGCCAGGATCGGGGTGGCCAGGATCGCAATGGTAGCGACCGCAATGGTCATGACCGCGGCAGTCTCGAGCGAGGTGGTCGCGATCACCGAGAGCCGCTCGAAGTTCGCGACGGCGGGGATGAGCCACGCAACCGCGACGAAGTTCGGGCTGACGGCGAGGACGGCGGCCGTAGCCGCCGCCGGCGTCGCCGCCGTGGCCGCCGGGATCGGGTCGGCGGTGGTGACGAGCGGGGCCATGGCCATCACGAGAGTGGTCATGTTTCCGATGATCGGGGAGAGCACCAGATCGTCGCTGCAAGTCAGGATGATGACGGACACGCGCCGCAGGTTGGCCAGGCCGCCGATGAAAATCGTCATGAGCGTGGCCACAACGATCATCAGGAGGTCCATCGCGAGGCTGGCGCCACTTCGGCCCTTGCTTTTGACGACACCGGCGCCCCCCAGCGGCAAGGTCGCCGGGTTGCCGGATTCGAGCACGACCACGGCAGTGCGCCGGTAGACTTGGCCAGAGATGTTGGCCGGGACGGCGACGACAACAGCCCAGGTGTGCCGCTTGAGCGTGATGCGGGCAGCGACGACGATAACCGTTCGAAACGCGGCCGTCGGCGTGGTCGTCGTGGTGGTCGCTCGCGCGGTCGCGACGAACATAGCCCGCATGGAGAGCAGGGCGCCGCTGCACCAGACGATTGGAACTTGCTGGAGGTCGCGAAACCGGGGGCCGAGCAGCCAGTCGCTGCGGTCGGTGACGCGTCAGTGACCGTTCCGAACGATCATCATCGCGGGATCGTGACATCGTCGTCCGAGCCCGTCGACCGCGTGCCGCAGTACACTGAGGCGTTTGTTGCGGACGTCCCGGCCCGGGCATCCATCGTCGAGACCGTGGCAATCGAGGCGCCGGCACCTGCACCAATTGCGGCGCCAGTGGCGGCACCGGTGCAAATCTTGGAAACGCCATCCGAGCCGCGCTATCGTGTGCACGTCGAACCGGTTCAGACCCCCGTTGTCGAACAGGCACCTGCGCCGGTCGCGCCGACCGCATCCCCAGCGGAGGTGGCGAGCGGCCCCGCCCGCAAGGGTTGGTGGCAGCGTCGCTTCGGCACCGAATGAGAGCCTAATTGGGTGGTCCGGATGAACCCGGGCCACCCGTTTTGTTCAACCGCGGGCGTGCCGGTTGTGAAGCTGTCGGTAGGTGGCAACAGGTTGGCGGTACCTGGTCGGCGCTGATGCTCCGCACGGGGCCGCCCCAGGACGCATCACCCAAACCCCTACTCAACATCACTGAAATAGCTGGATGCCGAAAACGGCCGGACACGGGCAGCGCCCCGTAATGCTCGGCCGCAGACATCTGCAGCCGGCTCAGTCGCCCAGAGGGTTGAGCATCCCAGGCTTATTCGACGATTTTGGTCTTCGGGCCAACGCCGCGGAAGAACCGCGAGATCAGGTTCTTGTCGCGCATGGCGCCCTGGGTCTCGCTGCCGTTGTAGTCGACAATCTTGCCGTCCTTCAGCCCGTAATGGGCGACTTTCTCGACGCTGCCCGCTTTGTTGAAATAGATCGCGACGACCTTGCGATCGACTTCTTCCGGCTTGAAGAATGCCGTCTGTTTCGTGGTGCTCGAGATATAGTAGAAGGCGTTGTTGCCCGCGGCCGTCGATGTGGTGTCGGGGGTGCCGAGCGTCAATCGCACGGAGTCCTGCGTCATGCCCGGCTGCACTTGTTGGATTTCATTTTCGCCGAAATGATGGCCGTGCTTGTCCGTGATCGACGAGCACCCGGCAAACGCCAGGGCGCAATAGATCGCAAGCAAGGGTTTCAAACCAGCAGCACGTCGCCATGCCGGGGCCCGGCTGGTGGCGGCGGCGTTCATGGTGGCCGAAATGCTGTCGGCTGACCGTGTCTTCATCGCGAAACTGCCCCTGTCCCGGTCCCTGCGTCAACGTCTCTACGTCAACGTCTGTGCGTCGATCTTCCGGTATCGATTGTCTTTCGTCGATCATGCCGCACGACCGGCACTTAATTCTGGACCTGAGTGTTACGTTCTAAGCCTGAGTGCGGCGTCACACCCGCGAATTGTTCCAAGCCGCTGTCGTGTTGCGACTCAATAAACGGAATGGTTGCTGGAAACGGCCTAATCCGGTCCATTCCGAATGGCAACGCCACATGCTATTCCCCCACAGGTCTGTAGCGATCACGGCTCCATGCAGGCGGGCCCCGAGAAGAGAATCCCCATGCTTCAGTGGTTCAAACGCAATTCCCAGACGACCCGCATAGGTCACGACATTTATGAGCGTATTGTGGCGCAAGCGCGTGCGCCGGCGTTTTTCCGCGATATGGGCGTGCCCGACAGTATGGAGGGGCGCATCGAAATGATCATGCTGCATCTGGTGCTTATACTCGAGCGCTTGACAACAGAGGGCGCTGCCGGCCAGCGGCTGGGACAACGGTTGATGGAGCATCTGATGACTGATCTCGACGATGCTTTGCGCCAGATCGGCATCGGCGACATGGGCGTGCCGCGGCGTGTGAAGAAGGCGGCTGCCGCCTTCACCGAGCGGTCACGCGATTACCGGGCGGGGTTGGCGGCTTTGCCCGTGAGGGGCGAGGTCACGGGCGGGGTTACTGACGGTTTTTTTGGCGGTCGTCCTGTCGGCGACACGCTCGAGGCCGCCTTGCTGCAGCATGTCTATGGCGCGCGGGGCGCCAACGTTGCGGCGGGATCAGCGCCTGCGGCCTCGACCACGCCGCAGCCGGAACAGCTTGCCGCCTATGTGCGTAAAGCGGTTCGCCACCTCGCTGCGACGTCCACGACCGATATTTTCGAGGGCAACGACCTGTTTCCACCAGTCGTACCACCCGCCTTACCGGCCGCCGTACCAGCCGTTGGCGGGACGGCAGGTGCGGCCGATTGAAGCTTGCCTCGATAGCCGCAAACGCCAAACCAGCCTCCTGGAGGAAGCGAACATGACCGTCCTCGCCTGGACCCACCAGACTGTCGATGTGCCGGAACACGGGTTGTCCGTGCAGCGGACGGCGACGCCCGACGAGTTGCAAACCCTGAAAAGCGCCCTCGACATTCTGTCCTGCGACGCGTTGGCCGCCCGCTACAAGGTCAAGGTTATGGGCGGCGGCGGGTTCCGGCTCGACGGCAGCTTCGAGGCGCGCGTGACACAGGCGTGTGTCGTCAGTCTCGAGCCGGTGGCCGACCGAGTCTCCGGTATTTTTGAGGTCGAGTTCTTGGCTGAAACCCACGCCCGGCCCAAAAACAAGGGCGGCCGAGATGGGAAGGCGGACGGGAAAGCTGGCGTGGAGGCCGAGGACACCATCGATCCGTTCGCCGCTGTCGAGGTGGAAACGATCGAGAACGGCGTCATCGATGCCGGACGGATCATCTACGAGGAACTGGCGAGCCTGCTGAACCCCTACCCCAGGGCGGCCGGCACCCAGTTCGACTGGCAGGACCCGAAAGCCGCGCCAAAAGTTGGGTCCGCAGATGCGCTTCGCCCGGACAACCCATTTGCCAAGCTGGCAGTGCTTCGGAGCAAAAAAACACCGGATTGAGGGGTGGCTGACCGCCGAAACGCGTGGGAGAACGCATGGGAGACGCGCGCAATTCCGATTGTCACGTAGCGGGAAAGCGCTATCTTCCCGGCTATTGAAAGTTTGGGGGAGTTCGAGAGCCGCATCCTGGACCATCGCCGGGGTGCTTTTCGATCCGAGTGTTTTTCGATCAAGACAGGCAGGCAAGACCGGATGTTTGGGCCGAAGACGCTCGCACTCGACGCCATGGGGGGCGACCATGGACCCGAGGTGACCGTGCCGGGCGCGGCACTTGCGCTTGCCCAGCATCCGGAGCTCCATTTCATACTGGCGGGCAGCGAGCCCGAGATTGCGCGCGTGCTCGCTGGATATCCCGACCTGGCGGCGCGCTCGCAGATCGTCCACACGGACTTGGCGATCGGCATGGAAGACAAGCCGAGCCAGGCGCTGCGACGCGGCAAGGGGTCGAGCATGTGGCTGGCGCTGGATGCCGTCAAAACGGGGCGCGCGCACGCCGCAATCTCAGCCGGCAATACGGGTGCGCTGATGGCGATGTCGCGGCTGATCCTGCGGCCCATGCCGGGCATTGAGCGACCAGCGCTTGCAGCCCAGTGGCCGACGATCAATCGTCCGTCGATCGTGCTGGACGTCGGCTCCAATATCGGGGCGTCGGCCCAGCAATTGATCATTTTCGCTCTCATGGGGGCGGCCATGGCGCGTGCGCATTTCGATGTCGAACGGCCGACGGTCGGGTTGCTCAACGTCGGCTCCGAGGAAATCAAGGGCAACGAAGAAGTCAAGGAAGCCCATGCCCGCCTGAAACAAGGCGATCTCGACCTGCCGTTCGAGTACCGGGGGTTCGTGGAAGGTGACCAGATCGGCCAAGGCGTCGTCGATGTCGTCGTGGTCGAAGGGTTTGCCGGCAATATTGCACTCAAGACGGCGGAGGGAACGGCGCGCCAGATCGCGACCTATCTCAAGGCGGCGATGATGCAGAGCTGGCAGACCAAGCTCGGCGCGTGGCTCGCTCGCGATGGTTTCCGGGTCCTGAAGGACAAGATCGACCCGCGCCGGGTCAACGGTGGTCCCTTCCTCGGCCTCAACGGCATAGCGATCAAGAGCCACGGGGGCACCGACGCGTTCGGTTTTGCGAGCGCGATCAATCTCGGCTACGAAATGGCTGCGAACGATTTCAATGCTCGCCTTGCCGCCGATATCGGGGCGATCGCACCAAAGCTCGAGGCTGTGCGGGTGGACCCCGCGGTCGAGCCGGTGGGGTCCGATATCCAGGCTGCTGGCAGTCAACAGTCCGCCGGTATTCAACAGTCCGGTGAACGCAAGACGAGGTGAACACGTGGCCGTCATCCGAACGGTGATCCGCGGCGTCGGGGCTAGTCTCCCGAAGCGGATCATGACCAACCAGGAAATGTCCAGCATCGTCGATACAACCGACGAGTGGATAGCCGAACGCACGGGCATCCGGCAGCGGCATATCGCGTCGGACAACGAGTTGACGAGCGACCTCGGGATCGCAGCAGCCCGGCAGGCGCTGGTTCGCTCGGGCATCGATCCCGTCGAGATCGATCTCGTTATTTGCGCGACGGCGACGCCGGACCGGACCTTTCCGGCGACGGCGGTCAAAATTCAGCATGGGCTCGGCGTCACCAAGGGCGCGGCGTTCGACATTCAGGCCGTGTGCTCGGGTTTTGTCTACGCCATGGCGACGGCCGACAACTTCTTGAAAACCGGCCAGTTCAAGCGGGCCATCGTGATTGGCGCTGAGACGTTCTCGCGCATCCTCGACTGGACGGACCGGGGCACCTGCGTCCTGTTCGGCGATGGCGCCGGCGCCGTTGTCCTGGAGGCGCAGCCGCAGCACGGGACACGCGAGGACCGCGGCATCTTGTCGACGATCATCCGTTCGGACGGCCGCTACGAGGATCTGCTCTACGTCGACGGCGGGCCTGGCTCGACAAAAACAACCGGCCACTTGCGCATGAACGGCCGCGAGGTGTTTCGCCATGCCGTGCAGAAAATCCACGGCGTCATCGAAGAGACCCTCATCCAGACGGGGTATACGGCTGACGAGATCGATCTTTTCGTGCCGCATCAGGCGAACAAACGCATCTTGGATGGCATCGCCCGGAAGCTCGGCGTTGGCCCGGAAAAGATCGTGGTGACGCTGGAGAAGCACGGCAACACCTCAGCGGCATCCATTCCGCTGGCCTTGAACGAGGCCTTCGAGAGCCACCGGATCAAGGAAGGGAACTTGGTCTTGATGGAAGCGATGGGTGGTGGCTTTACCTGGGGCGCGGTGCTCGTGCGCTGGTGATGCGTGGTGCCGGCTGGCACTGAATGGCACTGATGAGTGGCTGTTGGCGTCTGTGTCACGTTGGGTCCGGGAAACCGTTGCTGCGGTCGGCGCGCGCATCAACAAGCCCAACGGCTGGGCTTGTATCGGCTCTAAAGCTACAATCTTGCAGCAATTTCATAGCGTTGCGAAGGTTCGGCATTGACCGGGACGCACGGCCTCGCTAGCATCCGGCCAAATGTGGCAGGGGAGGCGTAGAAACCCATGGGTGCAAAGACTTTAACGCGAGCGGATCTGGCGGAAGCCGTTGTTCGTAAAATCGGTTTGCCGCGGAACGAGTCGCAAGATCTGGTCGAGGTTGTGCTTGGCGAGATTTCCAAGACGCTGGCCCAAGGCGAAGGCGTCAAGCTGTCGTCGTTCGGCTCGTTTGGGGTGCGCGAAAAAGGGCAGCGGATCGGCCGCAATCCCAAGACCGGCGAGGAAGTTCCGATCACGCCGCGCCGGGTTCTTGTTTTCCGCGCCAGTAACATCATGAAGTCGCGTATCAACGGGGGACTGCTCCGACGGAAGGCCGCCGAATAGCGTTGCTGCGATCTGATCGCAATCAGGCAGCAGTCGGCGGTATCTGAACAAAGTGCGGACCATTGGGGGCAATGGTTCGCGCGCCGATTGTGGGGTTGCAACATGGCGAAAGCGGTGGACGCGTTCCGTACGATTAGTGAGGTAGCGGACGATCTCGGCATCCCGAAGCATGTGCTGCGCTTCTGGGAAGTGAAGTTCGCGCAGATCCGCCCGATGAAACGAGGGGGCGGCCGCAGGTATTACCGGCCGGAAGATATGGAGCTCCTGAAGGGGATCCAGCATCTCCTGCATCGCGACGGTTACACAATCAAAGGTGTGCAGAAAATCCTGCGTGAGCAGGGGATCGAGGCGGTCAAAATACACGCCGGCGGTGCTGCATCGTCGCCGGGCCACAGCGGTCCGAGCATCCCGCCCGTGACCACCAACACCGTGGGCGGGTCATCATCGACAGGACCTGGGGGCGCTGGAGCCGGGCGTGCGGGGGCTCGAGGGAGTTCTGTGGGGAATTCAGGGGCGAGTGCTGGTCGGCGTTCCGATGCCGGAGATAGCTCGCGCCTGCTGCCGGCTGTGCAACGGGCCTCGAACGAGCAACGCAAGCCTGCTCCGTCAACCTTGAACGATACGGGCCAAGAACGGCTGATCTCGGCCGCGATTGTCGAATTGCGGGCGTGCCGTGCCCTGTTGCGTGGCGAACCTCTCGTAGCTGCCGATGTGGGACGGCGCAGCCGCGCCAGCGGCAGTCGTTGACGAAGCTGCGAGATACACCCAAGCCGGCCGTCGAGGTCTGGCTGATCGCACTCGATTCTGTGACACCGCTGTTGCTGGCGGACGATTGGCCGGCCTCCAGCAGTGTCGCACGGATCTCTGCCGCATTGCCGGAACGGCCTGTCGGCGCCGACGCCTGGTTCCAACGCCGACGCGCCGCCCATATGGCGCTGCGGCTCATCCTGGCCCAGCGGATTGGTATCGACGCGGCTGCGGCGCCCTTTGTGATTGGCGCCCATGGCAAGCCGGAACTGTTCAGTCAGGGTCGCCGTTTCAGCTTGTCGCATAGTGGCTCCAGGGCGCTTGTCGGCGTTTCGACGGGGGCCGAAATCGGCGTCGACATCGAGGCGCCGCGGACACCACAGCTATCCTCGCGCCGCCGCGCCGATATCATCGCGGCCGGCATCGCGCTTGCGGGCGGGCTGGCTCTCGGCGGATCGATGGAAGACCAGCAGTTTTTGCAGGCGTGGGTGCGGCTCGAAGCCATTGCCAAGTGCAGCGGACGGGGCATGGGCCGTTTGCTTGGCGAACTCGGGATTATCGGCGGCGGGGATCGAAGCGGCGGTGCGGGCGGGCGCATGGACAACCAGCACGCGGTCGTCCGAGATATAACGTTGGACCAGTGTTACCGCGCGGCCGTTGCTGGGCGAGTTGCCGACTGGAGCGGCGATATCAGCCGTTTTCCCGAAGATCGGCCCGCCATTGAACACTTTGTGCCGATTCCGGCGTAATTGTTCGGTCAAACAGCCACTCATGCAGCTCAAGCGCTTGATGATCCTGGCTGGCGGTCGGGACCGGAGGTTTTGCGTGGGGAATCGATAGTTGATCGGTCCCCGTTGCAAATCGCTTGCTCGACGGCGGGGCATGTTCGCGCTTAGAGTGCTTAATCGACAAGACCATTTCGGGTCCGGAGGGGGAGCCCGTAGTCGTTCCTCTGCCTCCCGTTCAGTCTTTGATTGCCTGATATCGCCAACCCCTGACGGACGCCGGGTCATCGCTTGAACTTGAACCTTCCGAACGTCATCACGCTCGGCCGAATCATACTCGTGCCGCTGATTTTCTGGCTGTTGGTCAGCGGCCGAACACAAGCCGCCTTTCTGGTCTTCGTCTGCGCTGGCGTCAGCGATGCCGTTGACGGCTACATCGCCAAGCGTTTCAAGCTTCAAACGGAGCTTGGCGCTTATCTGGATCCGCTGGCCGACAAGCTTCTGATCGTCAGCATTTATGTGGCGCTGGGCGTGGCGCAGAAGCTGCCGTCATGGTTGGTGATTGCGGTTGTGTCGCGCGATATCCTGATCGTTGTAGGCGTGCTGTTGGCGTGGTTGATGGGCAACCCGCTGGGCATCAAGCCGCGGACTGTGAGCAAGGCGAACACCGCATCCCAGATTGTTCTGGCGGCGACGGTGCTGGCGGACGAAGGCTTTCAACTTGGCGCCGGACAGTTGCGTCTGGGATTGATATGGCTGACGGCGGTGCTGACGCTGGCATCGCTGGTGGCCTATATACGCGACTGGTTTACGCATATGGGGACGGCGCCTGCGGAGGCTGCGAACGCTGGCCAAAATCCCGTGAGCGTGAGCCCAGTCCGGCGAACGGATAATCGCGGTAGCTGATACCGTCAGGATGCCGGAACGCGGCAGGATTGCCGGGCTTGCTGACGGCCGAGTGGCTATGGCCTATCCTATCGGGATCGAAGTCCGACGGATTGGTCGGTAGTTTGGCCAGAAGGAATGGTATGCGCATCGAGCGGCAGGTTTTGTTCTGGGTTCTCGCAGGCATTGCGCTCTTAGGCGGCATCGCGCTGCTCAAGGACGTCCTGCTGCCCTTCGTCGTGGGCATGGTCATTGCCTATTTCCTGAACCCGGTCGCTGATCGGCTGGAACGCGCAGGCCTCGGGCGCATGACGTCCGCCGGTCTTATCATCTTGACGGTCGGGGTGATCCTGGTCGCGAGCCTCGTCTTCCTGGTGCCTTTGCTCGCTAATCAAGTGCGCGCGCTGGCCGAGACGATGCCGGATGATCTGGCACGGCTGAAAAGTTCAGTCGAAGCCTGGATGGCACAGCGCCTTGGGGATCGCTTTCCGGCGTTTCGGCAGGGGCTTGACCAGGCGATTGTCGACCTGCAGCAGAGCTGGTCGGCGTCCACGGGCATCATTGCCAAAGCTCTTTGGAAGCAAGGGCTTGCGGTCGTGAACTTTCTGTCGTTGCTGCTGGTGACGCCTGTCGTCGTTTTCTATCTCCTCGTCGATTGGCATCCGATGATGGAAAAACTCGACGGCTGGTTGCCGCGCGAGCACGCCGCGACGATCCGGCGCCTGGCCGGGGAAATCAACGCGGCTGTGTCGGCGTTCATTCGCGGGCAGGGCACAATCTGCATCGTGCTCGGCCTGTTTTATGCCCTCTCGCTGACGTTTGCGGGCGTGCGCTATGGTGCGCTGATCGGGCTTGGCACGGGGCTCTTGGCTTTTGTGCCCTACGTCGGCTGGGGTTTGGGGCTCATCACGGCCCTCATCGTCGCGGTCATTCAGTCATCCGAAGGCATGTTGCCGGTTGCCAAAGTCGCGGGCATCTTTGCGGCCGGCATGGCGCTTGATACGGCGGTTCTGTCGCCGAAGATTGTCGGCGAAAAAATCGGACTGCATCCGGTCTGGCTGATGTTCGCGCTGTTCGTGTTTTCGTTTTTGTTCGGCTTTGTCGGCGTACTCGTTGCCGTGCCGGTCGCGGCCGCGATCGGCGTTCTCGTGCGCTTTGGGTTGGAGGTTTATCTCGACAGCTCGTTTTACCGAGGACCGGGTGCACCGGCTGCGGCCAATGCCTCCATTGCCGGACCTGCAAATAGCGAACGCCATCCGGAGCGGGTGCAATGACTGCGCCTCGCCAATTGGTGCTCGATCTGGCCCATCGTCCGGCGTTGGCGGCGGAGGATTTTCTCGTCAGCGCGGCGAATGCGGCGGCCGTCGATATGGTCGACCGATGGCCGGACTGGCCACAGCAAAGCGTGCTGGTGGTGGGACCGGCCCGCTCGGGCAAGAGCCATCTGGCGAATGTCTGGCGCCTGAAATCGGCGGGGGAGGCGACCCTCGAGGCCGCAGCGCTCGACGAGGCGGCTGTCGTGTTGTTTCAGCGATCCAAGGCCCTGGTGATCGAGGATCTCGACCGCGGCATCGGTCATGAACGGGTGCTGTTCCATCTGCTCAATCTGGCCCGGGAGCACAAATCGCATCTGCTGCTGACCTCGGCCCGCGCGCCGGGCGATCTCGACGTAACGCTGCCGGATTTGCGCTCACGCCTGCGGGCCTTGCCGGTGATCCGCATCGAAAACCCGGACGCGGACCTGTTGCGGGCTGTGCTCGTCAAGCTGTTCGCCGATCGTCAGTTGACCGTGGAGCCGCACGTTATCGCGCATCTGGGGCTCCATATGGAGCGGTCGATGGAAACGGCCGAACGGCTGGTTGCCGAAATCGACAAGCGGGCGCTGGCGGCGCATCGTAAGGTGACGCGGGCTTTGGCGGCAGAAGTTCTGGCTAGCGTGCAACCGGGTGAGAGCGGTCGTGCGCCTTAAACGGGCGGTGTTCGTCAGGTTTCGCCTCGGGCGTCATAGGTGTGTCACAAAAATTTGGCTCGATGCCCGGTTTAATGCGCCGCTTCGGTTGAAGTATCGATCGGGATGCCGGCGCAGATCTGCCCGGGGCGAAGGAGTGATATGATGATCTCGACAACCCAGCGGGCCAGGCAGACGAAAGACCGGGTTGCGATAGACGCGACGGCTGCGGCGCCGCCGCCGTCAGGATCGGCGCGCTATTTCAATCGCGAACTCTCCTGGCTCCAATTCAACCACCGCGTGCTGGAGGAGGCGCAGAACGAACGCCACCCGATGCTGGAGCGGCTGCGCTTCCTGTCGATCTCGGCCTCCAATCTCGATGAGTTCTACATGGTGCGCGCGGCGGGGCTGCATGGGCAGGTCGCTGCCAAGGTGGCGACGCTCAGCCAAGATGGGTTGACCGCTGAGCAGCAACTGGTTGAAATCAGCACCTATGTCGCCAAGCTCTCCGCTGAGCAGCAGGCGGCGTGGTCGAAAATCCGCAGTGAGCTTGGTGTTCTGGGCCTCTCGATCGTCGATGCGAAAGAATTGACGGCTGGCGAGCGCGTGTGGCTCGAGCAGCATTTTATCTCACACATCTTTCCGGTGTTGACGCCGATCGCGATCGATCCGGCGCATCCCTTTCCGTTCATTCCGAACAAGGGCTTCACAATTGGCCTCGAACTCGAGCGCGACGGCGCCAGCGGCACCATGCACGCGCTGATGCCGGTGCCGGGGCAGCTCGATCGGTTCATCCGTTTGCCCGGCGATGTCGCGCACGGCCAGAATTCAAGCCAGAACCCAAGCCCAAGCCACCCGGGCACCACGATCCGATTTGTTCGCATCGAGATGTTGATCGGTCTTTTCGTCGGCCGGCTGTTTCCCGGTTATCACGTGGCGCGGCAAGGCGCCTTCCGGCTCTTGCGTGACAGTGACATCGAGGTCGAGGAGGAGGCCGAGGATCTGGTCCGCTTCTTCGAGAGTGCCTTGAAACGCCGGCGACGCGGCTCAGTCATCCGGCTCGAAATCGACGTCACGATGCCGCGTGAGTTGCGCCAGTTCGTTGTCGACCAGTTGCACGTGGTCGAGGCCAACATTCACGTGCAGGAGGGATTGCTCGGCCTCTCCGACACCAGTCAGCTGATCGTTGGCGACCGGCCGGATCTGTCGTTCAAGCCCTTCAATATTCGCTTTCCGGAGCGAATTCGGGAGTTCAGCGGCGATTGTTTCTCAGCGATTCGTGCCAAGGATATCGTCGTCCATCACCCTTACGAATCATTCGATGTCGTGCTGCAGTTCCT
>JANXRM010000343.1 GCA_025353015.1 Hyphomicrobiales bacterium
CCGCGCAGCCACAGCTCTTCGGCCGTCATGTGGTTGTCGAGCACGTTGTAATTCGTTCGTAGCGTGCGGCCGTCGATCGTGACCGGCCCCAGATTGGTGCCGTTGTAGTTCGAGATGTAGTTGCCCGAGACGATCCCGCCCACGCCGTTGGACCCCGCTGCCGCGGCTGAAACCAGCGGCGTGCCCCAGTAGGGGCTGCCCCGATCCTGCTTGTACTCGACAGCGCCGAAGACTTTGAAATTGTCGGCGATGCGATAGTTGAATTGTCCCGAAAGGTTCAATGTCTTCGCGAAGGTATCGTCGATGAATCCAATGTTCGACGCGCGGCTGACGTCAAACCGATAGTCGAGACCCGCAACCGTGGTGCTGCCGCCCGAGCCGACGCCCGTGCGATAGCCGCGCAACGAGTCGTAGGCCATAAATGCGTCATTGACGATTGGGCCTGTGTGCGGTTGCTTGGTCACGAGGTTGATCGCGCCACCGGTCGCGCCTTCGCCCGACATCAGCGAGGCCGGCCCCTTCAGGACCTCGACGCGCTCAAGATTTCCCGTATCCATCGGACGCGACGTCATGCTCTGCGGACCAATCTTGATGCCGTTATAGAGCGTATTGATCTGGCTGTTAGTGAAGCCTCGCATCGAAAATCCCGACGGATTTCCAGGCGAATCTCCGGCGGTCACTCCAACGACGCCCTGTGCGATCTCGGACACGGTCCGGTAGCCTTGCGCATTGATCCTAAGTTCGGCAGTTGAGATCCGGCGTCGTTGCTGAGAATCGCGCATTATCAGCGGCATGAGCGATCTTCCCGCCTTGCCGTCCCTTCACCCTGTGGGTGAGCAACTACCGGTTGAGCCGGCGCCCCCGCCAGGGCCTCGGACGCTGGATACTTTCGGCGGTCCGGTCAAGGTCGAATGGGACGCCTCGAGCCCGCTGACGCCACTCGGCCAACTCGTCTACTTCGCCGAGTTCCTCAAGGTCTCCGGTCGCTTTGATGCCGCCGTCGACGACTGCCCGCTCGCTTACACGAGCCCGAATGCGCCTGATGTCCGCGACGTCGTCGGCACGTGGATGCTGTCCGTGCTCGCCGGCCACAAGCGTTATGCGCACGTCACGGCACTGCGCTCCGATACCGTGCTGCCAGATCTTTTGGGGATGGCGAAGATCGTCAGCGAGGACAGCCTGCGCCGGGGGCTCGCCACGATGCCAGGAGAGGCAGGTCTCGACTGGCTGCAACGCCACATCGATGCCACCGTCCGTCCACTGCTCGCCGAGCGCTACATCATCGACATCGATACGACAGTGAAGCCGCTCTACGGTCATCAGGAAGGGGCCGTCGTCGGCTACAATCCGAAGAAGCCGGGGCGGCCGAGCCACGTGCACCACACCTACATGCTGGCGGGCCTGCGGCTCGTGATGGGCGTCGAGACCGCGCCCGGCAACGAGCACACTGGTGCCCACTCCGCACCCGGACTCTGGCGGCTCGTCGACAGTTGCCCGCGCGACTGCTGGCCGACATTGCTGCGCGGCGACAGCGGCATCGCGAGCGAGGGCGTGATGCGGGAAGCCGAGCAACGGGCCATCGCCTACCTGTTCAAGCTGCGCCTGACCAAGAACGTCAAAAGCCTGATAGAACGCGCGTTCTCGCGTGGCGGCTGGCGCGATGCAGGGCAGGGCTGGCAGGGTGCTACGGCCGAGCTGCGGCTGACCGGATGGAGCCGGCATCGTCGCGTCGTCGTGTTGCGACGCCGACTTCGGGCCGGCGTGATGGCGAGTGCCCGCGACGCCTCCGGCCAGATGCGCCTGAGCTTCGCCGAAGTCGAGGATGACACGACGCTGTGGGAGCACGCGGTGCTCGTCACGTCGCTGGACCTGCCCCAAGTCGGCGCCGCCCCCGAGGACGAGGTGCTCTCGATCGCGCAGCTCTACCGCGACCGTGCCGATTGCGAGAACGTGTTCGACGAGCTGAAGAACCAATGGGGATGGGGTGGCTTCACAACGCACGACCTCGCCCGCTGCCGGTTGACCGCGCGAATGGTGGCGCTGGTCTACAACTGGTGGAACATCTTCGTGCGCCTAGCCGAACCCGACAAGCATCTGGAGGCGATCACCAGCCGGCCGCTGCTTCTGGCCGGCATCGCCGAGCGAACCCGCCACGGACGGCAGACGACGCTGCGCATCGCCTCGACGCACGGCAACGCCCGATGGGCCGAGCGCGTGCTGACCGGCGTCGCCCGGTTCCTGCGAGGACTGACGGAAGCTGCGGAGCAGTTGACGACCGAGGCGCGATGGGCGCGCATCCTGGCTCACGCTGCGCGGAGCTGGCTGGCCGGTTGCCAACTGCGTGCGCCGCCACGTCTGCCAGCCCCGGCGTGACGCCGACAGCTACGCCCAAAGGTTGAACCGCAGCCTCGAAAATGCGAGGCCACGAAGATCTACTGCCGGACTTAGGTTGATCGTTTCTTTGTCCACAACCTCGACCGTCGCTGGGATCTGGCGCACGGGAAGGCCCAGGGTGCTGGCACTTTGCGCGACCGCATCGGAATTGAGCGGCGTCCTGTTGCCATCCGTAGCCGTGACAACCGGAGCCGGGACAGATGGCGGAGGCGTCACAGCAGGTGCGGTCGCGGGGAGGGACTTGGCCGCGGGCGGGGCCTTCGCCTTGACCGCACTTGCGGCGGGCGTGCCCTCGGCTGCGGCACGCGTTGAGACCCTGGGCGCGGGCGCCGGCTTGACTGGCTGGACGACAAGCGGCGGCAGCGGCACGGCTTGCTGTATCGTTGGCACGGCCTCCGTTGGCTGTGTCTGCTGGGGCTGAGCTTGTTGTGGCTGAGCTTGTTGCGGTTGAGCTTGTTGCGGTTGAGCCTGCTGTGCCAGGGCTGTCTTCACCGTGAGCGAAAGCAGCGCTACGAAGCTGACGCCAGCGGTCAGCGATAATACCGTGCCCGTTGTTCTGAATAAATTCATATGCATTGCTACCCCCGTAGTCATGATGACGGGGGCAGGTCACTACGTCGCCGGTACGCCGAACAAATTACGGCTTCACGTCCGCTGCCTACCGAGGCAACAGCTCGGTCGATCGCAGCACATGATGTATTGATCAATGTCGACTATCGACACCAAGCACAGACTGGCCTGACGTGGCTCCCCACCCGGTTGCACATCAGCCGCCGCTACGGACTTCCGTTCCAACGTGCGCCCCGCACGAAGAATGGGCGACTTGTGCCGGCAGGTCTCCTGGCTCACGGCTCAAGTGCTTGCGCCAACCTTCCCAACATGACCCTGTGGGTCTAGCCAGTGGTCTATGAGGCGCAAACTCGCCGCTTACAGTTGCGGGGGAGCTACGGCATAGACCTCAATTCGAGGTCGCACCGCATTCCCTTTTCATCCGTGGATTTTCAGGTCCGTGGAAACCGTCACGGGAACAAAGCAACCAGCCGACTGGAGCGCTGTCAAGCCTGCCGCGCGGGAAAGTGCATTAATTCATAAATGCTCGTTCCCTCAAGGTAACAGGATGGCATTGCAATGGCCCGTGGTATTTGCCGTGATCTGAGAGCGCGGGACGCCAGTTACTTGTAGATCGGCACCGTTACCTCGGCTCGGCAAAGCGCCTTCAGCGGTGTAGTCACACACACTGCAATTGCAATGCAAACAGCTACGGACGCATTCTTTGCCGTGTGTTGGTAATCTATTGGCGAATTTCGCGCTTGGACTGACTGCCAGCTCCGAGACAATGCCCGAAGTTGGAAAATGCTGACGTCGTTGGCACCACTTGCGATCTTTGCCGCAGCTGGCCCGAAGCACGAAGTCAGCCTTCGGCAGCTATGGAAATATGAGCGAACCCGGCCGCCGAGCACAAGCGCAGAGTTTTGGCGCACGCTGGAAACGCTGGCTCTCGCGCCGCGGGGCAGAACTCGCACGGTAACGAGCGGAATGCGCAATCGCATTTCTGGGCGCATGTCCACGTTCGTATCGTGCGCAGGAATTGTCATCCGCTTGCAGAGGCGTCATCTTTCGAGATCCGTGTGCTGCGCCGGCCGAGACGCGCGAGCGGATTTCTCAACGTTGACACAAGGAAGCCCGCCATGAAATTCGCACTGCATTTCGCCAACACGAATTTTCCCGATGCCGCCGGTGGCAGGCGCTTGGCGTTGGCGGCGGAGGCTGCCGGCTTCGACTCACTTGTTGTTGTCGAGCATGTCGTCTGGCCAACGAACTACAGCTCAAAATATCCGTATGCCCCGTCCGGCCGCCTGCCCGGTGGTCCCGGCACCAAGCTGCCAGATCCACTAATCTGGATGGCGTTCGCTGCCGCCGCGACGAGCCGGCTGCGCTTCCTGACCGGCATCTTGATCCTGCCGCAGCGCAACCCGCTCGTGCTCGCCAAGGAACTCGCCACGCTCGACGACATGAGCGGCGGCAGGATCGATCTCGGTATCGGGGTTGGTTGGCTCAAAGAGGAGTTCGAGGCGATCGGCGTCCCGTTCGAGAAACGCGGCGCACGCGCGGACGAGTACGTCGCCGCGATGCGGGCGCTGTGGGCGAAGGACGATGCGAGCTTCAAGGGACAATTCGTTTCGTTTGACGGCATGAGCTGCAATCCGAAGCCGCTCAAAGGCAGCATTCCGATTGTCATCGGCGGGCACTCGGAGGCAGCGGCCAAAAGGGCCGGGCGATTGGGCGATGGCTTCTTCCCGGCCACGGGGGCAGCCGTGGCGCTCGAGCCGTTGATCGAACTTATGCAGCGAACGGCGCGCGAGCACGGCCGCGACTCAGCCGCGATCGAGGTGACAACCGGATGTCCCGGCGCTTTGCCAGGGGCTGCGGGCGATCCCGTCCAGGCCGTGCGCGAGGCGAGCGCACGCGGGGCCGGCCGCGTCGTCCTGCCGGTGACCGCCTGTATGGAGGGGCCAGCTGCAGGCGCGACCCAGGGCGCACAAACGTTGTCGGGCCTGCACGCTGGTGATCTCGAGGCCCGTCTGATGGAGTTCGGCGAGAAAGTCATCGCCAAGGTGAACGGATAAAACCGCGCATTTCCCCGCGCGTGGCGCCGCTTGCCGATCAGATCAGGCGGTGGTGGACGAGGCGTGCGTTGTCTGGTGGCAACACTGTTGTGCACACACTTGATCCGGACCTCCGCGCTACTTAGAGTGGTAGGTCAGTGCGTAAGGTGGGGGTCCCGGTCGAATGACCGAACAGCAGAAAAATTTCCCGGAGTTCTATGTGACCGCGCCGCAGCCGTGCCCCTATCTGGAGGGCCGGTTTGAACGCAAGCTTTTCACCCACCTCACGCACGACAAGCCCCGCCTCCTGGTCGACAATCTGCTGAAGGGTGGGTTCCGCCGCAGCCAGAACATCGCCTATCTCCCCTATTGCGACAATTGCCAGGCTTGTGTCTCCGTCCGTGTTTGCGTCGCTGATTTCGAACCCAGCCGGTCGTTCCGGCGCATCCTGGATCGCAACCGGGACCTGGCCGGCCGCCAGATCGCGCCGGTCCCGACATCCGAGCAATACAGTCTTTTCCGTGCTTATATCGACGATCGCCACGGCGACGGCGGCATGGCCGACATGAGCGTGCTCGACTACGCCATGATGATCGAGGATTCGATCGTCGATACCTTCCTCACGGAATACCGGCCGCGGGTGCCGGTTGGGCGAACGACGCCGCGCGAGCAACCGCCGCTGAAGGCCGTGGCGCTCTGTGACCGGCTGACCGACGGCATATCCATGGTCTACAGCTTCTTTGAGCCGGACGAACAAGCGCGCAGCCTCGGAACGTTCATGATTCTCGATCATATCGAGCAAGCGCGGCGGCTCGGCTTGCCGTATCTCTACCTTGGCTATTGGGTGCAGGGCTCGCCCAAGATGGCCTACAAAGCGCGTTTCGGGCCGCAAGAGCGCCTCGGCCCGGATGGCTGGGTTAGCGCTTGAACTCCTGCTCGATCTTGCTGAACATGTAGGTCCATTTTTCCGTCTGGACGTCGACCAGTGCCTTCATCACGCCTTGCAGCTCGGCAAAGGCGGTGCAGCCCGGCTGGCTCATGCCGGCGCCTTCAGCGCCCATCGTTTGAATTTTTTCGAGCAACGTCGAGGATCGCTCGTCGTACTCCGAAATTTTGGCATCCTGTACCAGTGGCGCCGCTTCCTTCAGGAATTGGTCGTGGCTCCAGCCGCGCTTTTCCTTGAGATCCTTGAGCCGGGCCTGAAAGGGCGGCTTGTTCTTCTGGTTGAGGTCACGCAGGGCGTTTGCTGCGTCCGTCACCACGGCCTCGAACGCTGCGCGCTCACACGCGTGAGCCGGCGCTGCGGTGGCCACAGCGACAAGCGCCCCAGCGGTTGCACAAAACACGGTTGCACAAAACACGGTTGCACAAAACACGGTTGCGCCGACCACGGTTGCAGCAAGCCGCGCCGTTCGCCCGACATCCAGAAAACCCGACAGCCGCATCCCCTCCTCTAGTCCCGCCACACTAACGCGGTTGCGCCTACATTGCCGCAAAATCGCGGCGCCGCAAGTGGTTGCTTCGGGCGACGCCCGGACAGCCGCGTTTACATAGTCGGCAAAAGTTATCCCGCATGGTTCGGCATATGGGACTCTCGATCAACCAGCAACGGGCCATCGCAGCCCGCGATCATCCCCGACCATTGCTACGAGGTAACATCTTGCGGACCCAGTCGTTTCCAACAGATCGCATGGCCATCAGCCCGCCAAAGCAGCGCCCGTTTACCGCAGAAATCACAACGCCGGTTCCACCGAGCGTACCGCCAAAGGCAGCCGAACTTGACACGGCGGCCAGCCGGCGGCGACCTGTCGTCACGCGGGGGCCAAACGCTGCGCCAAAATCCACCTACGACCGGTCGCGAGATTTGCCGGGTCTCGTGCCGCTCTGGCCTGCCGAGATTGCCGACGAAACAGCCGCCGGGCAGCAGCGCATCGTGGCACGCTTGCGTTGTGCACTGCGCGATGAGCGGCGGCGCGGCCTTGCAGGTCACTGGACGTACAACCTTGCGCGCCACGCGGCATTGTTTCGTGCCTATAAACACGAATTGACTCGTCTCGAATGTGCATTTTAACCGGTGCTAGCAACCGAGACCTCCCGTTCAATGCGACCCGTTCCATGACCACGGTTTGGATTGAGAATGGGCACGAACACCCTCACTTTCGCTCGCCGATCAAGCGTTCGGCGGCGTGCTTGGCCACCGCGGCGACGCCGTCTGTGCCTAGCACTTGGGCATAAGCGATGGCGCCCTCGTGCAGCATGATGAGTTGCTGCGCCACGACCTTCGGGTCCTTGATGCGGGCCGCGCGCACCAGTTCCTCGATGTAGGCGAGATAGAGCCGCTTGTGCAGGCGCGCCTGCTGGAACACAGGGTCGGCGGCACCACCGTATTCGGCTGCCGCCGCCACGAATGGGCAGCCTTTGAACTCGGGGTCCTTGAGCCACAACGCCAGTTGATCGAACGTCGCCAGAATTCGCGTAGACGGATCCTCTGACGCCGCCTCGACGAAAATCCGCATCTCGTCGCGGGCCTGCTCGTCGACCCGGGCCAGTGCCGCGACGATCAAATCCTCCTTGGAGGCGAAGTGGCGGTAGAGCGTCGTTTTCGCAATGCCTGTCTCTTCGATCAGCCGATCGACGCCGGTCGCATGATAGCCGTGCCGGTTGAAGAGCCGGATGGCGGTGTCCAGTAGAAAGTCCTTTTTTTCAGCGCGGCGCACCGTCGTCTCCATAAGTACTTATTTGTATTGAATCCGAACGATTCGGCACCTCGCGGCAAGGCCGAAACCCCCGATTAGGCAGCAGATTGGCTGCATTTTTGCATTTTCTACGCTCACATGCTGTGGGGCAAGATGATTGTCGGTTCGATACCGATCGGTTCATATACGCTTATAAAATAGATACTTAAGCAAGGCTGCCCAGTCACCGTTTTCGACGTCGTGGCCGATCAGCACGTGCCAACGAGACAGAGCGCAATTTGGTTCGCTCGAGCAATGCACGGCTTCGCGGATCCGGGCTCGCGCTTCAACCGGGCCTTGGCGTGTGGGGCGAGGCCTCGTCAGGCATGATCTCGACATTGAGGCGCGCGGCGGTCGGCAACAGCAGGATCGCGCGATCCTGCTGCTGTAGCCGCGCAGTCAATTGACGAGGAGAGCCGTCAGTGCGGACGTGGCCGGCGACGTGGTCACGGGAACCGCGTGTTTTGAGGCAATGGCACGAACGAGCAACGTCGAACCCACGCGCGACTCTGTCACCGACTGAGCGTGAAGCCTTCATAACCCTTGGCTACAACGTCTGCGCAAATCTCGCGATAGCGGACCATGCCGCCGGCATAGGGCATGAAGACCCTGGGCTTGCCCGGAATGTTGGCGCCGAGATACCAGGAGTGTTTTGCCATCGGCAGCAGCGTCTTGTTCGCGGCTTCGTTGACCTCCTCAACCCAGCCGTCCATGGCCTCCGGCTTCGCCTCGATCCGATTGATACCGTTGGCGCGCAGATGCGTAATGCATTCGGTGATCCAGTCCGAATGCTGCTCGATGGCGACGGTCATATTGCACAGCACCGAAGGGCTGCCCGGGCCGGTGTTGGCGAACAAATTCGGGAAGCCGGCAGTCCCTTTGGTTACAAAGGAGTCCGATCCGCTGATTCGACTGACGACGGGCGCGCTGTTTACGCCGCCATCAGCTGCTGTCCGCCTTCACCGTTTGAGTGTCCGCCTACCACTGTAATCGCTGGCCGCCTTGGACCGTATTCCGCACGCTACGAGCGCGGCGCAACGTTCGTCACCAGCAACCTGCCATTCGATGTGTGGACGTCGGTACGCGGTTCGGTTCGGAGCGGCTCACCGGTGCGCTGCTGGATCGCCTCACGCATCACGTCCACATCCTGGGAATGAACGGCGAGAGCTACCGGCTCAACCAGTCCAAGCGCCGCACGCGCCGAGCCGAGGCCGACGTCGCCGCCGACTGAGTGAAGGGCCTCAGAAAACGATACCAGTTATGCTCGACGGAGCATCAATACGACGGCGGCCGAAGTATGGAGATTTGGTCGATCGCCAGCAAATGCGTCCTGGATCCTGTGTCCTTGATCCTGCTTTACCGCTCGGGCGCGCGATCGCGCCCGCCCTCAGGCTGACGATGCGCAGAACGGCGTGCGACGGGCGCACGTCGTCATCGAGAGTGATGGCCGTGACATCTCCTGATGGCGAATGGAGACGATAAGCGCTGGCGTCAGCGGTGATCTCGAAGTCGAGGCGTGTCCGTGTGAACTCGATCAGCTGGGGTCTGAAGTGACCAGCGTAGCGCATGGTATCTTGCGTTTCGATGCAACAGATACCGTTGTCATCGTCCTCTAACTGACGTTGGACGTGCAGGTAGGGTTGGAGGGGTGGCGATAGATCAATATCGCCTCCCGGATCAGTGGTGTTGACTGAGCCCTCAAAGGACTGGTCGTCGAGATCTGAGGCGGATACGAAGGATGCGTGACGTTTCAAGAAATCCCGGCGCTGCTCCAAGACCTCGCCACGCGACTGAGCGATACTCTGAGCGCCGTATTTGTGCGAGTGCGAAACCCCTAAATCACACTCCGTCGCCGAAATCGACCGCTCATGCCGTTGAGGGCGCCGCTTCCGGCGCGATCGAGAGGGCCCGTCGATCGGCATGAAATGCCGCCTCCAACATGCGCCCCGAAATCGGCGTTGACACGGCGAACGCCCTCTTTGACGGTACCCAGGCTGGCGCTTCCTTCCGGACTTACCCAACGAGGTGTCAGTTTGTTGCGGTGCAGCAGACTTTCTGTCCGGGCCAATTTCTGCCGTTCGTCGATGTCGAACGTTTCGGCACTCGATGCCGGCTTATTCCAGTTCCGTAAATAGCTTCATCGCGGAATACGTACCGAGCGCGGACGCACGTGCGACCTCGGACGCAAGACGGGTGGACCCTTGCCCAGCTCTTTTAGTAGCCGCTGCTTGCAGCGAAGCGCAGTCATCGCCTTGGTGGGGCCACGGAGAGCCCCGCGAGCCCCGCCCCGTGAATCTGGAGGTTGGCGCTTGCGAACCTGCCTCTCTCATTCGCGCAGGCTGTTTCATGATTGAGTGAGCGTTGCTGCCGGCTCAATCCCTGACGGACTGGCTCCCGGTCAAGCACAGCAATCCAAATGCCCAGCGTGCTCGTTAAAGACGTAGAATGGGGCCGAAAAGGGCATGACATGGGCGCGCGCCGCACAATTGCCGTTATCGGCAGCGGGATTTCAGGCCTTTCGGCTGCTTGGCTCTTGGCGCAACGCCATAAGGTCACGTTGATCGAGGGCGATCGGCGTCTGGGTGGCCATAGTAATACGGTTGACGCGCCCGGTAGACACGGTCCCATCGCCGTTGATACCGGCTTCATCGTCTACAATACCGCCAGCTATCCAAACCTCATCGCTCTCTTCGAGCACCTGGGCGTTCCGACGGCCCCGACGCACATGAGCTTTGCGGTGTCACTCGATCAAGGCGGTTACGAGTACGCGGGCTCTGGGCTGTCCTCGCTGTTCGGGCAACCGTCCAACATCCTGCGGCCGTCGCATTGGCGCATGATCGCCGATACGCTTCGCTTCTTTCGCGAGGCACGGGATCTCGATCTGACCGGTGCCGATGACGGCCTGACACTCGGCCAATATCTTGCGAATGGCGGCTACTCCGAACCCTTTATCGCGCGACATATCCTGCCCATGGCGGCGGCGATCTGGTCGACGCCGTCACGTGCCGTGCTCGATTTTCCTGTCGCTGCGTTCGTGCGGTTCTTCGCCAACCACGGATTGCTGCAGATCAGGGACCGCCCGGAGTGGCGAACTGTGGTTGGCGGCAGCCGCGAATATGTGATGCGCCTGCGCGCGGCGTTCGACGGCAAGATCCTGCTCAGCGAGCCGGCGCTGCGGATCGCCCGGGCAGGCGGCGGCGTCACGGTCACCACGGTGAAGGGCGTGCATCGGTTCGATGCCTGTGTGGTCGCGACACACGCCGACGACGCGTTGCGCCTGCTTGCCGATCCAGACAGCGACGAGCAGGCCCTGCTCAGCGCCTTCCAGTATGCGAAGAACCGTGCCGTGCTCCATTCGGATGTATCGCTGATGCCGCGCCGGCGCCGGCTCTGGTCGAGCTGGAACTACTTCGGGCGAGGCCACGGCATCGACGCCGCGCTGTCCGTGACCTACTGGATGAACAATCTGCAGCCGTTGGGGCAGACCAGCGGCGATCTGTTCGTAACACTCAATCCCTGCCAGGACATCGCCGCTGAGCGCGTCGTCGCAACCTTCGACTATGCGCATCCGATCTTCGATACCGCAGCTATGCGCGCGCAACGCGACCTCTGGAGCCTGCAAGGTCGGCGGCAGACCTGGTTCTGCGGTAGCTATTTTGGCTATGGCTTTCATGAGGATGGACTGCAGTCGGGCCTCGCGGTGGCGGAGGACATCGGCGGTGTCCGCCGGCCCTGGAGCGTGCCGGATCAGTCGGGCCGCATCCATTTGCAGCCGGCAGGAGCGAGTACCCGCGCGGGCAGGCTTGAGGCCGCCGAATGAGCCAGCTCGCTTCATGCATCTACGAAGGCACCGTCGTTCACAAGCGGCTGACGCCGCGCCAGCACGCGTTCGCCTACCGCGTCTTCGCCCTGTGCCTCGATGTCGATGAGATCGATCGGATCGACCAGAGCCTGCGATTTTTCTCACGCGGCAAGCGCAATATCCTGGGCTTCTGGGATACTGACCTGGGCGAGCCCGGACCTCATTCCGTGGGCGCGAAAGCACGTCGGCTTCTTGACCATTCGGGCCTTGGACATTTCGGCGCCCGTATCGAACTGCTCTGCTACCCGCGCATTCTCGGCTTCGTGTTCAACCCGTTGAGCGTCTATTTCTGCCGGGATGACGCCGGCACGGTCGGCGCCGTCATCTACGAGGTGACGAACACATTCGGCGAGCGCCGGAGCTACGTCATTCCGGTACCAGGCGACGGCGCGGCGATTGCACAGGGCTGTCCCAAGGAGTTGTACGTCTCGCCGTTCACTGGCGCGTCGGGCCACTACGGCTTTCACTGTATTGCGCCATCGGAACGGGTCGTGGTCGGAGTCAACTTTCGCGAGGCGGGCCAGCCGGTTCTGAAGACCCACTTTCGCGGCGAGAAACGACAGCTCACCGACCGCATGATCGCGCGGCTCATGGCCCGCTATCCGCTCATGACGGTCAAAGTCTTCGGGTCCATCCATTTCGAGGCGGCACGGTTGTGGACCAAAGGTGTTCCCATCGTCCCTCGCCACACGTCACCCACCTACTCCGTTTCCATCGTTGATCGACCAGTACGGGACGCTCACCATGCATGACGACACTGTTTCCGCCCGGCCAGCCATGGGCACCGACGGTCGCCAGAGGCACGCGCGTGGCGCCGTGCCCGGGATGCTCGGCGTGTTCGATTGGCTGCTGAAGCGGCATGGCATCGGTCGCCTTGAGCTGACGCTACCCTCCGGTACAGCGGGCAACATCGGCACTCCGGACGGAACTGTCGAAGCGCAGATGGTGCTCAAATCGTATGCCGTGCTCTGGAAACTCGCTCGTCGAGGCGCCCTCGGTTTCGCCGAGGCCTATATGGACGGCGACATCGACACCGATGACTTGCGCGCGCTGTTTGAACTCTACCTGGTCAACGAGCCGGCGATCACGCGCAGCTTCCCGAGCCTGAACACCACGCGTAGGCGTGACCGCGCTTTTCACACGCACCGCCGCAATACGCTTGTCGGCAGCCGCCGCAACATCGCCGATCACTACGACCTCGGCAATGCGTTCTACGGACTCTGGCTTGATCCGAGCATGTTGTACTCAAGTGGAATCTTCAACACCAGCGACATGACTCTGGAGGACGCCCAGCAGGTCAAGCTGCAGCGAATTCTGGCGGCACTCGATTTATCGGTTGGACAATCACTGCTTGAGATCGGCTGCGGCTGGGGTGCGCTCGCCGAGGCTGCAGCACGACGGGGCGCGAAGGTTCGCGCGATCACCATCTCCGAGCAGCAGTTGAGCGCGGCGAAGGCGCGCATTTCCGCCGCCGGCTTCGCGCATAGCGTCGATATCAGTTCCGAGGACTATCGCGACACCGCCGGCACCTTTGACCTACTTGTTTCGATCGAGATGATCGAGGCGGTCGGGGAGGACAACTGGCCGGTCTATTTTAATAC
Organism: Hyphomicrobiales bacterium; assembly: GCA_025353015.1. Classification (GTDB taxonomy): domain Bacteria; phylum Pseudomonadota; class Alphaproteobacteria; order Rhizobiales; family Hyphomicrobiaceae. The sequence goes on from JANXRM010000343.1 coordinate 13,199, forward strand.
CATTGCCGAACGTTTGTGCCCCGGCGGACTGGCTGTCATCCAGGCCATCACCATCCGCGAGGATACCTTTGCGCAATACCGGGAGAACCCGGATTTTATCCAGCGCTACATCTTCCCGGGTGGCATGCTGCCGACCGTCGAGCTGATGCGTCAGCGCGCCGGCGATGCGGGCCTTTCGTTCGAGACCATCGAACGGTTCGGCGCGTCATACGCGCTGACGCTCGCCGAATGGCGACGCCGCTTCGAGGCGGCATGGCCGGAGATCTCAAGCCTCGGCTTCGATGAGCGGTTCCGCAGGATGTGGCTCTACTATCTGACCTACTGCGAGGTCGGCTTCCAACGTGGCCTGATCGACGTGGGGATCTACCGTTTGCGGAAGTCGGAGTGAGAGAAATGGTCTTCGCGCACGTCATCGACTCCGCGTCTTTTACGACCCAAGAATGGTAGGGCGATAATGCCGCAAGTCATGACGCGATCAGCCGATCCTCCGTCGCGGCCGTTGTTTGAGCTGACGTCATTTCTCGATGGGCACACCCGCGCCTGGGGCGTTTTCGAGGACCGCTTCGGTCGCTTGCGACGGAGGTTCACCGTCGATATGCATGGTCGCTGGCAGGGCCCGGTGTTCAACCTTGACGAGCGGTTCGTCTACGACACTGGCGAGATCGTGACCCGGACTTGGGCTGTCACGCCGCTTGGGGCTGGGCGCTTTCGCGCGACGTGCGCCGACTGTATCGGCAGCGCCTTGGGTGAATGCGATGCCGACAGTGTTCGCATGTCCTACCGGTTCCGGCTCAAGCTCAAGGATCGGGAGATCGTGGTGTCCTTCGATGACCGGCTCTACCGTATGGGGGATACGACCGCGGTCAATCGCGCGACCATGAGCAAGTGGGGCATCAAGCTCGGCGAGCTATCGCTGTTCTTCCAACGTGTGGATATTGGCAACACAGCAAGCGCCGAGCAGGACGCGGCTTGAAGCGTCGTGGCGGTCAGAGCCGGCCCGCGACGCGCAAATAGAGCGCGTTAGGCATCAGGCGCAGCAGCTTCAACGTGGTGACGAGCTGCCAGGGAAACGCGATCTCGTACTTGCCGCGCGCAAGTCCACGCAGGATGCGATCCGCCGCATCACCCGGCTTCATGATGTAGGGCATCGGAAAGTCGTTGACCGATGTCATCGGAGTCTCGACGAAGCCTGGATTGACGAGGCTCACGACGATACCGTGCCGCTGCAGTTCCAGCCGCAGCACCTCGGCAAGACTGATCACGGCAGCCTTGCTTGGTGCGTAGGCCGCTGCGTTCGGCAAACCCCGATAACCGGCCACGGACGCGACCAGCGCAAGCTGCCCTTTGCCGGCTGCCATCATCGCAGGGATTAGAGGCTCAAGCGCGTTGGCGATGCCGATGTAGTTGACGCTCATCGAGTCTGCGACGCGCGCTGCGTTGAACTCGCTCGCCTTCATCGGGTGCCACACGCCGGCATTCAAAACCGCGAGATCGATCGGGCCGATGGTCTCGATAATGCGCCGGTGCGCCGCCGCGACATCCGCGCGGGCGGTCACGTCGAGCGGAATTGCAAGGATATTGGCATGCGCGCGCGCCAACTCGCCCAGCTTGTCCGTTGATCGGGCTGACACAGCGACGCGCACGCCGTCGGCCGCGAGCTTGAGCGCCAACCCGCGGCCAATGCCGGTGCTTGCACCGGTGACCCATGCGGTTTTCCAAACTGCAGTCATCGGTCCAACACTCACCGGCTACATCCGGGTCCACGGTTGGGTGAGGCGGCCAACCAGAGACTTGAAGCGGGCCGGCTGCTCACTGGCGATCATGCAGATGCACTCACCGTCCGTGTCGACGATCGGCTGATGCTCGATGCCCTCGTCGACATCCTGGATGTCGCCACGTCGGTACTGGCCGGTCACATCTCTGTACGCGCCCTCGATCACGAGCGTCAGCTCGGCGCCGCCATGGCCGTGATCCGGCATCTTGCGGCCGGGTGCAATCCGCAGCAGCCGCAGATCACCGTCACCTTCCTGCCGCAACGCCAGGCGATGGTGCCACACGCCGGGACCGAGCCGCTTCCAGGGAATGCTGTCGAGTGACAGGGCATAGGCGGCCGAAATCGGAGCCGGCAGCCGATCGTTCGAATGGGCGACTCGTCCATCAGCCAGCTTCGCGACGTCCGCCGGTCGCGCTGGAACTTTCAAGGCAGCGCCTGACGAGCAATCGGGGGCGGACAGCATGATGGCCGCGCCGAGTAGCTCGAGGTCGGCGACCTCTGCACGGCAGCGCGGACACATGGAAAGGTGCGCTGCGACAACAGCCGCCAGCGGTTCGGCGATGGTCGCCGCGGCATAGCTCAACAGCGTCGTGCTATCCGGATGATGTGTGATCACGGTGCTCATTGAAGATCCTCGAGGGCCGTCCGCAATTTCTGGTACGCAAGACGGATACGCGATTTGACCGTGCCGAGCGGTAGCGAAAGACGGGTTGCGATCTCGCTGTGCGGCAGGCCGTCCATAAAGGCGAGCTTCACAACCTCTACCTGATCAGGCGGCAACTGCTTCAACACCGTTTGAACGCGAACTTGGCGTTGCCGTGCATCCATGACCTCATCGGCCGGCACATCGTCGGAAGGGATTTTTTGAGCATGCTCGTCGGTCAGCTCCTGCCAGGCCCTTTGACGACGAATGTGGTCGGTACGCAAGTTGCGCGCGATCGTGTAGATCCACGTCGTCGCGCTACCCTTCTCGGCCGAGTAGAGGCTGGCCTTGCGCCAAACGGTAATCAACGTCTCTTGGGCCAGCTCTTCAGCCAGTCCGGCATCGGCACCTTGCTGCATCATGAAATTGCGCACGCGCGGCCCAAATTCTTTGAACAAGCTTCGGAACGCATCCTCGCTGCGGTCCGTTGCGATCCGTGACAGCAGATCGGACATGGTTCCCCTGAACGGTCGTCGCGTCATCCAGCCGACGGGCCGTGTCGCGCTCGTGGGGTGCAACATAGTCCCTCCTGTACCATTGGCAAGATTACGCGGCGGAGATATCGCTGGATCACAGGAGTTCTCGGAAGACCGGGTCGCTCAGCACGTTGGTCTGGCAAGCCATGATGGTGATCCAGACCTCCAGAAGGATCGTTGAAAACCAGTGATCATTGATGGTTGTTTTGGTAGACATCCTTCTTTGGTCCGATTCGGCTCCTGCACTCCCGCCCCTCGTGCAGCCGCCGGGCTGGCGGGCTCCATCGGCCTGCCAGCCATTGCCATCACATACAACGCTGAGGCGTCTGCCATGGCCGATCCGGTAATAATGTGGTTCGGTCGAGACCTCCGGATTGCGGATCATGCCGCGCTCGCAGCGGCCGCCGCAGGCGGCGGCCCGGTGCTTGCCGTCTTTGTACTCGATGACGTCGCCGCCGGC
>JANXRM010000003.1 GCA_025353015.1 Hyphomicrobiales bacterium
CGTTAGCGGCGCAGCTTTACGGCGAGTTCAAGAGTTTCTTTCCGAGCAATGCGGTGGAGTATTTCGTCTCCTACTACGATTATTACCAACCCGAAGCCTACGTGCCGCGTACCGACACCTACATCGAGAAAGAAGCGAGCATCAACGAGCAGATCGACCGCATGCGTCACGCAGCGACCCGATCCCTGCTCGAACGCGATGACGTCATCATCGTCGCGTCGGTGTCGTGCATCTACGGCATCGGCTCGGTCGAGACCTACACCGCCATGACGTTCACGGTGACGCTCGGCGACCAGATCTCCCGCGATCAGCTGCTCGCCGATCTCGTGGCGCTGCATTACCGCCGCAACGACGGCAACTTCCACCGCGGCACGTTCCGCGCCCGCGGCGACACGATCGAACTCTTCCCCGCGCATTTGGAAGACCGCGCCTGGCGCATCTCGCTGTTCGGCAACGAGATCGAATCGATTACCGAGTTCGATCCCCTGACCGGCGCCAAGTCAGACGATTTGAAACTCGTGAAGATCTACGCCAACTCGCATTACGTGACGCCGAAGCCGACGCTGCAGCAGGCGATCAAGGCCATCAAATCCGAACTCAAGCAGCGCCTCGACGAATTGCACAAGAACGGCAAACTGCTGGAGGCGCAGCGCCTGGAGCAGCGCACGCTGTTCGACATGGAGATGATGGAGGCCACGGGCTCGTGCGCCGGCATCGAGAACTACTCGCGCTATCTGACGGGACGGCAACCCGGCGAGCCACCGCCGACGCTGTTTGAATATCTGCCCGACAACGCGTTGGTTTTCGCCGACGAAAGCCACGTCACCGTGCCGCAGATCGGCGGCATGTTCCGCGGCGACTACCGGCGCAAGGCGACGCTCGCCGAATACGGGTTCCGCTTGCCTTCGTGCCTCGACAACCGTCCCATGCGGTTCGAGGAATGGAACGCCATGCGGCCGCAGACGGTCTACGTTTCGGCCACCCCCGGCGACTGGGAGCTGGAAGAATCCGGCGGCACGTTCGTCGAGCAGGTCATCCGGCCCACGGGCCTGATCGATCCTGTCTGCGAGATCCGCCCCGCCAAGACGCAGGTCGACGATCTGCTCGACGAGGTGCGGCAGGTGGCGAAAAAAGGCTACCGGACGCTCTGCACCGTGCTGACAAAGCGCATGGCCGAGGATCTCACCGAGTACATGCACGACAACGGCATCCGCGTGCGCTACATGCACTCCGACATCGAGACCTTGGAACGCATCGAGATTATCCGGGACTTGAGGCTCGGCGCCTTCGACGTGCTGATCGGCATCAACCTGCTGCGCGAGGGTCTCGACATTCCGGAATGCGCGCTGGTCGCCATTCTCGACGCCGACAAGGAAGGCTTTCTCCGATCCGAGACGTCACTTGTGCAAACAATTGGCCGCGCCGCCCGCAACGTCGATGGCAAGGTGATCCTCTACGCCGACCAGATGACCGGCTCCATGGAGCGGGCGCTGGCCGAGACGACGCGCCGCCGCGAAAAGCAGATGGCCTATAACACCGCCAACGGCATCACGCCTGAAAGTATCAAGCGTTCGATCCACGATGTCATGTCGTCGGTCTACGAACAGGATCGCGTCACGGTCGATGCCGGATTTGCTGACGGCAGCGACGAACCGCTGGTCGGCCACAATCTCGCGAAGGTCATCGAGGACATGGAAAAGCGCATGCGCGAGGCCGCGGCCAACCTCGAGTTCGAGACGGCGGCGCGGTTGCGCGACGAGGTCAAGCGCCTGCGCGCTACGGAACTGGCGATATCGGACGATCCGCTGGCGCGGCAGGGCGACATCGAGGACCGGGCAGGAAGCTTCGCGGGCGCACGGAAGTACGGCGCAAGCGCCAACATGCCTGAAAAGAAGACCACGCCCGCGCCTGCGGGGTCGCGCATCCGCAAGCCAACGCTCGACGAAATGACGGTTGGACGGACCGAGGTGCCGGTCGAAAAGCCATTGCCGTCGCGCGAGCGTTTCAACCCGCCACGACAATCCCACGCCGAGGAACGGAAACAGGACGAGCGCGCCCTGCAGCGCCCGACCCGAACCGTAGAAGTCTCAGGCGCGCCGGAGAAGAAGGCGCGCCGCGGAAGGCCGAAGAAAACCGGGCGGCCTGGGGCTTGAGGTATGGACAACGTCGTTGATAGAGATGCGATCGGACCGCGGATGCTGGCCAGGATCGCGAAGCGCACGGGATTGACGGCTGACGATTTGTAGGAAGCCATGACCAAGCGTGAAGACATCCAGATTGCGGTCGTGCTGCTCACAGCGGAGAAATTGGTCATGTTTCGCGACTGGTTCGAAGGGCTGCAGGCACGTCTTTGGGATCAACAGCCAGAACGTAGGTAGGTTTAGGGCGGCAACGGACGGCGCGTCAGCCACCATGTCCGCGCCGCCCGCAACCCAACATCACACGGCGTGCACGATGTTGGGTTGCGCCGGATTTGATATTCGCGAACGTGTCAATGATGGCGGCCTGCTAACCCACCTTGTCACCGTCCTACTTGATCGGCGACATACTTGACGCCACCAGCAGCTTCGACTCCTGGCTCGTCGTCGGACTCTGTCCTGGGGCTGGCCAGATGCCCTCCGCCTTCGCTTTGGCGCGGATCGCGACGCGCTCGTCGAGGCTCTTGTAGGCCCAGATGTGCACCCACTGATTGAGTTGGCCGATGTCGGACGTGAAGACGCCGATCAGCGGCGACAATTTCTGGCGGCCCGGCAGATGCGACTTCCAGCGCTCGGCCATCTCACCCGCGGCACCCGGCTTGATCTGATAGGTGCGCATCTCGAAGTATGGCCCATGGTTCGACGGCGTCAGGGCTGGCGAAAACGGCAGCGGCACCATGATGTCGGATTTCATATCGACGAGCAGGTCCTGCGTCTTCGGCGGCCAGATGCCGTCCTTCATGGCCTGCGCGCGGATTTCCGTCCGCGCTAGCACGTCCTTATATTCCCAGACGTGGATCACCTGGTTGAGCGGACCGAATTCGGTGGTCCAGAGGGCAGCCAATCGCGAGCGTTCGAGGCGCTTGGGCAGCAGCGGCTCCCACCGCTTCATGAATTCGGCCGTCTTGCCGGGTTGGAGCGTGTACGTGCGGAATTCGTAGATCATGGGGGCTTCCTCTCGGTCGTTGAGGTGGCCAGTCTAGCGCTCGCTGGGATGTTTGCGAGCATTTCCACAGAGGGCACGCGCGGGTGGGTGGTTCGAAAACGCACGAATGTTCTATATTTGTTCTTGAAACGGGTTGAATGATATGCAACTCTGGAGTTGGGAACGTAAGCGGGAGTTCGCGATATGGAACAGGAGCCGGTTGTTTGGCAGTCGGTGGAGTGGCGGCAGGGTGATGGCAGGTATTGCTTCGAGTTGCAGCAGGGAGGGCTGCACGCGACGCTGACCGCGCCGCAGGGACGTAGTTTCACCATTCCGACGGTGGCCTGGTACGCGCTGTTGGACGCATTGGCGGCGTCCCGCAAAACCAAGCAACGATCGGAGAGGCCCTTGCCGGCCCGGTCGAACGCGCGCTGGGGCGAGACCGAAACCGGCGATCTCGCGGCCGCGTTCAGGTCGGGCGCGTCGCTTGCCGCTTTGGCGAAGTCACACAACCGTTCGGTTTCAGCGATCGAATCGCACCTGTCGCGCCTTGGACTTTGGCACCGGTTGGAGGCACGACCGCTCACGCGTGACCCATTGGCTCCGGCTCCTGTGCCTACGGCTGACGCTGAACTGACGCGAGATCACCGTCCATGGCCGCCAGATGATTGGGATCATGCCGCCACGGCGCCGTCGGAAAAATTTGCTGTTTCACGTGCTTACGCCGACGGGAGCACCGCGAAGGTGCGATAGCGGTGCCGCGAATGAAACTGTATTCACAAAAACCACGGCTGGTTCAATAGGCCGGAAAAAGGTAAACACGAAGTCGAATCGTAAGCTATTGCGTTATCGTGGGCTCAAACCTTCTGGGGGATATATGACTGGACTTAAATCGACGTTGGTTGCTGCCGTCGCTGCGCTCGTGTTGTCGTCGAGCATTGCTTTGGCGCAGGCACCAGCCACGGGTCAAGCACCTGCAACGGCCCCGCCGGCTGCTGCGCCGGTTGCGGTTCCGGCTGCTGCTCCGAAGGCTGATGCGTCAGCTCCGGTCGCGGGTGTGAAGAAGGCGGCAGTTGCGACAAAAAAGGCGCCGCCGAATAACGCGAACCGTACGCCGGAAAGCCTCGCCTGCTCGGCGGAGTTGGATGCCAAGGGCATTCACGGCAAAGCCGGTGGTCGTGCTGCTGCGATGCGCAAGTGTGTCGCTGCCGCCAAGAAAGGCAACACGACTGCAACCGCTCCGGCCAGCACAGCCGTCAAGAAGAACTGATCGTAGAGAATTGGTTTGACGGCCAATAGATTGGCCCCGTGCATTGGTGCGGGGCCATTTTCGTCTTTAAAAAGCCGAGCCGCTGCGGTGGACCGCAGCAGTGCCTGAGTCGGCCTCAGTCCTCCGGCTTCAACCCCTCCGATAGGGGAAACAGCGGACGGGATCCAGCGCGAGCTTATAATGTTCGCCGAGCTTGCGGATGGCATCGCTGTGTGTGGGGTAGGGATCGCTGTTGGACGTGCCGACGATGATCGGACGGAATGTGCGCTCGTCTTTCCCGCCGGGCGGCAGCATTGCGGTGGCGAGCGGCGTGCCGGTGTTGTCACGCAGCGTCAGGAATAGCGGCATCACCCGTTTGATGTAATCTTTCAGCCCGATCTTCTGCTCGAAGCTATGGGCCGTGGCGGGTGGCACATAGGCGTTCTGTGCGTCCGCGAACGACTGACGGAAATACTTCTCGACGGCGTGGTCCATCTCGCGCGACTCGCGCTGGGCTTCAGCCTCGGTTTCCAATCGAAACCACGTCTTGGGGCCTGCGTCGCAAACATATTGCATCGTACGCTCCTTACCCGCGGGTGCTTATCGAAGTGCCGGCACGGTGAGTGGATCGCCTGACCGTTTCACGATGCTGGTTCACGATGCTGGTGCACATTTCCGGTTTGCATCTCCGGTTCCCGTTCCCGGTTCACGTGCCCGGGTCACGATGTGTCAGCGATCTCTATCGTAGCATCCTGCTTATGCTCGGCATGTTGGCCTATGAACGTGTCAGCCTCATGTTTCGGCGGCTGACAAACGAGCGGCCGAGTTGAGGCAGCCTCCACTCTTACACGTTAGCTTAGGACGACACGGCCTGCAATCAACGGGTGTTTGTTGTGACGTCGCGTGGGAACCTTAAGGGCCGCGCTAAATCAGCAACGGTCTCCTCACGCGCCGCGCACAATTTGCCAGACGGCCGTCTGCTTGATTTCCGCGTCTTCGAGTTCCCGCGTCACCGGCACGCGGTATTCAGCTACGTTTTCGAACCGCCCCTTGGGAAAATAGCTGCGGCCTGGATCACCGATCAGCACACGGGCACCGCCCATAGCCGCGCGATTGATGAACCGTTCGACCCTCTCGGCCAGGCTCCGCTCATAAAAGAGGTCGCCGACCAGCACGACGCTCCACTCTGCAGCCGGCGTGCTCGCGAGCAGATCCTCGGCCGTCGTCGCTACGGTCACGCCGTTGGCGTTTGCGTTGATCGCAACTGCGGCGAGCGACACACGATCAATATCGGCTGCGAGCGTTGCAATGGCACCGGCCCGCATGGCGGCAATGGCCGTCAGGCCCGAGCCCGAGCCCAGATCCAGCACGCGCCTGCCCGCGACGAGACCCGGGTTATCCAGGATGTAGCGCGCCAGTGCCTGTCCACCGGCCCAGGCAAACGCCCAATAGGGTGGCGGCACGTTCATTTCGCCGAGTTCTTCTTCCGTGCGCCGCCAGATCGGCAGGCTTTCCTCGGCCAGATGCAGGCGGATCTCGGGCACCAGCGGTGGCGCCAATAGCCGTGTGTTCGCCGCGATGAAGGCTGGCCAATCGGAAGGGCCCGGTGCCTTGGCCGCTGGTTGGTCTGCGGTGCTCATCTGCGCCGTACTTTCCGGCCCCGCCGCTGATCGAGCCGCCAGAGCCTAGCCTTCTCTATGTTGAGATCGTGCATGTCGGGGGTCAGCGGCGCATCGTATTCCCGGAGCAGCGAGAAGGATAGCGGCGGCCGCTGGGAGGTCGAGCGGTCAGCAAGCAGGACATCGGTTCCGGCGCGCGCTGCAGCTTCGAGGAAAGCGGCCACACGGGTCGCCAACTCGGGTTCATAGACGAGGTCGGCGATCAGCACGAGATCGGCATCGATCGGTTCGCCGAGAATGTCCGCCGTTGTCGTTGCTACTTCGACGCCGTTGACGGCCGCGTTGCGTTGGATCGCGCGCACCGCCAGCGGGTCGATGTCGGCGGCGAGCGCACTCAGGCCACCGGCGTGCATGGCGGCGATGGCAGCCATCCCCGATCCGGCGCCGATGTCGATCACGCGCCGTCCCCGGATGATGACAGGCGTGTCGAGAATGTAGCGCGCCAGCGCTTGGCCGCCGGGCCATGCGAACGCCCAGAACGGCTGGAATTTTTCGCCGGGGCGATCGAGCTCGGCGGCGCGCTGGAAGATCCGTTGCGAGTCGAGCGCCAAGTGCAATTTCAATTCCGGCACCAAGAGCACGGGTGTTATCGCGGTGCTGGCGCGCATGAACGCGTCGATTGTGTCGCTCACGCCTTTTGCCCGGTTTTGGCGGGTTTTTTACTGGCCGTCCGGCTTTGGGACTTGGGCGGCGGTGCTGCCGCTTTCTCGGAGCTGGTCTGCGCCCGGACTGCTGCGGGATCAAGGCCGCCCATGCGGCACACTTCTGTCCATTCCTTAGCCGTCACAGGCTGCACCGACAGCCGCATGGACGTGACGAGGCTCATCTTCGCGAGCTGCGGATTGGCCTTGACCGCTGCGAGCGGCACGGGCGCCGGCATATCGCAGACCGCGCACACATCCACGCATTCCCACGTGCCGGTGGTATCCTCGTGATCGGGGTGGGCCAGCGCCGAGACCTCGACGATGCCGACGATCTCCTTTCCCTCGTTGGAGTGATAGAAGAACCCGAGATCGCCAAGCCGCATCGCCCGCATGTTGTTGCGCGCCAGATAATTGCGCACGCCCGTCCACGGCTCACCCTTGGGCCCCCGCGCCTTCTGCATTGCCCACGAATGCACGTCGGGCTCCGACTTGAGCAGCCAGAAGCCGGTCGAGACGGGCGTGGGCGCGGGTTGTTTCTTGGCCATTGGTGCACTCTAATCCGCCAAAACTTGGAGGCCCTTGCGCTTGATAAGCGAAAGCAGCGTCAATGCCGGACCACTCGGGCGGCGTTCGCCGCGCTCCCACGGGCTGATCAATCCGGTCGTCACGGTGAGATGGCGGGCGAGGACGCCCTGGCTGACGTTTTCGCGCTCACGGAGTGCCTGGATTTCTCGTGGCGATAACTTGTCGACGGCGGCAAGGCAGAGCGCATCGAACTTACGCATGGTTGTCTTGTCCACGTCGCTGGCCTTGTGCGCATCGGCGGCCTTGTGCGCATCGGCGGCGGCCTCGTGCACCACGCGCGCGATTCTGCTCTTATGTTTGATTGCCATCACACTCTAACTCGAAACATATGGCTCACATCGAGGCTGCGCGGTCAACGTCGCCTCATGTTCCGTCACCAACAGAAAATACCCGTTGAGCCGTCTTCCCCGCGATGACGCGGGCATGACGTTGAAGATGTGACCGGCGGGCAGCAAGCGCCAGGTTCAGAACACGAGCTGCTGCCAGTCGTGACGTTGCCCTTCCCTAACGCAAATTCCCGCAGAAGCGCTGGATGCGGTGACAGGCTTCCTCAAGGCTTGTGTTGTCGAGGGCGTAGGAGACGCGGAAGAACGGCGACATCGCGAAGGCCGCCCCGTGGACACAGGCGACACCCTCTTCTTCCAGCAACGCGGTGACGAAATCCTCGTCGTTCTTGATCTTCCGGCCTGACTTGGAAGTGAGGCCGATGGCTCCCGCGCATGTGGGGTAGACATAGAACGCGCCCTCCGGCTTCGGGCACTTGATGCCTTTCGCCTGGTTGAGCATCGACACCACGAGATCGCGGCGCTCGCGGAACTTCTCGTTGTTGACGGGGATGAAGTCCTGCGGGCCGTTCAAGGCCTCGACGCCGGCCCACTGAGCGATGGAATTCGGGTTCGAGGTCGACTGGCTTTGCAGCTTGCACATGTTCTTGATCAGTGCTTCGGGGCCGCCGGCATAGCCGATGCGCCAGCCGGTCATGCAGTAGGCCTTGGAGAGGCCGTTGACCGTCAACGTGCGCTCGTAGAGGGCCGGCTCCACCTGGGCGATGGTGTAGAACGTGTGGCCGTCATAAAGCAGGTGCTCGTACATATCGTCGGTCATCACCCAGACGTGCGGGTGGCGGACGAGGACATCGGTCAGGGCCTTGATCTCGTCACGGCTGTAGGCAGCGCCCGTCGGGTTGGACGGGGCGTTGAACATGAACCACTTCGTCTTCGGCGTGATCGCCTTCTCCAGCGCCTCCGGGCGCAGCCGGTAGCCGTCCTCGATGCGGGTGTTGGCGAACACAGCCGTGCCGCCGGCCAGCTGCGTGATGTCGGCATAGGACACCCAGCACGGTGCGGGAATGACAACCTCGTCGCCGGGGTTCAGCGTCGCCATGAAGGCGTTATAGAGCACCTGCTTGCCACCGGTGCCGACCGTGATCTGGCTGCGCTTGTAGGTGAGGCCGTTCTCGCGCTTGAACTTGGCGACGATGGCGTCCTTCAGCTCGGGAATGCCGTCGATATCGGTGTACTTGGTCTTGCCCGACTGGATGGCCTTGATGGCCGCGTCCTTGACGTTCTGCGGCGTGTCGAAATCCGGCTCGCCCTGCGACAGGATAATAATGTCGTTGCCCTCGGCGGCCAGCGCCCGCGCCTTTCCCGAGATGCCCATCGTCGCGGAAACGCCGATCCGGTTCAAGCTGTCGGAATAAAAGCCCATGGCGCGGTGCCTTTCGGGTCAAATCAGTCGATTCTATCGAGCTTTGCCCCATGCAAAACGGCGGGACCATAGGCGCATGAGGTTCGGAGTCAAGGTCGGACGCTAGGAAATTCAGCATTTCTGGCGAGGGCGCGCAATCAGCTGCCTGATGGTCGGGAGACCATCGACCGCGTTCCGCGCTTGCAGCTCTGGCCGTCGTTATTTCGGCGGATGCTTGCGCACGGCCGCCTCGTTGACGTCGGCGCCCCAGCCGGGCTTGGTCGGCATTATGAGGTGGCCCTTCTCGATCACAGGCGGCTCGGTGACGAGGTCGTCCTTCCATGGCACGTCATCGATGTCGATTTCCATGATGCGGAAATTCGGGATGGCGGCGCAGAAGTGTGCGCTCATCAGCGTCGACATATGGCCGTAGAAGTTATGCGGGGCGCAGTTGACCTCGTAGGCCTCGGCCATGGCGGCGATCTTCATCGATTCGAGAATGCCGTTCCAGGGCAGGTCGACGATGCCGACGTCCATGGCGTAGTTCTCGAAGTAGTCCTTGAACTGGCGGCGGGTGAAGAGGCTTTCGCAACTGGCTAGCGGCGTCGTGATGGAGCGGCGGATCAGGGCCAACGCCTTGGGATCGAAGCTGTCGATCTCCACCCACATCAGCCGGTGCTGCTTTTGCTCGAGCGCGCGCACGAGACGGATATAGCCCTCGGTCTTGTAGTTGAAATTGAGATCGAGCAGGAACTCCACATCCGGGCCGGTGCCCTCGCGGAAGGCTGCAAGCTGGGCGTCCAGCGCGCGCTCGATCTTGAGCGAGGGGTTGAGTTCGGGGCCGCCCGGCGTCCGCCCAAACCCCGGCATGTACATTTCGGGTGCTGCGCCGTCGAATTGGAAGATGTTGGTCTTCAGCGCCGTGAAACCGCGCTCGCGGACGGTCGCGCCGAGCGCCTTGACGTCGTCGAGGTTGCGCAGCGGCGGCAATCCCATCTTGGCCGCGTGATTGAGCCGGTAGCTGCCGCAGTGCGACCAATAGAGCCGCAGCCGGTCCCGGATGGGGCCGCCGAGCATTTCGCAGACCGGTATGCCCAGGCCCTTGGCCTTGACGTCGACGAGCGCGTTCTCGATGGCCGCGATCGCCTGCTGGATGAGGCCGCCCGGCGCTTGCCGCGTCATGGCATAGAGCGTCGACGTGATGCGCTCGACCGGTCGCGGGTCCTGGCCGATCAAGGTTTCGGCGAGTTTCTGGATGACGGCGGTCAGGCCCTTAGACCCGTAGCTTTCGTTGTACTCAGACCAGCCGACGATGCCGGCGTCGGTCTCGATCTTCAGGAACGAAAAGACGCGCCAGCCGGCGTCCGCGTGCAGGTCCGTGATGCGCGTGATTTTCATGAGGCTTCCTCCCGGGGCGAGTGCGCGGCAGTCACTCGTTGACCTGAGCATAGCTTCTTGCCACGCAGCAACAAGGCCTTGTCCAAAGCGGACGTGCGGAACGTTTCTGCGGGGCGTCGACACCGCACGGCGTGTTGTCCGTGGACAGCTGGGCTGGTTATGGGTCACCATTCTGATGCCAAGGTGCAGGTGGTAGCGGATGTCGCGCGCCTGTCAGCGGGGGAGCGGCATGGAGCAAGGCACATTCGATTACATCGTCACCGGCGCCGGGTCAGCCGGGTGCGCGGTTGCGGCTAGGCTTTCTGAAACCGGCCGTTATCGCGTGCTGCTGCTGGAGGCGGGCGGACGTGATAACGATCCCTGGATCCACATTCCGGTCGGCTATCACAAGCTCTTCACGCACGACACGCTGAATTGGCGGTTCGAGAGCGAGCCGGTGGCGGGGCTCAATGGCCGCACCTCCTACCAGCCACGCGGAAAAATGCTCGGCGGCACCAGTTCGCTGAACGGCATGGTCTATATGCGCGGCACGGCCGCTGACTACGACGGCTGGCGCCAGAAGGGTTGCGTCGGCTGGGATTACGCGAGCGTGCTGCCGTTCTTCCGCAAGTCCGAGGACCAGGAACGCGGCGAGAGCGAATTTCATGGGCGTGGCGGCCCGTTGAAAGTCACGGACGCCCGCTACCGCCACGAGATCATCGACGCGATCATTTCGGGCGCCGAGCAGGCGGGCATTCCGCGCAATCCGGATTTTAACGGCGCGACGCAGGAAGGGGCTGGCTACTATCAGGCGACCGTCGGCGAAGGCAAACGCTGGAGCGCTGCAACGGCCTATCTGAAACCGGCGCGGGGGCGGAAGAACCTGGTCGTCACGTCGCAGGCACACACGACGCGCATCCTCATCGAGAACGGCCGCGCCGTCGGCGTTGAATACCGCACGCCGCGCGGTCTCGAAACAGCCCGCGCCCGTGCCGAGGTGATCGTGTCCGGCGGCGTTTATGGCTCACCGCAACTGCTGCTGCTGTCGGGCATTGGCCCGGGCGTGCATCTACGTGAGATGGGGATCGGCGTCGTCCACGATTTGGCGACCGTCGGCCAAAACCTACACGATCATTTCAACACTTACGTCGCCTGGCGCTCGACCAAGGCCACGACCTTCAACGATCTCTTCCGCTCGCCGATGCGGCAGATTTCGGCAGGCGTCCAATACATGCTCGGTCGCAACGGGCCGCTGACCACGATCGGTACGATCGCCGGCATCCTGACGCGCACGGACCCGCGTTTCGACCGGCCGGATTTGCAGATCAACACGTATCTCTGGTCGATCGAGACGCGTGACCGCAACGGCATGCATCCACACAAGTGGCCGGGATTCAGCATGTCGCCGGTGCATCTGCGCCCCGATGGACGGGGCCAGGTCAGCCTGAAGAGCCCCGATCCGTTGGCGCCGCCGAAAATCGAATTCAAGTTCCTGGAGACCGCGCACGATATCGACGCCATGCTCTATGGCGTGCGGCTCGCCCGCAAGATCGCGGCGCAACCGGCACTTGCTCCCTTCATCGCCGAGGAAGTGGTGCCGGGGCCGAAGGTACAAACCGAGGCACAGATGATCGACGATATCCGCAATCGCGGCGTCTCGAACCTGCATCCCGTTGGCACCTGCCGGATGGGCACGGGGGCCGATGCCGTCGTTGACCCCAGGCTTCGGGTGCTGGGCGTCAAGGGCCTGCGCGTCGCCGACGCCTCGATCATGCCGCTGGTGGTCGGTGGCAACACCAACGCGCCCTCGATCATGATCGGCGAAAAATGCGCCGCCATGGTGCTGGAAGATGCGAAGGGAGCGTGAGGGGGGAGGGCTGGGGCGAGATGGGCTTGAGGTTCGTCCGGTTCCTGATACGTTTGCAGACTGTCGAGAGAAGTTGGGGAGCAGATAAGAGGGACCCGTCACAGGTTGTCATCGCAGTTTTGCGCCGCGTCGCCGCACTCGTTGCTTAATCTCGAAAGATGGCGATGACCAACTATCGCCATACGAGCGCGTGCCGCCGCGAGCTTTCCAGCCGGAAAATGTTTGTGTGCATTGGCGGAGCAATGGTCATGGCGCCAGAAGGCATGTCGGTTCAGTGGCAATTAGCGCGCGATGGGAAGCAGTTCGGCCCAATCAGCGCATTAGAAATGGCCAAGCTCATAGAGCTTGGACATCTCAAGCAAACCGATCTCATTTGGAGGGTCGGATTCTCCGACTGGGTTTCACCTACCCAGGTGCCAGAACTCAATTTTTCTGGATCATCTCGACCAATGCAGATGGCCACAACTGAAACTGCGCCGGTTTTACTCCCAGCGGGAGAGGCCACGACCACGTGTGCTCATCATGCCGCTATTGATGCGAACGAAAGCCGTTCTAATCCGGCGGATACGGTCGCATTGGGAAATACGGAAAGGTTCGGCGGCGACGCCGAACCGGCTGAAATTGAAGTTGGTGCGCACTTAGTCAGTCCCAGGATGCAGATGGGTCCAGTAACGCTCTATGATCACCACGGCATCTACGTCGGCAATGGTGAAGTTCTGCACTACTCGGGTCTATCAAGCGGCTTCAGCAAGGGACCAATATCCAGGACTTCTTTGAAGGATTTTATGGGTGATGATCCTTGCACAGTTAGGCGGCACACAGCTCCCCTATACTCGGGAGACGAGGCTGCGAAAAGAGCGAAGGATCGGCTGTGCCTTAGTATGACAGAGAAATACAACGTGATTTCCAATAACTGCGAGCATTTCGCTAATTGGTGCATCGAGGGTGATCGCGCGAGTTTCCAAGTAGAAAATCTTACTAATGTTGTTTTTGGCTCAGTCGGAGGTGGCGCACTTGGCTTCACCACCACATCTTTCGCGATCCCTCTGCTTGCTACCGGGACGGCTGCTGCTTTTTCTGGTGCAGGAATGATGGGATCGCTCGCTACGGCCGGAGCGGCAGTGGGCGGCGGGGCTGTGGCAGGCATTGGAGTGCTTGCTACTGCCCCTGCATACTTGGCTACGAGATACGTTGGCGACACCATGCTGAAAGACAATGAAAAAGATGATGAGGCGGAGAAAAAAGCAAAACAAGTTGGAAGAGTTGCCAGTGTGGCTGGAGCTGCCGCAGGGTTAGGAGGAACTGTGGCCACGATAGGCGCAGCCGGTTCTGTTGCTGGCCTGAGCGGCGCTGGAATAACTTCCGGATTAGCGGCAATCGGGGGAACAGTAGGAGGTGGCATGGCTGCCGGGGCAGCCATTGCCGTAGCTGCACCGGCTGTCGCGGCTGTCGGCGTTGCCTACGGAGTTTATCGACTGACGAAATGGCTAGTGTCGAACGAGGATCAGGTCTCTGCGGAGGGCAAGATCAAAAAATCGGAATAGTTATCCGGTTTGAAGCCGCTTGATAGACCCGAGTAGTGCAGAACTTCACCATTGCCGACG
>JANXRM010000030.1 GCA_025353015.1 Hyphomicrobiales bacterium
CGATGCCGAGGTCGTGCGTGATCAGCACCAGCCCCATGCGGAATTCCCGCTGCAATTGGGCGAGCAGGTGCAGGATCTGCGCCTGGATCGTCACGTCGAGTGCGGTCGTCGGTTCGTCGGCGATGATGAGATCGGGGCCACACATCAGCGCCATGGCGATCATGACGCGCTGGCGCAGGCCCCCCGACAATTGATGCGGGTATTGCCGCAGCCGGCTTGCCGCCGCCGTGATGCCGACGCGTTCCAGCAGGTCGACAGCGCGCTTGCGGGCCTCGGCGCGGGGCACCCGGCGATGCCGCAGCAAGGCTTCCTCCAGCTGGTCGCCGATCGTATAGGCCGGGTTGAGCGACGTCATCGGCTCCTGGAAAATCATGGCCATGCGATTGCCGCGGATGTCCGACATCTCGCGCTCGGACGTGGCCGTGAGTGCCTGGCCGCCGAGTTCCAGCTTGTCTGCGGCACGCAGTGCCTTGCGCGGTAAGAGGCCCATGATGGCGAGTGCGGTCAGCGATTTGCCGCAGCCAGACTCGCCGACGATGCAGACCGTTTCCCCGCGATCGACGTGGAACGAGATGCCTTGCACCGCGTGCAGCGTGCCCGCGGGCACGGGAATATCGACGCGAAGCCGGTCGACGGTGAGGATGCGCTCGCTCATGCCTCAGCCCTCAGCTCCGGTTCTCGGGCGCCGTCACATCACGCAGGCCGTCACCGACGAGATTGATCGACAGCACCAGCAGGAACAGCGCCACGCCCGGAATGGTGATCAGCCAGGGATCGAAGTACATGAGGCTCTTGGCCTCCGAGATCATCAGGCCCCAGGAGGGCGTCGGCGGCTGCACGCCGAGCCCCAGGAAGGACAGCGCAGCTTCAAGCAGGATCGCGTGCGCCATTTCCAGTGTCGCGACGACGATCAGGTGATTGAGGACATTGGGCGCGATCTCGGTGAAGAGAATGCGCGTCGTCGAGGCGCCGAGCGCTTGTGCTGCCGTGATGTACTCGAGTGAGCGCACCTGCTGCGTGGCACTGCGCATGACGACGGCGAAACGGTCCCAGATCAGCAGTCCCAAAACCCAGATGACGACGGTCAGGGAGGAACCGACGATCGACACGACTGCCAGGGCGACCAGCACCACAGGCATGGAGAGCCTGGTCGTGATGAGGAAATTGACGGCCATGTCGACGCGGCCGCCGAAATAGCCGGCCAGCACGCCGAGCGTGGTGCCGATCACGCCGGAGATCAGCATCGCCGCGACGCCGATCAGCAGCGAGACGCGGGCACCATAAAAGAGGCGCGAGAGATAATCGCGGCCGAGGTGATCGGTGCCGAGGGGATGCGCTGATGTCACCTTCGGGCTCGCATGCCAGAACGGCGGAATGAGCTTGCGCGCGAGCTGCTGGTCCAGCGGATCGTGGGGCGCAATGACACCTGCCAAGAGCGCCATGCCAACAATCGTCAGCAGGATGACGCCGCCGAGCATGAGGCCGTAATGACCGAAGACGCGACGACGCATCAGCGTGCCCGGCGTGGGCGCTTGAATCTCTTGGGATGCAGCCATATCAGCTCACCCTTATGCGCGGATCGAGGAAGGCGTTCAGCATATCGGCGAGGAAGGTCAGGACGACGTAGATGATCGAGAGCACCAGCACGATCGCCTGCATCATCGGCAGATCCTTGCGCTGGATGGACTCCCAGGCCAGATAACCGAGACCATTGATCTGGAAAATCGTCTCGATGACGATCGAGCCGCCGAGCATGAAGCCGAATTGCACGGCGGCAAGCGCTACGACCGGGATAATCGCGTTACGAAGGGCGTGCTTGAACAGCACCCGCATGGGGCGCAGCCCTTTGGCGCGCGCGGTACGGATATAGTCCGATGACAGCACCTCGAGCATGCCGGCGCGCGTCAGCCGCATGACCGCCGGCGTCACGAAATAGCCGAGCGCGATCGAGGGCATCACGAAATTGGCCCAGCTGTCCTGCCCCGTGATCGGCAGCAGGCGCCAATAGACACCGAACCAGAGGATCATCGTCAGCGCGAACCAGAAGCTCGGCATTGCCTGGCCAATGACCGCGATCGTCAACGCAAATCGGTCGAACCAGCTGTTGGGCTTGACCGCCGCCAGAACGCCGAGCGGGATCGCGAGCGCCAACGCGAAACCGATGGCAAGGGCACCGAGCAGCATCGTCGTCGGCAGCCGCTGGAAAATGACCTCGGCAACCGGCTTGCGGAGATTGAACGAGCGGCCGAGGTCGCCCATGGCCGCATTCTTGAGCCATTCGAGGTACTGCATTGGCACCGGGCGATCGAAGCCGTAGTAGCGGCGGACGTTTTCGATGTCCTCCTGGCGGGCCCCTTCGCCCGCAATTGCCAACGCGGGATCGCCGGACATGAAGATCATCGAAAAGGTGATCAGTGACACCGTCAGCGCCACCAGGACGGCGACGCCCAATCGCTTCAGCAGGAACGGCAGCATGTCATTTCCACTTCGCAGCGTAGAACTGCGGAATTTCATCGGACGTTGGCGTATACTCCAGTTCCCGCGACCAGGCTTGGTATTTCGTATGCGTGAAGATCGAGAGCCAATAGCCCTCGGACTGAATACGGGAG
>JANXRM010000356.1 GCA_025353015.1 Hyphomicrobiales bacterium
ACCGCGCTCCCTCTACGGGGCGCGGTATAGAGCCCCGCTAATCGACGATGCCCAACAGCTCAGCCGCCCGCCTCAACCCGGGCGGCTTTCGCCGTCCAGCGCCAAGCGCTGCCACGCAGCACCTCGCTCCGCCGTCCAGCGCTGCCTTCGGGCGTCGCCTCAACAACCACCAGGCCCGGTTCCGAGCCGGCGGTACGCGGCAACGATGCAAACAAAAGCTTTTGGCTGCATGGCAGACGGACGCACCGCCAACGTCGTATCGCCCGGTCAGATCGAGTCCGCGGGGAATCACAAGTGCCAAGATCACCAAAGATGCCAAAGCCTGTCCACAACCAGCCCTGTAGCCTCCCGGCGATCCGCACCGTCAACGCGTCCAACGCCGCCATCAAATAAAATGACTGCCGCCATTCACTTCGATGGTCTGCCCGGTCGTGTAGCCACCGTCAGGCCGGCAAAGCATGGTTATGACGTGGGCGATTTCTTCAGGGCGGCCTTCACGCCGCACCGGGACGTTCGACGCACTGGAGGACGCTGGCCGCTTGCCCGCTGCCCCGCCGCGAACGGTGTCGATGATGCCAGGCGCCACGACATTGACCGTGATGCCGTCGGGGCCGAGTTCACTGGCGAGCGCCCGTGTCATGCCGACCATGCCGGCCTTTGCCGCTGAGACGTGGGCGCGGCCAGCCGTGCCAATAAACATGGAAATGCCGCCAAGGTTGACGATCCGTCCCCACTTGCCCTGACGCATATGCGGCACGGCGGCCCGGGTCGCCAGAAATGCGCAATCGAGACTCGAGGCGAGAACCTCGCGCCACTCGGCGTAGCTGATCTCGGTGATGGGTGTATTCCGCCGGATGGCTGCATTGTTGATCAATATGTCGAGACGACCGAAACGGGCAACGGCCACATCGATCAGACCTTGAGCACCGGCCTCGGTCGAAAGGTCGGCAAGATGGCCGGCGGCATTGCCACCAGCAGCCGTGATGAGCCGCCTCGTTTCGTCGACGCCCTCGGCATTGCTTTTTGCATGCACCATGATCGACGCGCCTTCGCTCGCCAGCATGAGAGCTGTCGCGCGACCGATGTTCATGGCGGAGCCTGTGACGATGGCAACGCGGCCTGTGAGTGAGGACATGGACGGCGCATCCTTGATTGGAATTCGCTGTTGAAGTGTCTGGTGCCAGTATGGCGCGAGGACGTGGCCCGTCAATGTTTATGCCCAACATGTTTATGCCCCCCGCCGGCAGTAGCCGACAAGGCTGCTGTTAGTTGCACACATAACAGCGCCGTGGCGGTCATCCCGACGACGAGCCGATCGAAGGCATGGTTATTTTCATACTGAACGAGAGATTGCCTTGCGAGCCTCCCGCGGAGAGGCTTCACTCTGCCCATGCCGTCCAAGGGGTTCCGCACCGACGTGTCCGGGTTGTCCAGCTCCCACGCAGTCGATCTGCGCGTGCGCGCAAAAGCCATTGCCAAACGTTTGCGCGAAGATTGGCAGCTCTATCTGCTGCTCGCGCCCTTGGCGATCTGGTTTGCGGTCTTTCTCTATAAGCCGATGCTGGGGCTTCGCATTGCTTTCAAGGATTACAGCCTGTTTCTCGGGTATTCGGGCAGCCCGTGGATCGGCCTCGAGAATTTCTGGTCACTTTTAACCGATGACCAGTTTCTGCGCGCCGTCCGCAATACGCTGGCCATCAGCGCCGTCTCGCTGCTGATCGCCTTCCCGGCCCCGATCGCGCTGGCGCTCATGTTCAACGAGATCGCCAGCGCGAAGCTCCGGCGCGCAGCCCAGATCATTGTCTATCTGCCGCATTTCATCTCGGTCGTGATCATCGCCGGCCTA
Organism: Hyphomicrobiales bacterium; assembly: GCA_025353015.1. Classification (GTDB taxonomy): domain Bacteria; phylum Pseudomonadota; class Alphaproteobacteria; order Rhizobiales; family Hyphomicrobiaceae. The sequence goes on from JANXRM010000356.1 coordinate 1,847, forward strand.
GTCATCGCCCTCGCCTCACCGTCGACCGGCCCGGTGAATGTCCTGCGGTCGCGTTTCGGAATGGAACCGATCTATTTCCTGACAGTACCTGAGTATTTCCGGGCGATCTTCATCGCCTCCAACATTTGGAAGGAAGCAGGCTTCGAGTCGATTGTTTACCTCGCCGCCATCACAGGCGTCTCGCCGGCGCTGTATGAAGCCGCGCGCATGGACGGCGCGACGCGGCTGCAGATGATCCGGCACATCACGCTGCCATCGATCCTGCCCGTCATTCTCGTGATGCTCGTCATCCGCGTCGGCAACCTGATCGAGGTTGGGTTTGAATATATCGTGCTGCTCTATCAGCCCGCGACCTATGAAACCTCGGACGTGATCGCAACCTACATTTATCGCGTCGGATTGCAGAGCAACGATTATGGGCTCGCCGCCGCAGCAGGCCTGTTCAATGCCCTTGTGGCGCTGCTGCTTGTCTGGGGCGCGAACCGGGTCAGCCGCCGGGCCTCGACAGGTGCCCTATGGTGAGCGATGGCATAGCGGAGGCGTTGGCGGGACAACAACAGACGGCGCGGCGCTTCGAGCCCGATCGCGTGTTCGGCATCGTCAATGCCAGCCTCGTGCTGTTGCTGTTGGCCAGCATGCTCTATCCGTTTCTCTATATCGCAGCAGTCTCGCTGAGTTCCGGTGCGGCCGTCACATCTGGCCGCGTGCTGCTTTGGCCCGTCGATCTGACGCTGGCCGCCTATGGTCAGGTGCTGTCGGACCGATTGTTCTGGATCGCCTACGGTAACACCTTGATCTATGCGGTCGGGGGCACGCTCATGAGCCTCGCCCTCATTGTCCCCGGTGCTTACGCCCTGTCGCGGCCGCGGCTCTTCGGACGGCGCGTCTTCAATTTCCTGGTGGCATTCACGCTCTGGTTCCACGCGGGGATGATCCCGTTTTTTCTCAACATGCGCGATCTCGGATTGATCGACAGCCGCCTCGGCATTTTAGTCGGGTTTGCCTGCAGCGCCTTCAACGTCATTTTGCTGCGCAATGCGTTCGAAGGCATGGCGCCGTCGTTCGAGGACGCGGCTCGGCTGGAAGGCGCCAACGAATTCCAGTTGCTGCGTTACATCTTCCTGCCGCTGTCGATGCCGGCCATCCTGACCGTGGCGCTGCTGTGTCTGGTGACGCGCTGGAACGGTTATTTCTGGGCAATGATCCTGCTGCGCGGCGAAGAGAAGATCCCGCTGCAGGTCTACCTCAAGCGCATCATCGTCGATCTTCGCGCCGATGACGCGGCGGCTGCACGACTGGCGCATGCCTCCGACTACAGCTTCGAGACCATCATGGCGGCCATCATCGTCGTCAGCCTGGTTCCGATCGTGGCCGCCTATCCGTATCTCTTGAAGCATTTCAACAAGGGGATGACGCTTGGCGGCATCAAGGAATAACGACATGGGTGCTCGAAGCGCCAGGATCGTTCCAGTCTTCTGGCGCAGGTCGGGTCGAGCCCTGTGCTGGCGAGCCCCGGCAACTGTTGCCGATGCTGGCGCCATGTCGGGTCTTGCGCGGCGCGACGCTTCGGCGAACAGCTGTCGCCCAGGGCCGCGCCTCTACCCGACCTACGGTTTCAGCCTGTTGCTGCTCCTGGCACTGATGACGTGTGCGGGATGCGCGAACGCTGCCGATGCACCGGCGCCACAGGCCGCCGCCAAACCGCTGGACCTCACGATCCACATGCATTTTCGCGACAAGTACGTCTGGCGCGAGGATTGGCCCGTCGCGAAAGAACTGACGCGGTTTACAGACATTCGTCTGCGCAACGTGGCGTCGATGGCGACATCGTCCAGCCGCGAGGCGTTCAACCTGATGCTGGTGGCAGGCAACCTGCCCGATATCGTTGGCGGCGATAACTTGAAGACCCAGTTCATGCGCTATGGCATGGAGGGCGCGTTCCGTCCGCTCAATGCGTTAATCGAGGCCCATGCGCCGCATCTGGCGCGCTATCTCGCCGGCAATCCCACGGTTCGACGCGCCATCACAGCGCCCGACAGCAAAATTTACCACATCCCCTATCTGCCCGATGGAACCTACGCGCGGGGCTGGTTCATTCGCGCGGATTGGCTGCAGCGGCTCGGCCTTCAGCCGCCGCAAAACGTTGTTGAACTCTATACCGTACTGAAGGCCTTCCGCGATCGCGATCCCAACGGCAACGGGCAACGTGACGAGGTGCCGCTCTTTGTGCGCGAGCCGGCCGAACTCGGGCGCCTGTTCACGCTGTGGGATGCGCGTTCGAGTGGCTCCGATGCAGCGCACGATTTCTATGTGGACGCCGGCCGCCTACGCCACCCCTATGCTGACGACAATTACCGCACAGCCATCCGCAACGTGGCGCAGTGGTATCGCGAAGGCCTGATCGATCGCGAGGTGTTCACGCGCGGACCGAGGGCGCGCGAAGTGCTGCTCGCCAACGACAAAGGCGGCATGACGCACGACTGGTTCGCCTCGACCGCGAGTTACAATCAGGCACTGGCGCACAGAATAAAGGGCTTCAAGTTCTCTCCCCTGCCGCCACCGGCCAGCGTCTCGGGCCGCCGCATCGAGGAAAACCGGCGCGCCCGCGTCAGGCCCGATGGCTGGGCCATGACAACCGCAAACAGACACCCGATCGAGACGATCAAGCTCTTTGATTTCTATTTCACGGACGCGGGTAAGCAACTCGCCAATTTCGGCGTCGAAGGTTTGCATTACGATGTCATCGATGGTGCGCCGCGGTTCAGGCCCGCCGTTCTCGCATCGAAAACGCCCGTCAATACGCAGCTCTGGGACGCGGGCGCGCAGATCCCTATCGGCTTTCCCCAGGATTACGCCTACGAACGGCCGTGGACTGACAAGATCGCGCTCGATGGCATCGCGCAGTACGAAGCCGGAAACTATCTGATCGACGATTTCCCAGGCATCGCCCTTGCCGGGCCCGACCGCCGCTTCGTCGACCGGCGCTGGCCCGCGATCCTCTCGCATATGCTCGAACGCCAGCAAGCTTGGATTCTCGGTGCGCGCGATGTCGACAAGGATTGGCCCGAATATCAGGCGCGGCTGCGCCAGCTCGGTCTGGACCACGTGCTCTTAGCCATGCAGAGCGCCTACGAACGTCAATACAAGAATGAGACGAAGTGAGTGCTGCAAATGACAGACGCCCCGCCGTCCACCCCTTTTTTCGCCGTCCTCGACGCGCCGAAGGCGAGCACGCTCACGGTGCGCTATCAGCCCGACAGCGAAACCGTCTGGGAGAACCCACCGCGGTTTGCGTGGTTGCCGCCGCTCGATGAGCGCCATCCCATCATATTACGGATTTCCCGGGATGCCTCGTTTCCCAAGGGTGATACGACGGTTCACACCGCAATTGCGCGGAACTTCTTCACGCCGCCGGCAGGATTGGCTGCAGGCCAGTATTGGTGGAGCTATGCGCTGTGGCACGCGGCCACCGCCAAGCCCGCCAGCGCCTGGAGCCGCGGCCGGTCCTTCACCGTTCCTGAGGGACTGCCAATCACGGCCCCTCTGCCGTCGAGTTCCGACCGACTGTCCGGTGCCTCCAAGGCCCACCCCAGGCTTTGGTTGGGGCGGGACGCCGCGCAAAAATTCGCGGCTGATCTGAAGGTAAATCCCAACCATTGCAGCTTCTCGAAATTCTTCGATCACGGCGTGAAACCCTTCATCGAGAAGCCCATCACGCGCGAACCCGCGCCCTATCCCGACAACAAGAAGGTCGCGACCCTCTGGCGGAAGATCTATATCGATTGCCAAGAAATGCTTTATGGCGTGCGGCATCTGGCGATCGCCGGTCGCTTGCTGGACGACAAGGCACGCATCGCCAAATCGAAGGACTGGCTGCTGGCGGCGGCAAGCTGGGACCCGGCGGGCACGTCGTCCCGCGCCTATAACGACGAGGCCGCCTTCCGTATCGCGTCGGCGCTCGCTTGGGGCTACGACTGGCTCTACGATGACTTGAGCGTCGATGAGCGAGCACTCGTGCACGGTGTGCTGATGGCGCGCACGCGCGATCTTGCAACCCATGTATTCGATCACGCGCGCATTCACGTCTTTCCTTATGACAGTCATGCTGTCCGCTTCTTGTCGGCAGCGCTGATCCCCTGTTGTATCGCGCTACTGCACGAGGGTAGCGAAGCAGACCAGCGCGACGCACAAGGCTGGCTCGATCAAACAGTTGAGTACCTGTTCAGCATCTACACGCCTTGGGGCGGCGAGGACGGTGGCTGGGCGGAAGGACCGCACTACTGGACGTTGGGTCTCGCGTACCTGCTCGACGCTGCGGGCTTAATGAAAAACTATCTCGGCGTCGATCTCCTCGCGCGCCCGTTTTTCCAGAAGACGCTGGACTTTCCCCTCTACACGAAGGGACCGGGCGCGCGTCGCGTTTCGTTCGGCGACGATTCCACCATGGGCGATCTGCCGAGCCTCAAGGTCGGCTACAACGTCCGGCGTTTGGCCGTCGCTACCAGCAACGGCTGGGGGCAATGGTATTTCGAGCAACTGAAGCGCGACGATCCCGGCACCGCGCACCTCTTCTATAACTACGGCTGGTGGGACTTCGATTTCGAGGACATGGTGCTGGCGCATGATTTCGCCGCTGTGGTCCCCCGCTCGCCAAAAGATATGCCAGCGGTCCGCGTGTTTCGCGACGTCGGCTGGGTCGGCATGCAGCGCCACATGGACGACCCAGCAAGGCAATTCCAGTTGACGTTCAAAAGCAGTCCCTACGGCTCACTCAGCCACAGCCATGGCGATCAGAACGCGTTTCTGTTGCGCGCCTTTGGAGAGGATCTGGCAATCCAGAGCGGGCATTACGTCGCCTTCAACAGCAGCATGCATCAGTCGTGGCGGCGCCAGACACGATCGAAAAATGCGATCCTTATCGGCGGCCGCGGCCAGTATGCCGGCGCGGACAAGGCGCGCGCCAAAGCCGCCAACGGCCACATCGTCGAGGTGCGCGAGACCGCACAGTCCATCGTCATGGTGGGCGATGCGACAGCGGCCTATCGCTCGGAGACGCCCGATGTCGAACGCGTTCTCCGCGAAATCCACGTGGTGCCGGACCGCTATCTGGTGGTCGTCGATCAGGTGTCGCTGGCCGTTCCGGAACCACTATTGTGGCTCCTGCATGCTCAGGGACGGCTGACCAGTAGCGGCACCACCTTCCGGCTTCAGGGAGAACGGGCGGGGCTCACCGGGCAGTTCGTCTATTCGTCGGCGGGCGCGCCTGAGGTCAACGTCATCGAAGGATTTCCAGGAGTGGCGCTGGCCGAGATCAAGGGTCTAGAGTTGCACCGGCATGTGGCGGCCGTAACACCTGCCTCACGGACGCACCGGCTCGTGACGTTGCTCGTGCCCTATGTACTCAGCGAACCTGGCCGCGTGCTGCATTTCATCGACGACCAGGGCCACGGCGTCCACGTCTATTTCGTCGATGAAGACGGCGCGGAGTACAAGATCGATCTGGGTTGACGGAACAGCAAAAAGCAAAGGCCGCGCCGGCTTTACCGGAACGGCCCTCGCAACATTTCAAAACAACCGCTGGCTTACTTCGCCTTCGACAGCATTTCCTCGACGTGGTCCCAGTTCACGAGGTTGTCGATGAATGCCTCGAGATATTTCGGACGCATATTGCGATAGTCGATGTAATAGCTGTGCTCCCAGACGTCGCAGCCAAGGATCGGCTGGTGGCCGTGCATCAGCGGGTTCTCGCCGTTCGGCGTCTTGAGAACCTCGAGCTTGCCGCTCTTCACGGCCAACCAGCACCAGCCCGAGCCGAACTGGGTCACGCCGGCCTGAATGAAATCGGTGCGCATCTTGTCGTAACCGCCGTAGGCCGTGACGAGAGCCTCGACCTTGCCCGGAAGCTTCTTGCCGCCACCACCCTTCTTCATCCAGCTCCAGAAGTGGATGTGATTATAATGCTGGCCGATCTGGTTGATGACCGGCTGGTCCTTGTGCATGAAGGCTTCGACGCAGATCGCCTCGATCGATTTGCCGGCATACTTGGTGCCATCGCCAGCGAGCGTGTTGCCCGTCGTCACATAGGCGTTGTGGTGCTTGTCGTGATGGAACTCCAACGTCTCCTTGGACATATAGGGCGCTAGGCTGTCATAGGCGTAGGGGAGCGGGGGAAGCGTGAATGCCATGGGCGTTCTCCGTTGTTGGCGTTGACGTCGAATGGGGGTGGAATGGGATGGCCGGACCCTAGCGGCTGGGCGGCCCCAAGACAAGCGCGTGTACTTTGCGTACCCGAATGACCGCGAATGCCGACCCATCGTTAAACAGCGCCATTTATCCTGCAGCCAAGCAGCAACGGGAGTGCGCAGCAGGGGCGCCTTGGGAACCGGAATATTCGAAAGCGACGCAGCGTGTGATGTGCGCGGTCTTGCCATGGAACTACTGACGCTCGGCCTTGACCCGTCGCGGGTCCGCCAGGAAATCGAGCGCGATTTCACTGAAGGCAACGGTGACGCCGAACATTGGATCGCGCTGGCGCTCACGACAGCTATCAGAACTTTCCGTGGCGGCAGGATCGGCTCTACGCCTACCGGAGAGCCGAGCACGTCGTCGTTCTTGCGGCCATTGCCGCTCAGGCCACAACCAGGGAGCGCCACTACCGTTCGACGCCGGATGGCTACGCGCCGGTGCCGCGCCCGGTCTTGATGACCGAGGCCGTGTTGCTCTTGCTCGATTATCGCGGCACTAGCGCGCCAGACGCTGCAAAGGCGCGGCTGCTTGAGCCTTTGGTGCTCTCTTCGACGGTTGCCGAACGAGAGCGGGTCATGCGGGACGACGAGGCCCAGCGCAAAGTCTGGGCGGTTTTCGCCAATGAAACCTTCGCGATCTTCGAGCCGCGGACGAAATCGATGCTCGGGCATTTCACGGACCAGCAGTTGCGCGACCGCCATGCGCTGGTCGTTACGGCAAGCCGGACAAACCTCGCGCTTTTCACCAATCCTCGGCGGCACTTTTTACAGGCGCTATTGGATCAGCGCCCGCGAACCCGTGCCGTTGGACCGGCTCTACGATCTTGCAAGCCCAGTAGCCCCGATTTGACAGACACCAATGCCTGGGCTCTATGACGGCAAACCCTCACGCCGCAGGTGAACGCCCGTGTCCTCGCAAAAACCGCATGCCACCGTTGCCAAGCCCCTCGCTGCGACCCGCTCCGGCGCGCTCAAAGGCACCGTGCGTGTGCCTGGTGACAAGTCGATTTCGCACCGCGCGCTGATGTTTGGGGCACTTGCGACGGGCGTGACGCGCGTCCGCGGCCTGCTGGAGGCAGAAGACGTAATCAACACAGCCAAGGCCGTGTCAGCGCTCGGCGCGCCCGCCCAGAAACGCGGCGACGTCTGGGAAATCCGCGGCCGCGGCGTTGGCGGCCTGGTGCAGCCCGAGGGTGACCTCGATTTTGGCAATTCGGGCACGGGATCGCGCCTGATGACGGGCGTTATCGCTGGCCACGATATCGAGGTGCGCATGATCGGCGATGCCTCGCTGTCGCGGCGACCCATGCGGCGGGTGCTCGATCCCCTTAAGAAGATGGGGCTCAGCGTCGCCGAGGACCGGGAGACGCTGCCGCTGACCTTGCACGGCACCTCCAGCCTCGTGCCAATCGAATACATGACGCCGGTGCCGTCGGCGCAGGTGAAGTCCGCCATTTTGCTCGCGGGCCTGGCCGCTGCGGGCGAAACCACCGTCATCGAGAAGGAGCCGACGCGCGATCACACAGAACGCATGTTGCGCTATTTCGGCGCCAAGGTGCAGACGGGACTGCGCGATGGACGGGCGTCCATCACGGTGTTTGGTGATGCCGAACTCGAAGGGCGCGATGTGGCGGTTCCGGGCGACCCCTCGTCGGCGGCGTTCCTGGCCGCAGCCGCCGTGATCGTGCCCGGCTCCGAGGTGACGATCGAAGGCGTGCTCGTCAACGAGACCCGCACCGGTTTTTACACGACCTTGGCCGAAATGGGCGCCGATGTCGCACTCCTCAATCGCCGCGAGGAGGGCGGCGAGCCGATCGCCGATATCCGCGTGCGCCATGGTGGCGGCAAGGGGGGCAAGTTGAAGGGGGTCCGCGTGCCATCGGGCCGTGCCCCCTCGATGATCGACGAGTACCCAATCCTGTCGGTCGTTGCAGCCTTTGCCGAGGGCGAGACGCGGATGGAGGGATTGGCGGAGCTGAAAGTCAAGGAAAGCGACCGGTTGGCTGCAACCGCGGCGGGCCTCACGGCCAACGGTATTGCAGCCAAGGTGGACGGCGATACGTTGATCGTCACGGGCTCCAAGCAACCGCGCGGTGGCGGCACGGTTGTCACGCACATGGATCACCGCATCGCCATGGCATTCCTGGTGCTGGGGCTTGCCTCTGACCGCCCCGTAACGGTGGACGACATGACCTTCGTTGCGACAAGTTTTCCTGCTTTCAAAGGTCTGATGGAAACCCTGGGCGCAACCTTCAATCCGGCCTGAGCCCTCAAGCCTTTGGCACGCACGCAATCATGGTCGATCTGCCCGATACCGCACGCACGGAAATCGCCATCATCGAGATGACGAACGCGTTCCGTCACGAGCAGAAGCTTGGCAATGTCAAGCGCAACAAAGAACTGGATCTGGCCGCGCGCTTGTTTGCGGAGTATCTGGCGAAGACGGGCAAGTTCGCGCATGAAGCCGATGGCCGCCAGCCGGCTGACCGCGCCAAGGCCGCCGGCTACAAATACTGCATGATTGCGGAAAACCTGGCGTCGCACCTGGACAGCCGCGGGTTCAAGACGGCTGGTCTCGCAGGCGCGGCCGTGGAAGGCTGGAAGAACTCGCCTGGCCACCGCAAGAACATGCTGCAACCGCATGTGACGGAAATCGGCGTCGGCGTCGCCAAAGCGCCAGATCGCGATCCGAAATTCTTGTCCGTGCAATTGTTCGGCCGGCCGGAGGCGTTGAAGTATCAGTTCAGGATCGAAAACAAAGCCGGCCAGAGCATCACCTATTCCGCCTTTGGCAAGTCACACACGCTCGAACCCAGGGTGACCGTAACCCATTCGGCTTGCGATCCCGGCGAAGTGATTTTCGAGCAGGCAGGAGGCTGGCTTACAGCCAAAAAACTCGTTGCCCGGTTCGAAGCGCGCGATGGCGCCGTATTCGTCGTGAAAGCAGATGCCGGCAAAGGTGTGCTCGTAGAAATGTCGCCGGCGGGCAAAAATCAACCCAGCTGGCGCTGATCCTGACGTTGCCAGGGCCATGTCGAGCTCATTGGCCGAAGGGCAAAATAATACCAAATCGGATTTGCTGCAATTCCGGGCTCAGCTTTTCACCGACGGTGGTGCTGGCGTAGAAATTCCAATTTTCATATTTGCTGTATAGGTATTCGAACCGGAGGCGCGTGTGCAGCGGCAGTGATGTGGCGACTTCAACGCCACCGCCAACCACATATCCGAACAGGGTATTGGAAAACTGCCCGAGCCCGCTTGGCGCGACGTCGATGTTCAACCAGGCGGCGCCCGCCGTCGCATAGGCTAGAATTCCAGATTTCACTTCATAACCGAGCCGGCCACGCAGTGTAGCCCCCCAACTCGTTCGATAGCTGTCGTCATGGAAGACACCCTTGAAATCGCTCCAGGTGAAATCCCCCTCCAGGCCAGCCAGGATTTTGTCGGCAATTCCGATACTATGGCCGAGGAAGATCGTGCCCGTCAGACCATTGGTCGTTGAACCGACACGGTCGGGTTGGGGTGCTGCCGGCGGCAACACAACCACGGACTTGGTTGTATCAAGATCGTTCCAGCCATAGCCGATGCTGACGCCTTTATAGGTTCCGTCGAAACTGGTTTGTGCGAGCGCCCGATCCATTTGGGCGAAGAACACAAATGAACCAACCAGCAAAGCAATCGCCGTTTTCAATCGTGCGCGCATTTTATAGATCTCTATGGATTAGGCGCTTTTACGCCCTGATTAAGTATGGGGACGCACGAAATAGGTTGCATTTTTCGATTGTTAAACTGATTCGTCGCGAGGCGACTTCGTTGTGAATAAAAATCGGTAGAAATGTAGGATCTGTGTTGCAGCGCGGCCATGGACCAGCGCACGGCGCGCAGGGCACCTGAACGATACGAGCAGCACGATCAATTATTGCAATCGGGACGCTAGCGGTTCGTGAGCTTCAACTCGATGCGGCGGTTGCGGCGCAGCACCTCGTCGCTGGCGCCGTCTTCGAGCGGCGCAAATTCGCCGTATCCCGCCGCCACCAGCCGCTTCGGTGAAACACCGCGACTGATCAAATACTTGACCACCGATGTCGCGCGGGCGCTCGACAACTCCCAATTCGACGGGAAATCGCGGCTCGCGATCTTGCGGCTGTCAGTATGGCCATCGACTTGCAAAGCCCAATCGATTTCAGCCGGGATCTGCCGCTCGAGTTCGACAATGGCCGCCGCCAGCGCATCGATTGCCGCAAGGCCCTCCGGCGTCATCTGTGCTTGTCCAGACGGAAACAGCACCTCGGACTGGAATACGAAGCGATCGCCGACAACGCGGATGTCGCGGCGGTCGCGCAGCAACTCCCGCAACCGGCCGAAGAAGTCCGACCGGTACCGCTGCAGTTCCTGGACCTGCCGGGCAAGCACGACGTTGAGCCGGGCGCCGAGATCGCTGATGCGCGCCTGTGCGTCCTTGTCCTTCGCTTCGGCTGCCTGCAGGGCCTCATTCAGCGCCGCGATCTGCCGCCGCAAACTGAGCAGTTGCTGATTGAGCAGATCGATCTTGCTCAAGGCTTCCGCCGTGGCGCCCTTCTCGTCCGCCAGCATTTTGTCGAGCTGCGCGATACGCTCGGTTGCTTCGCCGGCACTCTTGTCGCCAAGCCCGGCTGCGCCCGTCAGCTTGGCGTTCTCCGATTTGAGCGTCGCCAGAGTCGCCTGTATGGACGCCATCTCGTCTTCGAGGCTGCGGCCTTTGCCTTTCTCGAGTGACAGCAGGCTGGTCAGCTCGGCGATCTGGCGCGTCAGGCGGCGCAGCACCGTATCCTTGCCAGAGGATTCCTGGCTGACGAAGAACTGGGACAGCATGAAGATCGACAACAGGAACGTCATCGTCAAAAGCAGCGTCGACAGCATATCGACGTAGCCCGGCCAGAACTCGCCGTACTCACTTGGCTTTCGATTGCGACCACGTGCCATGGTGTCAGCCTTTCAGCGTGTCGGCCTTTCGGGGTGTCAGCCTTTGCGCTCGACGGCGTCGCGGGCAGCAGTGACCGCCGTATCCCGGGACATGCTGGCCGCAAGCTCTCTGAGAACGACCGTCATCTCCGATTGACGCGCTGCCTGATCATCGACCCATTTGCGCACTACGGCCTGCTCGGCGCGCATCTGCAGCACGAGCTGATCGACGCCGACAGCCAGATCCTTCATGGCTTTGTCGTTATCGGGCCCAGATACGGCAGCCGTTTGCGCCGCATGGCCCGCCAAACCGATGCCCGCCTGCAGCTGTGCCGACAGTCCGGCGATGGCGTGCTGCATATCGTAAACCGCCACCGAAAGTTGGCGCGCCGCCTGATCCGACGTGATCGAATTGCCAGCCGGCGTCAGCTCGGTAATGCCCGACAGCCACTCCTCCAGCTCGTTGTAGAAGCGGTTATGCGCATGGCTCGCCTGCAAGTCGAGGAACCCCAGGATCAACGATCCGGCCAATCCCATCAACGACGACGAAAAGGCCGTTCCCATACCTTTCAAGGGGGCAGCCAAGCCCTGCTTCAGCTCTTCGAACACGATCACGCTGTCGGACTGTTTGGTATCGAGTGAGTTGATGACATTGCCAACCGACGTCATCGTGTCGAGCAGCCCCCAGAATGTCCCGAGAAGTCCCAGAAATACCAGGAGGCCGACGAGATAACGGCCGGTATCGCGCGCCTCGTCGAGGCGGCCACCGATCGAATCCATAATCGACCGCATGGACGTGGTCGACAGCGATAAATGCCCTTTGCGGTCGCGCAACATGGTCGCAATAGGTGCGAGCAAGGTCGGCTGATTTTCAACTCCAAGGCCTGGGTCAGCGATGCGGAAGGCGTTGACCCATCGAATTTCCGGATAGAGCCGCACCACCTGCCCGAACGCCCTGAGGATACCGATAAGCAGGACGCCGAGGATCAACCCGATCAGCATCGGGTTGGTCGCAAAGGCCTTGATAAGCTGCTTAGAAATGATGGCGACAAGGAAGCCGACCAGCGTCAGGAAGATCACCATGCCCCAGAGAAAAGGCGCCGGCGTGTTCAGTACACGATGCAGCGGCCGGGAGCCGGAATCGATGTTTCGCATCTTGGCCATTCAGTCTCTCCGCCCGGGTATGAACACCGCTCGATGATGCTAGCGGCGGATCATGGCATCAGTATTGCCGCCGCAACCGCGGCTATGCTCCCGATTATTCCGCCGATTCGGAGGCGAAGGGCCATATCCCGTTGCAGCACATACCCGGGGGACGGTTTGGCAGGCCAAACGCGAGGCTCTGCGTCAGATCTCGAACAAAGACGAAACGTGCTTGTGAATCTGAGCATTGGCCGCAAGCACGTTGCCCGTCGAGAGCATTTTGTCGCCGCCCGCCGTGTCCGTAACCTTGCCGCCGGCCTCCCGCACGAGCAGTATGCCGGCCGCGATATCCCAGGGTTTCAAGGCGCGCTCGAGATAGGCATCAAACCGGCCCGAAGCGACCCAGGCGAGATCGAGCGAGGCAGCCCCGGTGCTGCGGACACCGGCCGTATCGCGCATCGCCGCCGCACATTCCGACAGGAACTGCTTGTGCCCTGGCCGGCCGCGCGGGGGAATGCCGACCGCCAAAACGCAATCAGCAAGCGACCGGCGGCTCGCAACCCGCAGGCGGCGGTCGTTCAAAAAGGCACCTTTGCCCTTTTCGGCGGTATAGAGTTCATCCGTCGCTGGGTTGTAGATCACGCCCGCAACAATCTCGCCCTCCCGTTCCAGGGCAACGGAGATCGCAAACAGCGGGATCGAGTGCAGGAAGTTGGTGGTGCCATCTAGAGGATCGACGATCCAGCGGTGGGTCTTGTCGTCGCCTGCGACCGCGCCGCGCTCCTCCATCAAGAACGAATAGCCTTGCCGCCCCTTGGCAAGCTCGCGGTAGAGAATGTCCTCGGCTTTCATATCGGCCGCCGACACGAAATCACCCGGCCCTTTGATCGAAACCTGAAGTTGCGCCACCTCGCCGTAGTCCCGCGAGAGGCTGCGGCCGGCTTTGCGCACCGCGGCAACCATGACGTTCATGAGGGCGGAGGCGACCATAAATCCTCTTGGGCGTTGTGCTGGGGCGTCAAGCGCCGGGCCAGCGGGCAGTAAAGCGCGAGGCTCCATCCCGTAGCCCCTCGCGTTCGCGCATGCAAGGTTCGCCCCGTGAAAACCCCGAAATTTGCCCCTGTTGGCAGACTCAACGCCACGGTGTGGTTAAGCCAATCATCCACAGGTCGTGGTTCACGCCTGTTTCACCCTCGCAGGCCGATGCGATAGACTGATAGGGACGAACCTCAACTCGCGTTCGCAGCGTCCCCACCGCACGAGGCCTCATGCCCATCCATCTCGTCAAACTGTGCGTCGGCTGCGAGTCGATCGAGGATCTCGCGGGCTGGCAGTCCGAACGTCTCGCCCAGATGAAGCGCGAGGGCCAAAAACCGGAATTGTTCCACCGCACCTTCCAGATGCCCAAGCGCCGCGACGAGCTGCTCGATGGCGGTTCGCTCTACTGGGTCATCAAGGGCAT
>JANXRM010000094.1 GCA_025353015.1 Hyphomicrobiales bacterium
CAGCACGACGCCGCCAAGTTTCGAGGGCACGGCGCGCAGGATCGCGTAGAACGGCAGATAATACCATTCCGGCACGATATGCGGCGGCGTCGCCAGCGGGTTGGCCTCGATATAGTTGTCGGCGTGCCCCAAGTAGTCCGGTGCGTAAAACACGAACCAGGCGAATACCATCAGGAAGACGAACATCGCGAACAGGTCCTTCATGATGGCGTAGGGCGCCATCGGCACGCTGTCGCTCTCGGATTTGATCTCGATGCCGGTCGGGTTATTCTGGCCGACCACGTGCAGCGCCCAGATATGCAGCACGACGACGCCTGCGATCACGAACGGCAGCAGGTAATGCAGCGAGAAGAACCGGTTCAAGGTCGAGGTTGAAACGGCGTAGTCACCGAGCAGCCAGGTCACGATCTTGGAGCCGAGGCCCGGAATGACCGAGTCGAGTGCCGAGAACAGGTTGGTGATGACGGTGGCGCCCCAGAAGCTCATTTGTCCCCAGGGCAGCGTGTAGCCGAGGAAGCCGGTCGCCATCATCAGCAGGTAGATGATAACGCCGAGGATCCAGAGCACCTCGCGCGGGCCTTTGTAGGAGCCATAGTAGAGCCCACGGGCGATGTGGATATAAACGGCGATGAAGAACATCGAGGCGCCAACCGCGTGGATATTTCGCAGCAGCCAGCCATAGTTCACGTCGCGGCGGATGTGCTCCACCGAGTTGAACGCCATCGCATCGTTTGGCACATAATGCATGGCCAGAACGATACCGGTGATGATCTGCACGCCGAGGCAGAGCATCAGGATGGCGCCGAACGTCCACAGATAGTTCAAATTGCGCGGTGTCGGAAAGTCCACAAATTGCCCGTGCATCATGCGCGCGATAGGCAATCTGTCATCCAGCCAATGCTCGAAGCGTGACGACGGCTTGTAGGTCTGCTCGTGATTTGCCATGGGTGATATCTCTTCGCCTTCGGATGCCCCATTACGGATGCCCCAATACGGATGCCTACGTCGCAGCCGCCGGGCGCCTCAGCCAATCTTGATTTTGGTATCGGACATGAACTCGTACGCCGGAACGGGCAGGTTCTGCGGGGCAGGACCCTTCCGGATGCGGCCAGACGTATCGTAGTGCGAGCCATGGCATGGGCAGAACCAGCCGCCGAAATCACCCTTCGCGTCGGCGATGGTCTGGCCTTTCGGGATGCAGCCGAGATGCGTGCACACGCCAACCAGAACCAGCCAGTTCGGCTTGTCCTTCTTGACGCGGTTGACGTCGGCCGCCGTCGCCTTGTCGGGCAACGCGCTGTTGCGCGCGCTCTTGTCGACCAGGTCGCCGAGCTTGGTCTCCTCGGCCTTGGCGATTTCGTCCTTGTTGCGATTGCGGATGAACACCGGTTTGCCGCGCCACATGACCGTGATCGCCTGACCTTCCTTGATCGGCGCCAGATCGACCTCGATCGAGGACAGCGCCTGTGTCGAGGCATCGGGGTTCATTTGTTGCACGAGCGGCCACAATGTCGCCGCCGCGCCGACAGCCGCCCAACTGCCCGCAGCCACGGTCAGGAAGTCGCGACGTGACGCGCCTTCGCTTCCGTGCGCGCCAGCTGGCATTGCCGCGGAACTTGCCGCTACGCTTGTGTGATCCTTCTGAGACGCCAAAACGGCCTCCTTATATTCATCCATGCCCATTGACCGGGGCGCATTGACCGGGCCGTCCGGCTTGGACGGCGCGAAAGGTATCCAAAGACCACGCGGAACAGGAGCGCTCATCAAGGCGTGCCCCATTCCTGGTGCCCATCTCTGATGCCAATCGTTGACGGATGGGCATTGATGGACGGGAAACGGTCCGTTGATGATAGATGTGCCCTGCGCTCCCACGGACAGGACGTTTTGACGCGCGACCCTTTTTGCACCCTTTACTTGGCCGCACAAGGCGCGGAAGGCGTCCCTTCCGGAGGCAATTTGGCGCATGGGTACCACCTGGACGTGCGGCTGCCCCGCGACCTCATTCCGGCCCAGCATTTTACCATGACCCCGACCGGGAGGTTCCATGCGCCTTGCCCTCTATCAGCCTGACATCCCCCAAAACGCTGGCACAATGTTGCGGCTGGCCGCTTGTCTCGGTGTATCTGTCGATGTCATCGGTCCAACCGGCTTCGACATGACCGATCGGAGCTTGCGGCGCGCGGGGCTCGATTACCTGGCTCACGTCGCCATCGAGCGGCATCAGTCTTTCGAGGCTTTCCAGGTGGCCCGCCAGCAGGCGACGGCGCGGTCCCGCCTTGTCCTGCTGACGACGCGGGGCAGCATTGCACATCACGCCTTCCAGTTCAGGCCGGACGATACCCTTCTCATCGGCCGCGAAAGTGCGGGTGTGCCCGATGAGGTCCATGCCGCTGCCGACGCGCGTGTGCGCATCCCGATGCAGGCGGGGCTGCGCTCGCTCAACGTGGCTGTCTCGGCGGCGATCGTGCTTGGCGAGGCGCTGCGGCAAACGGATCTCTGGCCTGAGCGCGATGCATGAGCGGCCGTGCCGCGGGTTATGTCGCTGGATTGCCATCACAACAGTCTGTTCAGTAGCCTGGTGTTTCGCTAGTGAAGCGGGACGGCGCACATGACCACAGCCGGGATGGAAAGCATTCGATGGCGATTTTTCTCGACATCCTGACCAGGGTCACGCTGCCGATCATCGTCATGGTCGCGCTCGGCTGGTTGCTGCAACCCAAGCTCAAGCTCGACGTCGGCACGCTGAACCGGCTGCAGGTCTATGTCGTGATGCCCGCGTTTTTCGTGCATTTTCTCTCCAGCGGCAATCAGCCGATCTCGGTGGTCTGGCCGGTCTTTTATTTCGGGCTCGTCCAGTTTCTCATTCTGATCCCGCTCGGCTGGCTTGTCGCCATGATCTGCCGCATGCGCTGGGGGCTCGGGCCCGTCATGGGGCTTGCCACCGCCTACGCCAACGTCGGCTTTTTTGGTGTGCCGGTAACGCTGCTGGCCTTTGGCGCCGACTACCTGATTTATCAGTCGGTGTTGACCGCCTTGATGGCCATTCTCACGTGCACGGTCGGCGTCTGGATTCTGGCGCCACCCGGCACCGGCGGGTTTGCCAAATTGCGTGCCGTGTTCGAGACGCCGCTGATCCCGTCGATCGTCCTCGGGCTGCTGCTGCGCGGCTTCGAGATCCGGCTGCCACCGCTGCTGTCGCAGCCGATGGAATTGCTCGGAAGCATTTTCACGCCGCTGGCGCTCTACACGCTCGGCGCCCAGGTCGCGGCCACCAATGCCGTCCGCTTCGAGTGGGGACCGCAACTGCTGGTGTTGTCGTTGAAGTTTCTCGCAGCCCCGGCGTTGACCTGGTGGATCTGCCAGACCATGGGCCTGCCGCGCGACGTCTCCGACGTGATCGTGGTCGCGACCGCCACGCCCGTCGGCGTGCTGATCACCATCTTCGCCGCCGAATACAAGACCGAGTTCGAGTTCCTGTCGACCGCCGTGGTGCTCTCGACAGCGCTGTCGCCGATCTTCGTGACGGCGTGGATTCTGGCCGTGCGGTTGTTTTGAGGGGTGGGATGGATCCACCTACGCTCGGAGCAAGCGATGTTGCGTCGCGCAAGAGCTTGGCCCAACCTACGCCAACTCCAACGGCTCACCCTTTGTTTGCTGGCTTTTTTGCGGTCATCGCGCGCAGGCGAATGGCTATCTCCGGCTTGATCTTGCCGGCTTTTTCGAGTTCGCCGATGACCTCGTCCTGGTGCTGGCCAAGTCTCGCGCCGGGGAACCGAATGCGGCCAGGCGTGCGCGACATGCGCGGAAACACGTTCTGCATCTTGATCTGGCCGAACTCCAGGTCGGGCACGCTGATGACGCTCTCGCGCGCTTTGTATTGCGGGTCATCGACGATCTGGGAGGCATCATAGATCGGGCCGATTGCCGCCTCCACCTTCTCGAAGCCGTCGAGGACGTCTTTCAACGTGCGCGCCGCGATCCACGACGCCACCATGCCGTCGACCTCGTCAATGCGCTTGACGCGCTCGGTGTTGGTGGCATAGCGCGGATCGTCGGCCGTGCCTTCGCCACCGCACAGGTTCAGCACGCGCCGGGCGATCGAGGGTGATGCGGTCGACAGCGCCACCCAGCGGCCATCCTTGGTTTTGTAGGCATTGCGGGGCACGTTGTTCGAGGAGCGGTTGCCGGTGCGGTTCTGGATGACGCCGAGCTGGTCGAAGGACGAGACCTGGGCGCCAAGGCACGAAAACAGCGGCTCATAGAGCGCGAGGTCGATGAACTGGCCTTTGCCCGAGCCCTGCACGTCGCGCTCGTAGATGGCGAACATGATGGCGAATACGCCGTGATAGGCGGCGATCCCGTCGGCCAAACCAAATGGCGGCAATGTCGGCGGACCGTCAGGCAGCCCCGTTACGTGCGCAAAGCCCGAGAACGCCTCCGCCACCGTGCCATAGCCCGGCCGGAAACGATTGGGGCCGGTCTGCCCGAAGCCGGTGACGCGCAACATGACAAGCCGCGGGTTGAGCTTCGAGACCACGTCCCAGCCGAGGCCCCATTTCTCCAGCGTGCCGGTGCGGAAATTCTCCACCAGCACGTCGGC
>JANXRM010000095.1 GCA_025353015.1 Hyphomicrobiales bacterium
GCCGACGTGCTGGTGCTGGACGAGCCCACGGCATCGTTGCCTGCGGACGAAGTAGTGCGCCTCACAAACACCACAGCGGTTCTGTTATCGCAAAGACGGGACGTCGTGGAGGCGGTTCAATGCGTCGTGCGCCACTGGCAGTTCACTCGAAATCACGCCTCCCGCAGAACTCGCAAAAGTTAAGCGTCACGTTGCAAGTCTGGCCTTGCTCACACGAAGCGTGATGTAGGCCCCTGCCTCCCGCCAGTCGATGTCTATCGTGCCGCCCAGCTGGCCCTCGATGCTGCTGCGCAATAGCGTGCTACCGAACCCGGGAAGCCCTCGCGGATGGCGCAGGGCCGGGCCGCTGCTTTCTGCCCAATGCAATGAGAGGTCGCCGGCTGTGTCATCGGAGGAAATGTCGATGACGCCGGCAGATCGTCTATTGCAAGGATGTGTCCGGCGCGGCGACTATCCGAACATCCGCTTCGACTTTCTGGGTTTTCAGTTCCGTGCCCGAAAGACGACGTGGAACACGCGGAAAGGCCAAGTCTTCACGCACAGCTTCCTGCCTGCTGCCAGTCTGAAGGCGCTGATGCGTATCGGCCGCGACATCCGCAACTGGGCGCTTCAGCACCGCAGCGACAAGTCACTGGACGAACTGGCCGCGATGTACAATCCGAAGATCCGCGGCTGGATCACCTACTACAGCCACTTCTACCGGACGCGGTTGCGTCCGACCCTGCGCAGGATCGACGCCTATGTCATCAGGTGGGCGCGCCGCAAATACAAGCGGATGGTTCACTGGACCAAGGCAGCGAGAGACTGGTTCGACCGGCTGCGCCGGAAGACGCCGAAGCTCTTCGCGCATTGGTCGCTATGCCATGGCAACGGCTGGACATCGGGAGCCGTGTGACTCGAGAGGGTCACGCACGGTTCTGGGAGCGCCCGGGGGTGAAAGTCCCTCGGGCGACCCGACATCTGCCCGCATCCGCAGAAGGTGCCGATGCTCATCGTATCGGATGTATTGCGGAAGTCCGGCGTCCGCGACAGCGTAGCGGGCAACAATCCTGTTGGTCCCACATCCTAGGGATTCCGAGACACCGACTTGCCTTCCCGCCGATCCTGCATAGACTGTGTCTCGGATCGCGTCTCGCGATGCGGTCTCGATAGCCCCTAACACATTCAAGACACATGCGAATATGATATGCCCGCGTCTCGACGGTCGGGCAGAGCCTGGACATCCAGCTCGACAAGCTCGCCCGCCACGGCTGCGACATGATCTTCGAGGAGAAGAGGAGCGGCGGCGGTTCTTTGGGCGGCCATGCCGCCAAACGATGGCGCGATGAGCGCGAGGCGCTGGCCCAAGCCCTCACGTTCATCCGCGAAGGCGACCAACTCGTCATCACGAGGCTCGACCGTCTCGCCCGCTCCGTCCTCGACCTCAGTCAAATCACGGCGGAGATCGCCGCCAAGAAGGTCGATCTCGTCGTCCTTGACCAATCCATCGATACCGGCAGTCCGACCGGCCGCCTGCTGTTCCACATGCTGGCCGCGATCGGCGAGTTCGAGCGCGACCTGATCAAGGAGCGCGCCGCTGAGGGCATCGCCCGCGCCAAAGCAGCCGGCGTCAAGTTCGGCGCCAAGTCGAAGCTGTCGGCGGAGCAGACTGCCGCTCTCAAATCCGAGTTCGCCATCCCCACCACCAACCGCCAGGACCTCGCCCGACGTTACGGCATCAGCCGCGCTTCGGTCTACAGGATCGCTGGAGGATAGGTCGCGGAGCGTTGTCATGTCCCCTTTGCCGAGACGCACCCCGTGCGATTGCAGGCGTACAAGATATGCGTCGTTTTGTCGCGACCAAGATCGGCTGTCAAATACCGCCCATTGCAGCCGAATGAGCGGCATGCCTGTAAACTATTGTAATTGCTCACTGAAATAGACGTCCGCCACGTTCGCGAGTACATTCTTTACCACGACGACGGCCTGAACGACGGCGCCGACAACGCCGACCGGCAGGCCTTTTCGAGACCCATTCCACCGCGCCAGCCAAGCGCGGTCCCACTAGCAACAGCTCAGCGATGAGCACCGAGGAGGCATCAGATGCCCGTCTTCACCGACGGGGTCATGGGAGAGATTGCGGCTGCGATCGGGGATCACGCCCCCGAGCGCGGCGGCGCCCTCCTCGGCCCCCGCAATTCCAATCTGATCACGCATTTCATCTACGACGCCGATGCCGAGACGACGTCGACCACCTACCGCCCGTCGGCGCGCCTCACCGATCTCGTCCAGAAGGTCGAGCGCGAGGAGCCGGTGCGCTTGGTCGGGATGGCGCACTCGCATCCAGCGACGACGGATCGTCCGTCCGGTCCCGATCTCCTGGCGTTCGCGAGTGCCCTGAAGGCCAATACGCGGCTCGACTGTCTTGTCGCCCCGATCATCACCGGGCGGCCACGCAACAATCACGATGGCCTCAATGTCATCGCTCTCGGCGCCAACGCCCGCATGACCTGCTGGGCAGCATGGCGGCGCGAGACTGGCGGCGTCGATGTCGAAGCGGCCGAGGCGACGGTGCTGCCGGTCGATGCTGCGGTCGCCAACCTCAGAGCCGCGCTCACCGAGCACACCGGTTCCGCGTTCTCGGCGACCGCCTCGCTCAGCACGCTCAACGGCGTGCCGTACCTGACGCGCGCACTGGAAGGCAAACCCTTCCGGCTGACGCTGCTGCTGCCCCCGAGCTTCCCGCTGTCGCGGCCGATCGCGCTGCTGCGGCGACGAAACGGTGCTGGATTTCTCGATGTCGAGGAGTTGGCCCACGACTGGCGCATGACCTGGGACGGCGGTCCGGCGCTGGTGGATGCCCTGATCCCGTCGTTGTTCGGCAAACAAGGAGCCCAGACATGAGTGCGCGCAATGTCGATTTGAATAAACTCTGCGACAAGATGCACGAGGCGCAGCAAACCGGCGATACCGACCCGACTGCGAAGTCGAAGCAGGTGCACGTCGACCGCGACGGCAGCGTCAAATTCGGCGATGAGGTGTCGCCCGCCGAAACCCGGCATTTGTCCCGCGTGCAGCAGGATACGTTTGCCGACCGGCTCTCCGACGAGGCGCGGGTGGCTGGAAACAAGATGCCGTCCGGCACCAAGCGGATCAAGAGCCGCGACGGCGTCGTGGCGTAGCACGCCTCCGGCATGACGAGGGCTGGCTCTACGGCTTCAAGTGCGCGTTCGGCCGCTATTACAAGATGTTCGCCTACTGGGACGGCAGTGCCTACCAGGTGCTGGTGCTAGAGCCGGCGCTCGAGAGCAAGTGGAAGAGCGTGCACTCGGGCCACCTGCACGGGAACGGCAGCATCTGTTTCGGCAATGGCAGCGGTGGTGGCCGGCCGACCCTGGATACGGCCTACGCCAAGAGCGTGGTGTGGGCCAACGGCATGTCGACGGCACTGGCCACCGGCACCTTCCCCTTCAACTACAATCAATAGGGAGTGAGACCCATGACGCTGGCAACAGCCATGACGAAATCGGGCTTTACGGCACTGCGTGCCCGTGATGCCGGACTGTTGCCGGCGGCGCTGTCCGAGACGGGCGTGCTGCTGGTCGGCGCCGGCTCGGTCGGCTCGCAGATGGCCGACAGCCTTGTGCGCGGCGGCATCGGTGACCTCGCCGTCATCGATCACGACCAGGTCGAGCCACACAACCTGTCGCGTACGCTCTACGGCACTGATGATATCGGCAAAGCCAAAGCCCCGGCGTTGGCCACGATCCTGCGCAGGATTCATAAGGACATCACGATCACGTCGCACCCTTACGCCTTGCAGGAGATGCCGCGCGCAATCCTGCAGGCGGCGGTCAACGATGCGCACCTGATCGTTGCCGCGACCGATGATCCGGCGGCGCAGCGACTGGTCAACCGCATCTCGCAGCACAACAAAAAGCCCGCGCTGTTCGTTGGGCTGTATCGCGGTGCAAAGGGCGGCGAGGTGGTGATCTCGGTGCCGGGGCTCACGCCCTGCTTCGAATGCTACGCCGGCGCGGCGCGGTTTACGGCCGGCACAAACAATCCGGTCGCTCGCGAGAAGGACTACGGCACGCAGCGGCTGAAGGCCGAGCCGGGTCTGGCCTCCGACATCCGGCTGGTCTCGGCGGCGGCGGTCAAGATCGCGCTGTCGCTGCTGGCGGCACATGTCCGCGATCCCGCGAGTTCGGGAGCCGAGTTCATCATCAAGGCGCTGGAGGCGCGCCACTCGGTGGTGCTGTTCGGCATGGAGCCGGACTACTGGCTGTTTCCGCAGGCAATGCGCGATGCGGCCGGTCAATACGCCTTCCAGTCGGTGTGGCTCGGCGTCGAGCGCAATCCGGACTGCCCGGCGTGCGGGCCAGACCGCTACCAGGACGATCCGATCGCGACCATGCGCGGTCGCGTCGATGCAACGGCAATAAACGCAGAGATGGAGGTTGAACGATGCGGGAGCCGGATTTGAAGAAACTGCGTCAGGACACGCAAAGCTGGCGACCCAACCGACGCAGCGGCGGCGCCTTCTGGTGGATCATCGGCGCCTTCGTCGTGCTGTGGCTCCTCAACGGCGGGCCACGCTGAAGCAACACGCGATTCCATTACCCCAACTTTCAAGGAGAGACCCCATGGCAACCATCAGGAAGACGGGCTTCGGCCCGTTCGGCAAGACGATCGTCACCGCGAACGGCCAGACCCGCACCTTCGCCAAGAGCGCAGACATCACGGAATCGAGCCACGGCCTGTGCGTCACCGAGCATCGCCTGCTCGGCAACGAGACCACCTGCTTCATCGGCGATAAGGGCCCGCAATCCCTCGCCGACGGCACTGTGGTCGGCGGCTCGCGTGCGGTCGAAATCACCCGCGCCGATGGCGGCACGCGGCGCTACGAGAGCCAGCTTCTCGGCGTCAATCGCGTCGAGAAACAGGGGACGGACATCGTCGTCGTGCAGCGCGGGCTGTTCGGCGACAAGGAGATCGGGCGTCACAGGGCGTCCGATGTGGCGGCGGTCACGGCCGACGACTGCAACGTGTGCCGCGAGGTCAATCCGCTCTACGGCGCCGCGAAGAAGTAACCGCAATCTACTGATCTGAAACGGAGGACGAGACCATGAATACGAAGCAACTGACCCTGATCCACGCCGACGGTTCGCAGCAGACCTGGCGGGCGCCGCCCGGTGGCCGCATCTCGGAGACGCAGATGAAGGGCAAGGACTGCGTCAGCATCACCAACATCGTCGGCACCGAGGTGAACACGGTGTGCTTCCTGACGGGCAAGTCGAGCGCGGGCGGCAGCACGCCGACGCCGGCTCCGACGAACGGCGACTGCGGCTGCAACGGCACTTGATGGTGCCCCCGGACACGCGTCAGGGCCTGCCCTGGAGCGTCAAGTAAAGACGCGTGCGGCTCCGGATCATGCGCGATCCGGAGCCGTTCGTTCGCTCTTGCTATAGGACCGATGTTCGCGGTGGTGGAGAACCGATTTCCTCGGCGGCGACGATGCCGAGCAGCTGGTCGCGCAGCGCATTGAGGTCGGGCGCCACCCTGGCTCGGCTGATCGCCTGGGCCTCAGCGACCGGTCCTTCGAGACGGTGGCCAAGATCGAGCAGCAAGCACTGGAGTTCGATGTCCCCGGCGATGCGACGCGCAAGGGCACCATCGGACTCGATGGCGAGGGCTCAGTAGATCAGTCTCACAATCGAAGCTCGAAAATCGGTTGCGCGTAACGTTAGCCTTCCGTCTCAGCTCGCGGCGTCACTCACAGAAAGCACGAGATTTCCGCGCTTTGAGATCAAAGTGGAAATGATTTCGATGAAAATCGTTGGCC
This sequence comes from Hyphomicrobiales bacterium, assembly GCA_025353015.1. GTDB lineage: Bacteria > Pseudomonadota > Alphaproteobacteria > Rhizobiales > Hyphomicrobiaceae. Next base: position 5,825 of record JANXRM010000095.1, read on the forward strand.
TCAGGTCCCAGCACGGTGCTGAAAATCCCGCACGCAGCCTGATGAAGCCGACGCAGAAACCGGCATTCGTCGGTTCCCACCGGTAATAGTGTCGGTGTCGTGGGAACTGCCGGCGCTGTGGGAGCGGGTGAGACCGACGGCGCCGCACCAACGGGTGCAGCCAAATGCTGCGCGCATCCAGGCAAGACCAACTGACTGCTCGGCACACTTTTTTTCGTCGCTTCGGACCCATTGCCGGAAGTCTGGTCGCGCACCGTCGCACCCCAACCCCTGAGAACCGTAATCGTCCGGCCATTCTCAAGCAAGAAACCTGAAATGTCGATCGCGTTGGCGAACGCATGCTCGCTGATCGGTCCGTCTGCCTGGTTGTTCCGGTTCCGGCATGCGTAGGACGGGCCCCCGATGATGCGTACCACGGGCGATCCGAAAACGTCCTTCGCAACAGGTTGGACGAAAGAGTCGATCCACGTATGCAGCGCCACGACCATGCCGCACGTCGTAATTACCGGCGGTTGCAACTCCACTTTCGACAGGCCTACGGCGCGCATCGATACTGGTGCCGGCGCGCCGCATTGACCAAGCTTGATCGGCGGCATGACTTTGACCGTCGCGTGAAGCGGCGCAAGCTGCCGCGCACAGTCATGGCGTGCCGCCATAACCTCATCCGACGACCACGCGTCGGGTGCGGGTGGGGTTGCCGATTGATGTTGTTGAGTGCCGTCCGTTTTCTGTGCGAGCAGAGGTGTAGGTCCGGGCGCCTTCGGCGTTTCAGCCGGTGGCACGGCCACCGTCTGATTGGAGGGGACCGGTTCTCGCCGGCTTAGGGGTTGCGAGAGTGTTGTGGTCTGTGACGGCGACGGAGCGACATTAATCGCCTTCACGCGCTGTGACGCGATCGGTACGGCCGTGGACCGCAATGGTGCGCCCGGGCCGCCGGGAGCGCCGACCGCAATCGCTGTGAGCCCAGCCACACCGATCAGCGTTGCTCCGGAAAGCAAAGCCGACAGGCTAGACGCGAAAGCGGCCGTTCGTGTGGCGAGGGCAGCTCGCCAGCCCTGCAATCTCTCCTTCATGCGCGTTGCGTCCGTTAACCTCATAAGCATCCCCCAAGCTGGACTGACCCGACCGAAGTCGTCGGCGAAGACTGCAACCAAGCCTATGACCGTCATCTCTTCTCAGCGCAGATCACGCTGTTGACGCGTAACCTGATTGACCCATTGCTGTCGGATCAGGAAGTCGGATTAAACTGTCTGCCGTTCATCCGGAAATAGACGACGTCGATACTCGGCGGCAGTCAATATTGTCCCGCGTCCAACATGTCTCACCGCTCACTGACGCGTTGAAGTCTGCTTGCCGCCCGGCGCTTTGAGCCCAAGACCGCGCAACGCTCGTGCCGCGATCTC